>PKYK01000025.1 GCA_003133665.1 Acidimicrobiaceae bacterium | reverse complement strand
ATGCGCTTCAGCGTCTCGGACACCGCCGAGTACGGCGACCTGACCCGCGGACCGCGCATCATCAACGACGCCGTGAAGGCCGAGATGAAGAAGGTCCTCACCGAGATCCAGGACGGCACCTTCGCCGCCGAGTGGGTGCTCGAGAACGAGATCGGACGTCCGCGCTACCGCGAACTGCGCGACTCGGGCAAGAAGCACCCGATCGAGGACATCGGCAAGAAGCTGCGCGGCATGATGCCGTTCGTCTCGGCGGGCAAGCAGAAGGTCTCTGACGTGTCCGGTGGCGACACCGACTAACCGGCCCGCCCGGCGTCGTGCACGATGCCGCGAGAGCCCCGGTGGGACTAGAGATTCCCCACGATGTAGTTGATGCTCGCGCAGAGCGAGGCGACGTCCTCGGGGTCGACGCTCGGGAACATCGCGATGCGCAGCTGGTTGCGGCCGAGCTTGCGGTAGGGCTCGGTGTCCACGACGCCGTTGGCTCGCAGGATCTTGGCGATCAGCGCCGCGTCGACGGTGTCGTCGAAATCGATCGTGCCGACCACGTTGCTGCGCTGGATGGGGTTCTGCACGAACGGCGTGGCGAAGTCCGAGGCCTCGGCCCACGTGTAGAGGGTCTGGGCCGACTTGAGCGAGCGGCCAGCCGAGAAGTCCAGGCCGCCGTTGTCGTTCATCCACTTGATCTGGGAGGCGAGCATGTGGATCGTCGCGAGCGCGGGGGTGTTGTAGGTCTGGTTGAGCCGCGAGTTGTCGAGCGCGATCTTCAGGTCGAAGAAGGCCGGCGTCCAACGGCCCGACGCGGCGAGGGTCTCGATGCGCTCGATCGCGGCCGGCGAGCAGATGGCGAGCCAGAGGCCACCGTCGGAGGCGAACGACTTCTGGGGCGCGAAGTAGTAGCAGTCGAACTGGGTCGGATCGACGTGCAACCCACCCGCGGCCGACGTCGCGTCGACCGCGACGAGACCCTTGGCACCGATCGGCCGTTCGATGTTCATCATGACGCCCGTCGAGGTCTCGTTGTGGGTGAGCGCGTAGAGGTCCACCGAATCGTCGACGACGGGGTAGGGGTGCGTGCCGACCTCGCTCTTCAGGATCTTCGGTTCGCTCAGGTGCGGCGCCTCGGTCACGCAGGCGGCGAACTTCGACGAGAACTCACCGAAGCTGAGGTGCTGGCTGTGCTGGGCGACGAGGTGGAACGTCGCGGCGTCCCAGAAGCACGTGGTGCCGCCGTTGCCGAGCAGGACCTCGTAGCCGTCGGGCAGGTTGAAGAGGGCGGCGAGCCCGTCGCGGACCTCGCCGACCTTGTTGCGCACGGTCGCCTGGCGGTGCGACGTGCCCATGTAGGTCGCGCCGTCGGCGAGCAGCGCGGTCAGCTGCTCGCCGCGAACCTTGGAGGGTCCGGCGCCGAAGCGTCCATCACGCGGCAAGAGGTCGGCGGGGATACGGAGGTTGTCAGGGGAGGTCATAGAATTACAATCTTACGGAAAATGAACGGAGTCGTGCATGGGTTCGAGAGTCAGTGACCTCCTGAGTGGTCTCGCGCCCAGTGCCACCCTCGCCGTTGACGCCAAAGCCAAGGCCCTGAAGGCCGCCGGCGAGCCCGTGATCGGCTTCGGGGCCGGCGAACCCGACTTCCCGACCCCCGAGCACATCGTCGAGGCGGCCGCGTTGGCCTGCTACGACCCGAGCAACTACAAGTACACCCCGACGGCTGGACTGCCCGAGTTGCGCGAGGCAATCGTCAACAAGACCAGGCGCGACTCGGGACTGGTGATCGACGCCCACCAGGTGCTGGTCACCAGCGGGGGCAAGCACGCGGTCGCGACGGCGTTCATGACGATCCTCGACCCCGGCGACGAGGTGCTGATCCCCGCGCCCTACTGGACCACGTACCCCGAGTCGGTCTACCTGGCGGGCGGCAAGGCCGTACCGGTCATGACCAGCGAGACCGACGGATTCCGCGTGACCGTCGACGAGCTCGAGCGCGCCCGCACGCCCAAGACCAAGATGCTCGTCTTCGTGTCGCCCTCGAACCCGAGCGGCGCGGTGGTCCACGCCGACGGCGTGGCAGCGATCGGGCGCTGGGCCGCGGAGCACGGCATCTGGGTGCTCTGCGACGAGATCTATGAGCACCTCGTCTACGGCGACGTGAAGCACGTCTCGATGCCCGTCGTCGCGCCGGAACTGACCGACCGCTGGGTGGTCGTGAACGGCGTCGCCAAGACCTACGCCATGACCGGATGGCGCGTCGGCTGGATGATCGGCGCGCCCGACGTGATGGGCGCGGCGATCAACTACCAGAGCCAGACGACGTCGAACATCTCGAACATCTCCCAGCGCGCCGCGGTGGCGGCGCTGACCGGCGACCTCAGCGCGGTCGCCTTCATGCGCGCCGCCTTCGACCGGCGTCGAAGGACCATGACGTCGATGCTGAACGCGATTCCCGGCGTGAGCTGCGCCGAACCCGAGGGGGCCTTCTACTGCTACCCGAACGTGAGGGGCCTGCTGGGGCGTTCCCTCGGCGGGCGGGTGGCGACGACCTCGGCCGAGCTGGCCGAGGTACTGCTCGAGAGCGCCAAGATCGCGGTGGTGCCGGGCGAGGCCTTCGGCACGCCCGGCTTCTTCCGGCTCAGCTACGCGCTCGGCGACCAGGACCTCGCCGAAGGCCTCGAGCGCTTCGCCGGCCTCGTGGCCGCGGGTTGACCACTTTCTGCACCGCCTAGCCTAAGAACACCAAACGAAAGGTTTTTACGTGTCACGAGTACTTGTGTCCGAAGTGATCGCCGAGTCGGGACTTCAGGAACTGCGCAACGCGGGCCACGAGGTCGACGTTCGCCTTGGGCTCTCGCCGGACGAGCTCGTCGAAGCCGTGAAGGGCGCGCACGCGCTGATCATCCGCTCGGCGACCCAGGTCGACGCCGCCACCCTCGAGGCCGGCAAGGACCTCGTCGTGGTCGGGCGCGCGGGCATCGGCCTCGACAACGTCGACGTCGCCAAGGCGACCGAACTCGGTGTCATGGTCGTGAACGCCCCGCAGTCGAACATCCTCTCCGCCGCGGAACAGACCATGGCGCTGCTGCTCGCCCAGGCCCGCAACATCCCCCAGGCGCACACGGCGCTCAAGAGCGGCAAGTGGGAGCGCTCGAAGTGGGAGGGCGTCGAACTGCACGGCAAGGTCCTCGGCGTCGTGGGCCTCGGCAAGATCGGGGCCCTGGTGGCCCAGCGCGCGATGGCCTTTGGCATGCACCTGGTCGCCTACGACCCGTTCATCTCCGAGGAACGGGCGCGCCACATGGGCGTGGAGCTGATGGACCTCGACCAGTTGCTCGCCCAGAGCGACTTCATCACGATCCACCTGCCCAAGAACAAGGAGACGACCAATCTCCTGAACGCCGAGTCGCTCAAGAAGACCAAGGTGGGCGTGCGCATCATCAACGTGGCGCGCGGCGGCATCGTCAACGAGGCCGACCTCGCCGAGGCGATCCGCAACGGCCACGTCCAGGGAGCGGCCCTCGACGTCTTCGAGAAGGAGCCGACCACGGAGTCACCCCTCTTCGAGCTGCCCTCGGTCGTCGTCGTGCCCCACCTCGGCGCCTCGACCGTCGAGGCCCAGGACAAGGCCGGCATCACCATCGCCGAGCAGGTGGAGTTGGCGCTGGCGGGGGACTTCGTGCCCTTCGCCGTCAACGTCGCCGCCGGTGACGTCTCGAACGTGGTGCGTCCCTTCATGGGCCTCGCCGAAGCGCTCGGTCGCTTCATCGGCGGTCTGCTCGACGGCGAACCGGCCGACCTCGAGGTCATCTACCAGGGCGAGCTCGCCGGCGCCGGCACGAAGATCCTGACGCTCTGCGCGCTCAAGGGCCTGCTCAGCGCGACGGGCCACGACGGCGTGTCGTTCGTGAACGCGCCGCAGCTGGCGACCGACCACCACCTCAGCTGGGGAGAGGTCTCGACCGTCGAGTCACCCGAGTACGTGAACCTCATCACGGTGCGCTCGGGCGGTCACGCGGTGTCGGGCACCCTGATGACGATCGGCACGCGCTTGGAGACGCGAATCGTGGGCGTCGACGAACACAGCGTCGAGATCCCTCCGGCGGCGTCGATGCTGGTGGTTCGCAACGACGACCGTCCCGGCATGATCGGCCTCGTCGGCGTCGCCCTCGGCGAGGCCCACGTCTCGATCGCCTCGATGGCCGTCGGCCCCGACGCGCTGTCCGAGACGGCGCTGATGGTGCTCTCGACGACGACGCCCACGCCGGCCGCCGTCATCGAGCGCCTGCGCGCCACCGAGGGCATCAAGGACATCCACCTCATCGCCCTTCGCTAGCAGAAGGAGGGCCTCTCCTAGAAGAGGCTGATGAGGTCGATGCGGTCCATGATCTCCTTGGTCAGCAGCGGCATCACGTCGAGGGCCGTCATGTTCTCGCGCACCTGGTCGGGCGAGGAGGCACCGGTGATGACCGTCGAGACGTTCGGGTTCTTCGCGCACCAGGCGAGCGACATCGTGGCGAGGCTGACGCCGAGCTCGTCGGCGATCACCTTCAGCTCGGCGACCTTCTTGTTGCGGCCCTCGTCGGTCAGGTAGTCGCGCAGCCACTCGTAGCCCGCCAGCGTGGCGCGTGAACCCTCGGGGACCCCGTTCAGGTACTTGCCGGTGAGCAGGCCCGACGCCAGGGGCGACCAGATGGTGGTGCCGAGTCCGATGTCCTCGTAGAGGCGCTGGTACTCCTTCTCGACGCGCTCGCGGTGCAGGATGTTGTACTCGGGCTGCTCCATGAGCGGCTTGTGGAGGTGGTGCCGGTCGGCGATGGCGTAGGCGGCGCGGATCTCGTCGGCGCTCCACTCGGACGTCCCCCAGTAGAGGGCCTTGCCCTGGGTGATCATGTCGCTCATGGCCCAGACCGTCTCTTCGATCGGGGTCCGGCGGTCGGGACGGTGGCAGTACACGAGGTCCACGAAGTCGAGGCCGAAGCGCTCGAGCGATCCGTCGATGGCCTGGCTGAGGTACTTGCGGTTCAGGGTGTTGCTCATGTTGACGTTCTCGTGCAGTCCCCAGAAGAGCTTGGTGGAGACGACGTACTCGTGGCGCGCCCAGCCGAGCTCACGGAACGCGGCACCCATGACGCGCTCGGACTCGCCGGCGGCGTAGCCCTCGGCGTTGTCGAAGAAGTTCACGCCCGCGTCCTTGGCGATCTGGAGGCACTCGGCGGCGTCCTTGGCGGTGTCGATCTGGTCCTTGTTGGCGAAGGTGACCCAGCTGCCGAACGACAAAAGGCTGACCCGTAGGCCCGATCGGCCCAGTCGGCGATATTCCATCTCTGCCATGATTCCTCCTTGATTAGTACTGCGTTTGTGCGAAAGAGCGCGTTATGCCGCGGGATTGCGCGGAACGTCCGGCCACTCGTCGAACGAGACCTCCGTCGAGGTGCTCGGTCGCCTGACCAGCACCACGACGCCGGCGAGCGCCGCGCCGAGAGCGAGGAGGAGTGTCAGTTTGAAGAGTGTCTTGAGTACGCCCACGAGAACCGAGGCTAGTTGCCCGTCCCTCTGGACATTTCACCCCTGGCGGGTAGAATGGACAGATGACTACCAGTCCAAGCGTTGAGCTGCTGCTTCAGTAGGGCGAGTTCGCGCTCGCCCGAGACCCCCCGCTGGTGCGGGGGGTTTCTGCTTCTCGCACACGGACACTGATGGAAAGGAAGGACATGGCGCGCAACCCGCAGCAACCGAGCCCCATGGCGTTCGACAAGTATCGACCCACCGTGCCCGTTGACCTGCCCGACCGCACCTGGCCGAACCACCGTCTCGAGAAGGCCCCGCGTTGGTGCAGCGTCGACCTGCGCGACGGCAACCAAGCGCTCATCGACCCCATGGACCTCGATCGCAAGTCCGCCATGTTCACCCAGCTGGTGGACATGGGCTTCAAGGAGATCGAGGTCGGGTTCCCCTCGGCGTCCCAGCCGGACTTCGACTTCGTGCGCCGGATCATCGAGAACGGACTCATTCCACCGGACGTGACGATCCAGGTCCTCACCCAGTGCCGCGAGGACCTCATCCGACGCACCTACGAGTCGCTGCACGGGGTGCACCGGGCCATCGTCCACTTCTACAACTCGACCTCGACGCTGCAGCGCCGGGTCGTCTTCGGCCTCGACAAGGACGGCATTACCGCCATCGCCACCGAGGCCGCGGCGATCTGCCGTTCACTCGAATCGACGTCGCCGTCGACGGAGTTCCTCTACGAGTACTCGCCCGAGAGCTTCACGGGCACCGAGATCGAGTACGCGGTCGAGATCTGCAACGCCGTCATCGGGGTCATCGACCCCACGCCCGAGCGCCCGCTGATCCTGAACCTGCCCGCGACCGTCGAGATGTACACGCCGAACCTCTACGCGGACTCGATCGAGTGGTTCCTTCGCCACGTCGAGCGCCGCGACTCGATCGTCCTCTCGCTGCACCCCCACAACGACCGCGGCACCGCGGTCGCCGCGGCGGAACTCGGCGTGCTCGCCGGGGCCGACCGCGTGGAGGGGACGCTGTTCGGCAACGGGGAGCGCACCGGCAACGTCGACGTCGTCAACCTGGCGCTCAACCTGTTCAGCCAGGGCGTGGACCCCGAGCTCGACATCCGCGACATCGACAAGGTGCGCCACGTCGCCGAGTACGCCAACCGGCTGCCGATCCACCCACGCCACCCCTACGTGGGCGAGCTCGTCTACACGGCCTTCTCCGGGTCGCACCAGGACGCCATCAAGAAGGGCATGGTCGCCATCGGCGACGTCTATGACGTCTGGGAGGTGCCCTACCTGCCCATCGATCCCAAGCACACGGGACGTACCTACGAGGCGATCATCCGCGTCAACTCCCAGTCGGGCAAGGGCGGCGTCGCCTACCTGCTTAGCGCCGAGCACGGTCTGGACCTGCCGCGCGCGATGCAGGTGGAGTTCTCCAAGCGCGTCCAGGAGCTCACCGAGGCCTCGGGCACCGAGATCTCGCCCGCCGAGATCTGGGACGTCTTCACGACGACCTACCTGCCCGAAAGCCCGAAGATCCAGCTGCTCTCGAGCGAGGTCTCGGCCGACCAGCACAACACGCGGATCTTCGCCCAGCTGGTGGTGAACGGCCAGCACGTCACGGTGAAGGGCGAGGGCAACGGTCCGATCGACGCGATGATGGCCGGACTGCGCAACGAGATGGACGTCAACTTCAAGGTCCGCGACTACCACGAGCACGCGCTCACCGCGGGCTCGGAGGCGTCGGCCGTTGCCTACGTCGAGGCCGAGGGAGACGACGGCACGACGTGGTGGGGCGTGGGCATGAGTTCGTCGATCCTCGACGCGTCCCTCGAGGCCGTGATCTCCGCCGCCAATCGCCGACGTTAAATATCTTCACACCTAAACTTGAGTGGTGACGTTCCACTCCTTGACAGTCTCGATGGGGTGGATCGCGGTACTCCTCGGACTCGTCGCCACCTACGTCCAGTTCCGTCGCGTCACCACCCAGGGTGTCGAAGGGGTGTCGCTCGCCACGTGGGTGCTCTTCGTCTACATGGGCGGATTCTGGATCACCTACGGCCTGGTCGCGCGTTCGTGGGAAGTCGTCATGGGCAGTCTGATCATTCTGCCGCTCCAGTTGGCGATCCTGTTCCGCCTGAGGCCGTGGGAGCACGTGCGCGTCGCCTCGCGGGCCTTCGTCTTCTTCGCGGTCTGCTGCCTGCTGCCGGCCGTCGTGTGGGGATGGGCCGGCGCCCTGTACGGCACGGGCGTCGCCATGACCACCAACCGGGGGCCGCAAATCATCGAGCTCATCCGTCACGAGGACGCCAGCGGCGTCTCGGCCGGTTCGTGGGCGCTCGGGGTCGTCAGTTGCGTGCTGTGGATCATCTACTACACGGGTGCGCACCTCTGGGCCGCGCTCACCGCGACGGCCTTCGCCGCGCTCGCCAACCTCGCAATCGCCGTACTGGCCAGCTGGCGTCACCGTCAGGCCCGCATGAAGCTGATCGCCGAAGAGGTCTTCGTCGACTAGACGCTTGTCTGTTTCGAGGTCGCGCCGGGAAAGTGGGAGGCCCGACGCCCCAGGTTTGCTACCAAGCACTGGCTAACCCGTCGGACACATGTGTCCGAGGAAGGTGAGTCACAAGCCAAATCGGGCTTTGCCCCAACGACTCGTTAAAGTGAATTCGGTGAGAGATCCGTTCCGGAGAGTGTGGATTGCTCTTGGGACCCTGGCGTTGGTGCTCGTTGTGGGCACTGTCGGGTATCTGATACTCGGCTTCCGTCTGCTCGACGCCATCTTTCAGACGATCTCCACCGTCACCACAGTCGGCTTCAATTCACCACATCAGCTGAGCGCGAGCGCCAAAGCCTTTACGATCTTTCTGATTCTGGTGGGAGTGGGCACGGCGCTGTACACATTCTCCGCGGTTTTTGAGTTGCTCGTAGAGGGCCACATGCGAAGTCTCGTAAGGAGGCGCAAGATGGAACGAAATATTGCCCGGATGCAGAAGCACGTGATCGTTTGCGGTTGGGGACGGGTCGGCGGCGAAGTGGCCCGGTTCTTGACGAACGCCGGGAGGGAAGTGGTGGTGGTCGACCGCGATCTGGAACGACTGATCACCGCGCCCTACGCGACGGTCCATGGAGACGTCACCGACGATGAAGTTCTGCTTCTGGCCGGAATCGAACGGGCCGCCACTTTGGTGGCCGCACTCGACACTGATGCAGACAACCTCTACTTGACCGTTGCCAGTAAGACGATTCGACCCGACCTCCAGATCATCGCGCGTGCCCGCAGCGAGTCATCGGAACTCAAATTGACGCGTGCCGGCGCCGACAGGGTGGTGAATCCTCAACAACTCGGCGGCGACCGCATGGCGTCATTCGTGACCCAACCTCATGTGGTGGATTTTGTGGACGTGGTGATGCACGATGGAAGTCTCAGATTCCGACTAGGGGAATTGGTGATTTCCACCGATTCGATATTGGCCGGCAAATCACTTCGTTCAGCACATCTCCGCGATCAGACGGGAGCGCTCGTGCTGGCAATCCGCCGGCCTGACGGCAGCTTTGTTACCAACCCCACGCCCGAGGACGCGATCAAAGCGGGAGATGTACTGATCAGCGTGGGCACGGAGGAACAGTTGCGCGCGTTGGCCGATTTTGCGGCTAGGTGCTAACGACCTTCTGAGAACCGTACATCGATGCTCGATGGGGTTGCCTGCACCGTCGCCGAGATCCCATGTTCTGTTCCAGAAGATGTCGTGGAGAAGTCATTGGCCAACCCAATGCCCTGGTGTCGGTGGCTCGGCGATAGCATCACTCCAAAGAGTGATGCTGTCCAGACCTATTAGGAATGCCACCAAGCACTGGCGGCTTGACCTAGCAAGAACCTGATTGGCATCCGAGGGCCGACCTTAGTCCTCACCGACTGGTGGCTCGATGAATGGATGTCCGACTAATCGAAGTTGGACCAGGTCGTATATTCAGTGATCCAGGACGAGCCGGGCTGCCGCGGCCCCCTGAAGTCAGTCAATCCCCGAGGCATCTGCAGCCCGACTTGATGATGAATTCCCGAAGGTGAATCCCGCCTCGAACACGGCAAGGCAGCTCCTAACAACCTCGGCATCGAATAGCGTCCCCGCGCCTGAGGTCACCTCGGCGAGGGCAACGTCGATTCCGAGTCCCGGCCGGTAGGGGCGGTGCTGGGTCATAGCCTCCACCACATCGGCCACCGCGATGATCCGCGCGGGCAGGATGATCTCGCTGCCCGGAAGACCATTCGGGTAGCCCGAACCGTCCATGCGCTCGTGGTGCTGCAGGGCGACCTCGGCGATCGGCCAGGGTAGGGAGGCCTGGGACAGAATGTCGTAACCGACAAGAGGGTGGCGCTTAACCATCTCGAACTCCAGAGGACTGAGCCTTCCCGGTCGCGTAAGGATCTCGGCGGGAACGGCAATCTTGCCAATGTCATGAACCTCACCACTTTGTCGAATGAGCTCGATCATCTTGGCGTCTAGCCCATGTTGTTTGGCGATGGCCGCGCCGAGTGAAGAGCCAAGGGATCCGACGTGGCGCTGGTGGCCTGCGGTGTAGGGGTCGCGGGTCTCAGTCATGCGGGCTAGGGCGGCGATGGTCCCGTCGAGCGCGGCCTCCAACTGTTTCATCGAGCGTACGTGGGCGATGCCGAACTCAGCCCCTTCCGCTATCTCTTCCAGTCCTTTGACCGTCGTCTCGTCGAATGCGAAGATGTGCCGATCGTAGATGGTCAGCACCGCCCTGCGCCCTGCGGGGGCGAGGGGAATGGCAATGCACGAGTTGAGCCCGAACTGGGCTGCGCGCTCGCGCCAAGGCTCGAGCAGTGATTCATTGAGCAGGTCGTTGACCACCTGGGTGACCCCGGTTCGCACCGCGGTCCCGACGGGACCCAGCCCGCTATCCTTTGATCCCGACCACGAGACCATCCCCTCGTAGGGATAGTCAGTGACCCCCGCCGCGCAAGCGATGTCGATGTCCCCCTCCTTGATGCTGGAGACGACACCGATCCAAGCGAGTGCGTAATGGCCCTGCTCGACGAGGGCAGTGCACAGGTGTTGGAGTGGGTCCGCCTCATCGGAGGCGGACATCACGACTCGGTTCACCTCGGAGAGCAATCTCAGCAAATGTTCTTTCTGCACCCGATTGGAGACGTCGACCAACGAGGAGAGAACACCCGTGACGCGTCCGTCGACAGTGAGTGGGTAAGTGGTATTCGATAGCCAACGCCTTGCCATTCCCGAATTGTCGATTCCCACGATCACGTCAGAGCAAGGCTCGCCGGATTGCATCGTGACCATCGTTGGCCGCTCGTTGGCGGGAAACGGCGTACCGTCCTCGCGTACGGCTCCCCACCGAGGGTCGGACACGGCGAGACCTGCTAACTGATCGCGACTTACGCCAAGAAGATCGAGACCGGCTCTGTTGCAGTCGAGGAGGCTGCCATCAGTGCCAAAAAGCAAGAGGCCCGTAGCCAGGCTGTCGAGCAAGCCTCTCCCGGAGAAAAGGGATTCCAGTTGGCTCTCGTGATCGGTCGCTGATTGGCCTTGGACCACCGAATCCCCCCGTCAGTCTTCCCCCAGAGGGGATCTCTAGAAGTGAATCTACTGGGGTGCCGGTGAGTATTGCGGTCATTCCATGACCGCGGCGGATTCCTGGGATGGATGTTATCCGTTTTCGGTGCGTCTATAGGAGACCGTGGGGATGCCGGAAAGATCACAGTGCACGCCCGTTATCACAGCACCCGCAAACTGCACTATCTGTGAGACCTGCCTTGTTCGAAAGGGAGGTCTCTTCAGAATCTGATTAACGACCAATCTCGATTGAGACCCAGCCACGCGAGGCCTTTCAGAGTTACAGCTCAACCTCGCCCGGACCCACGTTCTTCGAAGGACTCTCGCTGGCAACAGGTTTCGCCAACTTGTCGATTGCACTTGTCTCCCGAGTAAGAAAGGCCCCCATCTCTTGAATGGTGCTCATCAGCGGCCCGGGGAACACTACCGTCGTGTTCTTGTCGACGCCAATCTCGATCAAGGTCTGCAGGTTACGCAGTTGGAGAGCGAGCGGGTGCTCCATCATGATGTCCGATGCTTCCCCCAGCGCGGTAGCTGCAAGAGACTCTCCTTCGGCAGCAATGATCTTGGCCCGCTTCTCTCTTTCCGCTTCCGCTTGGCGCGCCATCGCTCGTTTCATGGTGTCTGGCAATTGGATGTCCTTCAGTTCGACCAGCGTCACGAGCACACCCCAGTCAGCGGTCTGGACATCAAGGATCTCTCTGATATCGACGTTTATGCGATCAGTTTCGGCGAGCATCTCATCGAGAGTGTGCTGGCCGACGACTTTGCGGAGCGTGGTTTGTGCGATTTGATTGATTGCCTCTTGGACATTCTCGATGGCGATGACCGATTTCGTTGCGTCGACGACGCGATAATACGAAACGGCCGAAACGTCAACACTCACGTTGTCGCGAGTAATGATCCCTTGGGACTGGATCGGCATCGTCACAATACGAAACGAAACCTTGCGGATTACGTTGATGATCGGCAAGATAAAGACGAGACCTGGTTCCTTCTCCCCAACGACCTTTCCGAAGTGGAACACCACTCCCTTCTCGTACTGGTGGACCACGTGGAGAGTCACGGCTAGGAAGACAATCACAACAACGACACACGCGAGGACAACAGCCGACGACGTCATACGGACTCTCCTTTGAAACCCTCATTTACTCCGAGAACTGGGTTGTGGTCAGTAGGTAACTGCGTTTCACGGTTCTCGAGAGGAGCCAGCCTTCGCATCGAGGATTGAATGCTCATCATCACCTGACTCTTTCAAGGTGGCTCGGTACAGTCAATTACCGTGCCTTCAATTGCCACGATAGTCACTTGATCCAAATCTGGCATCGGGGAGATGTAGAACCGACTGATGACGCTGAGTTATCTTGCCCGACTGAGGTCAATGACCGGCGACTCTTCTGAATGAGCATCTGATTTGTGTCGGAGGCCCGTTAGGAGTGCAACCTCGCACTGGCGATTGGATGCAAGTCGATGAAGTCTCCCCGTCGAGTATTCGGCAGCTGACTATGCACTTGACAGTTACGTCAGGAATCCGAGGGCATTAGGTCCGTCTTCCTAATCGTGAAAGACGCCAAGAGGAAGCCAACGGCGCCCACGCCGAATCCAAGTGCAGTAATCCAAAATGGTGCACTAAATCGATCAACGAAGATGACACCGCCAGCTCTAAGGAGGTGGGCGACGCACGAGGCGGAAAACTGCAAACCCAACACCACATAGGCCTTCGCAAAAAGGGACTTCTGCGCGGAGTCCCTGGCCTCCATTTGACACAGAAACCACCAACCGCCCGCCGCGAACAGCGCCGAGAGGGTTTCCAAGACCAGTTGGGCATAAGTGCTAAAACCAGTCCCGCCCAGATAGCTTTGGCTCACATAGTTATAAGAACTGATTATCGCCGAAAGCGCGAGCAAGGCAAAGCCGCCGAATATCAATCGTCTCGACAACTGATGTCTCGACAAGGTCACAGTTGAAGCATACGAGTCGGCTCGAATCGAGAACGGAAACTGGCCGATTTTGGATTGATGGTGTCGAAGGGCCGACGGCGGATTCAATCG
>PKYK01000003.1 GCA_003133665.1 Acidimicrobiaceae bacterium | reverse complement strand
TATTGGCTGAGTACACCTAGGCGTCCAGCGTCGCGACGCGCGTTCTCCTAGGCCGTCTCGCACCCCGGCCGCGGCCGGTGGCCGGTCACTACTGTGGTGCCATGAGCACACCACTTCTGGGCCTGCGGACCGTCATTTACCACGTAGCCAGGATCGACGAGGCGAAGGCATGGTGGACGGAGTTCCTGGGTTATCCGCCCTACTTCGACCAGCCGTTCTACGTGGGTTTCAACGTGGCGGGATACGAACTCGGCATGGTGCCGGCCAGCGACGACGCGGGTGGATCGATCGCGTGGTGGGGCGTCGATGATGTCGAGGTCTCGATGGCCCAAGCCGTCGCGGTGGGCGCCTCGGTGCACGCACCCGTCGAGGACGTCGGTGAGGGCATCCTCACCGGCGCCGTGCGAACGCCCCAGGGCAACCTGGTGGGGTTCATCCACAACCCGCATTTCCCCCGGCTCGACTGACGAAGGCGCGATGGGCCGCGGAGATCTCGCTAGGCGGGCTTCGGCCCGCTCGACGACGCGGCGCGGACGTACACCTGCTGGACCTCGGCGATGGCGTTGCGGTAGAGATCGACGTGCTCACCGAGCCGTTCGCCGCCGGCCTTCACCATGGCGCTCACCACGTCGATGGTGAGTTGGGCCTCGACGAGCTGTGGTGGCGTCGAAGCGAGGTGCACGGCCGCTAGTTGCAGCAGATGGAAGACGTAGTTGCCGAGAATCGTCTCGATCGGGGTCGCCCGAAGCAGTTCGATCTCATCGGCCTCGTCGGAGGTCGGCGGCCCCGGTGGTTCTTCGCTCACCCGAACAAAGTAGCGTCCGGGCCGTCCGGACTGGGCAATTGTCGTGGCCCGGGTGCCAACACGATGGCGGCGAACACGAGAAGGCCGGAAAGTGCGACCAGGATATCGGGACGGGGCAGGGCGGCTCGGAGTTGAGGGGCGGTCGAGGGGGAGTCCACGTGGTCCTGAGAGCACGTACCCGGGGCAAGACCCGACGCCGAGATTCCCTACTGGGAGCCGGGGACATGGAAATCCCGGTTCTGGGCATGGTCTGCTAGGGTTCTAGGGCAGTTCACAGCAAGTGAGGTTGGCAAGGCCAACGTCCACCTGGGCATGAAGAGTGCACCGGGTTCCCAGGAGTTTGCGCCCCGCTTGCCGTGGCGACGCCATTGTGGCGTCGCGGAGAGCAAGGAGAGAGTTATCGCAACAGTGCCTGGAGACCACCGCGTCAATGAGCGCATTCGAGTGGACACAATTCGTCTCATCGACCACGAGGGCAATCAGCGTGGTGTGATGACGAGCCGCGAAGCGTTGGCGTTGGCCCGCAGCCTGGACTTGGACCTTGTGGAGATCGCCCCGACCGCGAGCCCTCCGGTGTGTCGAATCATGGACTACGGGAAATTCAAGTTCGACGAGGCCCAAAAGGCCAAGGAGTCGCGCCGCAAGACTCAGAACGTGGGCATCAAGGAGATGAAGTACCGGCCGAAGATCGGTCCCGGTGACTTTGACACCAAGACACGCCTCGTGGAGAAGTTCTTGAACGAAGGTCACAAGGTAAAGATCACGATCATGTTCCGAGGACGCGAGTCCGCGCACCCCGAACTGGGCAAGAAGATCCTGGACCGGATAATCGAGAAACTGACTGATGTCGCGAAGGTCGAATCCGCCGCCAAGTTGGACGGCCGCAACATGATCATGGTGCTCGGGCCCGAGAAGAAGGCGAAGCCCAAGGGCGCCGAAGGTTCGAAAGAAGTAGCGCAACAAGAAGAAGTCGTGCCGAGTGTTTCGGCAGAAGTATCGGTAGAGGAGAGTTGAAATGCCAAAGATGAAGACGGACAGCGGGGCCAAGAAGCGTATCAAGATCACCGGCAGCGGAAAACTCCGCCGTCGCAAGGCCTTCCGCGGTCACATCATGGAGAAGAAGTCATCCGTGCGTTCACGCCGATTGGGCCGTGAGACCGACATCTCCCCGGGTATTGAGAAGAACATCAAGAAATTGATGGGTCTGTAGAGATCGAGTCAGGAAAGAGGAACTGAAATGGCACGTGTAAAGAGGGCGGTCAACGCCAAGAAGCACCACAAGGCAATTCTGGAAGAGGCGAAGGGTTACTACGGTGACCGCAGCCGCACCTTCCGCTCCGCCAACCAAGCCGTACAGCACGCCGGGGTCTACGCGTTCCGCGACCGTCGTGCTCGCAAGGGCGAGTTCCGCAAACTGTGGATCCAGCGCATCAACGCCGGCACGAGGGCCCACGGCGTCAGCTACAGCCGCTTCATCGCTGGTCTCAATGCGGCCGGCATTGAAGTGGACCGTCGCATCCTGGCGGACCTGGCCGTGAACGACGGCGCGGCCTTCACCGCTCTGGTCGCCCAGGCCAGCGAAGCACTGGCGAAGTAGGTCGTCCTGATCGAGGCGTTGGGGTCGTCACACCAAAGAGTGCGTCGACTTCGACGCCTCGTTCAGAAGCGCTCGCTGCGGTGGAGTGAGGGGGTCTGCGTCCTCGAGGGACCGGACCTCGTCGAAGCTGCGCTGAACGGTGGCGCTGAGTTCGAAGCGATCTACCTGGACAGCGCCGAGGCGGCGTCGACGTCGCTGAGCGCGCTCGTGGACCTGGCCGGCAAGGCCGGCGTTCGTCTCTACGGACTCGAGCCCGGCGTACTCGAAATCATCGCCGACGCGAAGACGCCCCAGCCGGTGTTGGCCGCGATCCGGTTCCCCGTAACGCCTCTGGCGCAGCTAGGAACCGACGGCTTGGTCCTCGTGCTGCACGGTCTGCGCGATCCGGGCAACGTCGGCACGATCATCCGTTCCGCCGACGCCGCGGGAGTCGCGGCGGTCGTCTTGACCGGTCAATCGGTGGATCCCTTCAATCCGAAGACGCTTCGAGCGACGGCCGGGTCGATATTTCACGTGCCCCTGGCCGTGTGCGAGCTCGACGAGGCCCTGGAGCACTTCCGCACCGGTGGAGCTCGCATCCTTGCCACGGTGATCCGCGGGGGCACGCCTCTTCGTGACGTGGACTTCACCAGTCCGGCCGCCGTCGTCATCGGCAACGAAGCCGAAGGGCTCGACCAGCAGACCATCGGTCGTTGCGATGACGCGCTCAGCATTCCGATGGACGGCCGATGTGAGTCACTGAACGCGGGCGTGGCCGCGTCACTCGTTGCCTTCGAAGCGCTCTGGCAGCGCCAAGACGCAGCCGGGCCCCGATCACCCTCTAGCCTCTAAGGGTTATGACCTCTTCGCCGCTCGCCAATCTCGCCACGCAAAAAGCGGGACTGTTGGCGGCAATTGCCGCGCTGGCGACCCTAGACGACTTGCGAGAGGCCGAGCCGGCGATAACGGGGAAGCGCTCGATCCTCTCCACCCTGCAGAAGTCCCTGGGATCGCTCGAGCCCGACGCTCGCCGCGAGGCGGGTGCACAACTGCAGGAGGCGCGACGAGAGGTTGAGGCCGCACTGGAACTGCGACGGACCGTGCTCGCCGCGGCGGCCCGCGCCGTACTGCTGGAATCCGATCGACTCGATCTGGGCGACGTCGTGGTAGGTGCCGTTCGCTGGCCCGCGTCAGCCGGGCACCCCGGTCTCGTCGCCTCGACCCAACGGGCGCTCGAAGATGTGTTCGTCGGAATGGGCTTCACCGTGGCCGAAGGTCCCGAGGTGGAAAGCGACTGGTACAACTTCGAAGCGCTGAATATTCCGCCCGCGCATCCGGCGCGAGGCATGTGGGACACCTTCTACGTCGATCTCGGTGAACCCGAGACGGTGGTGCTTCGCACGCACACCTCGCCGACGCAGATCCACTTGATGGAGGTCGCGGTCGCGGCCGACTCGCTGCCCATTCACTCGGTCATGCCCGGCCGATGCTATCGTCGCGACACACCCGACGCGCGTCACCTCGCCGCGTTTCACCAGATTGAGGGGCTCGTCGTCGATCGCGGGATCACCTTCGCCGATCTGGCGGGGGTCATCGAAACCTTCACGCGGGCCTACTTCGGCCCCGACATCGAGTCACGTCTGCGCCCCGCCTTCTTCCCCTTCACCGAACCATCGGCGGAGTTCGAGGTGACGTGCACGATCTGTCGCGGAGAGGGCTGTCGCACGTGTTCTCAGACGGGTTGGATTGAACTCGGGGGATGCGGCATGCTGGACCCGGCGGTCCTGGAAGCCGTCGGCATCGACGGCGAGGTGTGGAGTGGCTTCGCGTTCGGCTTCGGCGTCGATCGTTGCGCCCAGATGCGCCACCAGATAGCGGACATGCGCGCGCTCATCGAGAACGACACTCGCTTTCTTCGGCAGTTCTCGTGAAGATCTCATTGTCCTGGCTGCGAGAGTTCGTTGACCTGCCCGAGTCAATGGAGGACCTGCGAACCATTCTCGACGACCTCGGACTCGTGGTCGAGGGCATCGAGCGCGTCGGCGAAGGCCTCGAGGATGTCGTCGTCGCGCGAATCGACGAGGTCCGCACCATCGAGGGAGCGGACCGGGTACGACTCGTCATCGTTGACGCCGGCCACGGCCCCGTGGAGATCGTGTGTGGGGCCACCAACTTCGAACTCGGCAATTACGTGCCCTTCGCTCCGGTCGGGGCCGTGCTGCCGGGCGGGTTCGTAATAGCCACGCGCCAAATGCGTGGCGTGACCAGTAACGGAATGCTCTGCTCGGCGCGAGAGTTGGGCTTGAGTGACGACCATCTGGGTCTGATGGTGCTCGACGAGTTGACCACGCCGCGCGCCGGACAGAGTCTGCTCGAAGCACTCGCCCTAGAACCCGACGTGGTCTTTGACATCTCCGTGGAGGGCAATCGTCCCGACGCGTGGTCGGTCGAGGGTGTGGCCCGGGACCTCGCCACGCGGCTCGGGCGTCCCCTGCGAGCCCCGTCGCTGGCCACTCCCGAAGCTGACGTGATGACCGATTCGTTCGCCCACGCCGGCATCGACGACCCGGAGCTCTGCGGGCGCCTCACCGTTTCGGTCCTGCGCGGCGTGAAGGTGGGTCCGTCACCGTCGTGGGTCGTCCAGCGTCTGCAGAGCGCGGGGATGCGGCCGATTTCCAACGTGGTCGACGCGTCGAATCTCGTGATGCTCGAACTCGGCCAGCCCACGCACCCCTACGACGCGGCGCGCGTGGCCGGCCACACGTTGCGCGCGCGACGGGCCCGTCCGGGAGAGACGCTCGAGACGTTGGACGGTGTCCGACGCGAACTGGCCAAGGCCGGACGAGGGCTGGGCGACACCGGAGAGGACTGCGTGATCGTCGACGGCGACGATCACGTGTTGGGCCTGGCGGGCATCATGGGCGGCGCATCGAGCGAGATCAGCGCGTCGACCTCGGACGTCCTGCTGGAAGCGGCCTTCTTTGACCCGATGGCCATTGCCCGCTCATCGAAGCGCCACGGACTGCGCAGTGAAGCGTCCAATCGCTTCGAACGAGGCGTGGACCCCAACTTGGCGCTGCGAGCCGTCGCCCGATTCGTCAAGATCCTCCGCGAGAGCGTGCCCGACTTGCAGTGGCTGGCGAACCCACTCGACGTGTGGGGTACGGTGCCGACGCCGCCCACGATCGAACTTCGAGTCGGCGACATTGAACGGGGTCTCGGAGTCGAACTCTCGAGTGCCGAGGTGACCACCAGTCTCGAAGGCTTGGGTTTTCGCGTGGAGCCGAGAGGTTCGAGCCTCTTCGTCACGGCGCCGTCGTCGCGTCTGGACGTGCGAAGCGGGACCGCCGGGAGAGCCGACGTCATCGAAGAGGTCGCCCGCCTCTACAGCTATCGTCGTCTGCCGCGCCGCACGCCGATCTGGGCCGCACCCGGCGGCCTCACCGATCGACAGCGGTTGCGTCGACAGATTCGTGATGTCGCCGTCGACCTCGGGGTCTTCGAGGCGTGGACGCCGACTCTCGGCAGTGACGCGGATTTCGACCTCCTGTACGCCGGGCAACTCCGGGTTCGCATCACCAATCCCTTGGCTTCCGAAGAGTCGGTGATGCGAGCGACGATGCTGACCGGCCTCGTGAGGGCCTGGGGCAAGAACGTGGAACGCGGAACCGGCGACGTGTTGCTCGGAGAGATGGGCGCCGTCTTCGCCCACCCCGACACGACCGACGAGCCTCGCGTGACGAGGGGCGGCGTAGGTGGTGCCGTAACGCTGCGGCTCCCGCGTGAGAACGAGCGGCTCACCATTGTCCTGGGACGACTCGATGATGACGCCACGACAGCAGTGGCCCTGTGGTCGGCGTTGGCCGATCGGCTTGGACTGGCCGACGTCGTGGTCCGCACGAGCGGGCAGGCCCCGCCGGGTTTTCACCCCACGCGCACTGCGCTGCTGGTTGACCGGGCATCGGGATTCACTCTCGGGTTCGTGGGCGAAGTCGACGGAGAACTCGTGAGTGCGCTCGTCCCGTTGGTCACCTCGCGTCGGCTCGGCGTCGTCGACGTTGACCTTGACGCGTTGGCCGATCCGTCGCTCGCGACCCGGCGAAGCGCCCTTGCGAACGTGCCGAGCCGCTACCCGAGCGCGGTGATCGACTTGGCCTTCGTCACGCCGTCGACGGTGCACTCGGCCGACCTCGCCCAGGCGCTGCGCGACGCGTCGACCCTGGTTGAGGAGGTGGCGCTCTTTGACGTCTATCGAGGCGCCACCCTTCCTGATGCCAGTCGCAGTTTGGCGTTCAACGTTCGCTTCAGTTCGACGGAGCGCACCCTCAGCGAGGAAGAGATCAATGGTGCGCGCGCCGCGTTGATCACCACGGCTTCCTCGTTGGGAGCGGTGCTGCGCTGAGCGACGCTGGAAAGTGGTCACCAGTCAGCGTGCGATGCGCCACTGGCTGGTCGGGCCCCCGTGTCATCACCGCTGGACCAGTTGCTCAACGGTAGTTTGGTGCGGTGATTGAGTTCGTTCCCTTCCACAGTCCGGGACGAAGCTTCACCCATCATCGTCGGGTCCGACTCAGTGATGCCGACACCCAAGGGGTTCTTCGCCCAGACGGCGTGGCGCGCTTTCTCCAAGACATCGCGACCGACGACTGGGACGACGCTGGCGTTGCCTCGAAGGAATCGTGGGTCGTTCGGCGCACGGCATTGCGCGTGGCCGAGGACGGCCGCTGGCCGACGCTCGGCGAGCTGCTCAGCATCACCACGTGGTGCGGGGGTTCGGGGGCGGCCTGGGCCGAACGGCGGACCGATTTCTTCGTCGATGGAGAGATCCTCATCGAAGCGGTCGCCCTGTGGGTGCCGGTCGATCCTTCGGGGCAACCCCGCCGGCTGAGTCCCAGCTTCTTCGCGGTCTACGGCGAAGCGACCGCCGGACGGCGGGTGTCGGGGCGGGTCGCGAAAGTCCCGGTCACGCCCGGAGCCGACCGCCGACCATGGCCGGTGCGTCGCGCCGACCTCGATGTCGCGGGCCACGTCAACAACGCCGCAATCTGGTGCGCGCTCAGTGAGGTTGCGAATGGTCAGGTGGCGTTCGCCACGATGACGCACCACGTTGCGCTGGAGGGCAGCGACGAGGTCACCCTGGCGACCGACGCGGGACGGCTGTGGCTACTGGTCGAAGACGACGTCAGGGTGTCGGGCGAGTTCGTCGTCCGCTGATGCCGGTGCGCCGCTGGTGGCGAAGATGCTGCCCACCAGCACCAGGGGAAAGCCCAGCAGGATGCCCACGGTGAGTGGCTCGCGCAGGAACGCCACTCCGAGCACGACGGCGATCGCGGTGTTGAGGTAGGTGACGACCACGCTGCGCGTGGCGCCGACTTGCTTGACGAGTGCGAAGAACGTCAAGAACGCCCCAGCGGTGCACACGACCGACAGAACCGCGACGCTGGTCCAGGTCTCGGCCGAGACGTGCCGCGGCCAGTGGACCACGCTCCAGGGGATCCAACAGAGTCCGACGAAGGCCGTGGCGCCTGCGACCACGGCGATCCCCGGCACGTGCGGAAGCTTCGTGGCGAGGATCATCGGGCCCACCGAGTAGCCAACGCAGACCAGCAGCAGGCAGCCAATCCACTGGATGGACCCGCCGCGGATGCCCAGCCCCACCAACAACGCGACGCCCGCGGCTCCGATGCCGAGCCCCACGAGGCGACGGGCGGTGATGCGCTCCTCGGTCCTTCGGATTCGCTGGCCGACGAGTGAGAACAGGGGGACTCCGCAGATCAAGAGACTCGTGAGCGAACTGGTGATGTGCCTCTCCGACGTCGCCATCAGGTACCAGGGGACGCCGAACTCCACGACGCCGAAGATGGCGATCCACTTGACGTTGGCCCAGAGCGCACCGAATTGACGTTTCGCGAGCACCAGGGGCAAGAGCAGCGCCGCCGCGGGGAGCGTGCGCATGAGCACGAGAACGCCGGGATCGAGTTGGCGGACGGCCACGCGGATCAAGAGGTAGGGAATGCCCCAGATCACGGCCATTCCCGCAAAGAGTGCCCACCCGCGCCTCGACATGGGCCGAGTCTAGTGGGTCGGTGACGAATTTGCATATTTGTCACCTGATGTGCATAAAATGGCATCATGCGAGTTGGAATCGTCGGGGCCACGGGTTACGCCGGTACGGAGTTGCTGCGCCTCGCCGCGCAGCATCGCGACCTGGACGTGGTGATCGCGACCGGCGAGTCCAGCGCCGGCCGGCGAGTCGCCCAGCACGCGCCGGCCCTCGCCGCGCAGTATCCCTCGATGGTCTTCTCGGCGACGTCGGCGGTGTTCGAGACGTCGCTCGACATGGTCTTCCTCGCCCTGCCGCACGGTCAGAGCCAGCAGCTGGTGCCCGACCTGTTGGCCCGCGGCGTGCAGGTCGTCGACCTCGGCGCCGACTTTCGATTGAAGAACGCCGACGACTACGCCGACTGGTACGGCGAGGCGCACCGCGCACCCGAACTGCTGGCGCGCTCGGTCTACGGGTTGGTCGAGCGCCATCGCGGCGAGCTCGACGGTGCCACGCTGATCGCCGTTCCTGGCTGCTACCCGACGGCGAGTGCACTGGCCCTCGGTCCGTTCCTCGATCGCCACCTGATCGAGCCGACCGGCGTCGTCGTGAACGCCCTGAGCGGGTCATCGGGAGCCGGACGGGCGACCAGCGATCGACTGCACCATGCGCGCCTGGCGAGCAACGCCGAGGCGTACGGTCTGCTGACCCATCGCCACACGCCCGAGATCCAACAGGAGATTTCGGCGCAACTGCTCTTCACCCCCCACCTCGTGCCGACCAGTCGAGGCATGTTGGTGACGGCGTACGGACGATGCGCGTCCAGCAAGTTGAGCACCGCTGACGCGCTCGGTGTGCTGCGTGAGACCTACGCGAACGACCCGTTCATCGTGGTCACCGATGAGCCGCCCGCCCTGAAGGACCCCGTCGGAAGCAACCTGTGCTACGTGAGCGCACGCGTCGATCCTCGAACCGGCTGGGTCGTGGCGATGAGCTCACTCGACAACCTCATCAAGGGGGCCGCGGGTCAGGCAATCCAGGCGTGGAACGTCGCCACCGGACGTGACGAGACCACGGGCCTGCCGATGTCGGGAGTGACCCCGTGAAGCGACTGGTCGTCAAACTGGGCGGTCACGCGCTCGATTCGCTGGGTTCGCACTCGACGGTCCTGGTGGACCTCGCCCACGACGTCGAGCAGCTTGGTGCGAACGGGACCAACGTCGCGATCGTGCACGGCGGCGGTCCGCAGATAAAGGACCTGCTCGACAGGGTCGGCGTGGAGAGTCACTTCCACGAGGGACTGCGGATCACCAGCGAGCTGACCATGGGATACGTGGCGATGGCCCTGTCGCACGTCAATCTTCGAATCACCGCCGCCCTGAACAAGGCCGGCCTGTCCGCGGTCGGGCTCTCGGGGGCGGACGCCACCTTGCTCTGCGCCGCGTCGCTCGGTGAGCCCTGGGACCGCGCCGGCGGCCAGCCGAAAGTCCAGACCGAGATCATCACGTCGCTCTGGGCGAACGGCGTTACGCCGGTGCTGAGTTCGATTGCGATCGACGAACACGGTGAGCTCTTGAACCTCAACGCCGACACCGCCGCGGGGGCGCTCGCCGGCGCGCTGGGCGCCGATGCACTGGTCTTGCTGAGCGACGTCGATCAACTGCGGTCCGATCCGGACGACCCGTCCACGGCGCTGACGAACGTGACGAGCGCCCAAGTGCGCGGGTTGATCGCGTCGGGTGCCGCACGAGAGGGAATGCGTCCGAAGATGGTGGCCGCGCTCGACGCGCTGGCCGGCGGCGCGCAGCGGATCATCGTGGCCAACGGCACGCGACCGCACGCCCTGCGTGACGCGATCGCCGGATCGATTCCTACGACGGAGGTGGTGCAGTGACGAGACATCTGATGACGATCGAGCAACAGAGCGCCGCTGATCTGGACGCCATCTACCGGCTGGCGAAGGCGCCGTTCAACGACGAGACGCTGAAGGGCCAGGGCGTGGCGCTCGTTTTCGAGCGGCCCAGCCTTCGCACGCGCGCGTCGAGTTCGACCGCGGTGCACGAGCTGGGCGGGTTCGCGACGTTCTTCAGCGACGAGGAGATCGGCCTCGACAGCCGCGAGTCCGCTGAGGACATCGGTCGGACGCTGAGCCAAATGTTCGCCATTGCCGCCCTGCGGGTGCGCAACCACGCGATCTTCGAACGCATGCGGCTCGCGACCGACGACCGGATGTCGCTCATCAATCTGTTGAGCGATGTTGCGCACCCGACCCAGGCCATCGCCGACGTCGTGACCATCGCCGAGCACTTCGCCGACGGCGACGTCGCCGCCCTCGGCGGCCTCGAGGTCGCCTACGTGGGCGACGCCACCAACGTCACCCGTTCGCTGGCGGTGGCGCTGCTTCGCCTCGGCGTCAACGTCACGGTCGGCTCTCCCGATGCGTACCAGCTGACGCCCGGGGGACCGGAAGATCCTGGCGCGGTGGTGGGCGGTGGCGTGCTTCGCCGCACCGACTCACCGACCGACGCCGTGAAGAACGCGGACGTCGTGTACACCGACGCGTGGGTCTCCATGGGCCTCGAGGCGGAAACGACCCGTCGACGTCGCGACCTCGCGGCCTTTCGCGTCGACGAGACGCTCATGAGTCACGCCAAGCCGACGGCCGTCCTGTTGCACTGTCTGCCCGCACACCGCGGTGACGAGATCACCAACGAGGTGCTCGACGGCAGTCACTCTCTCGTGTGGCGCCAGGTGTTTCACCGCCGATCGGCCATGGTCGGCGTCCTTCGTTGGATCAAAGAGGAGAAATGATGACCAAGACCCAGCGCCAACACCGAATCGGCGAGTTGATCGAACGCGAGGTTATTTCCACCGCCGCCCAGTTGGTCACCCGACTGCAGGGCGAAGGCATATCCGCAACGCAGGCCACGGTGACCCGTGATCTCCAAGAGCTCGGCACCATCAAAGTCCGCGACGAGCACGGTTCTCGGCGAATCGTGATTGCGACGGTGGGAAAGATGAGTTCGGCGCCCGTCGACCACCTTCGCCGAATGATGGGCGAGTGGGTGGTCTCGGTGGAGAGTTCGGACAACCTGGTCGTCGTGCGCACTCCTCCGGGCTGTGCACACGTGGTGGCGTCGGCCCTCGACCGCAGCGCCCTCGACGGCGTGCTCGGCAGCGTGGCCGGAGATGACACAATCTTGGTTATCGCAAGTGAGCATCGTGGTGGGGCAGTGCTCGCGAAGGAGTTCCGGAGGTTGGCCGGGATCGCAGAGCTTTCGGTCGCTGTAGAGAAGGGACAATAGTCATGGCGAAGCGGGTAGTGCTGGCCTACAGCGGAGGACTCGACACGTCGGTCGCCGTTCGTTGGATGATCGAAGAGTGGGGCGTGGAGGTGGTCTGCGTGCTGGTGAACGTGGGCCAGGACGTCGACAGTTCCGAGAGTTTCGAGGACATCAGGAACCGCGCCCTCGTGGCCGGGGCCATCGACTGTGTGCTCGTGGATGCCCGCGACGAGATGGCCGAGGAGTTCTGCGGTCGGGCGATCTTCGCGAACGCCCGCTACGAGGGCAAGTATCCACTGGTCTCGGCCCTGTCACGTCCGGTGATCGTTCGCCACCTGGTCGATCAGGCGCGCAAGTTCAACGCGCAGGCCGTGGCGCACGGCTGCACCGGCAAGGGTAATGATCAGGTCCGATTCGAAGTCGGCACCCACGCGTTGGCGCCCGACCTCGAAGTGCTCGCGCCGGCGCGCAACTGGGGAATGACGCGAGCAGACTCGGTCGACTACGCCGAGAAGTGGCACATCCCCATCGGCGCGACGAAGGAGAAGATCTACTCGATCGACGAGAACCTCTGGGGTCGGGCGATCGAGTGCGGGGCGATGGAAGACCCGTGGGCCGCCCCGCCCGAAGAGCCCTACACGTTGACGCGCGTGACCAACAAGGAGCCCGTGGAACTGACGATCTCGTTCGCTGGAGGACTGCCCACTGCGCTCGACGGCGAGGCGATGTCCCTCGCCGACCTGATCAAGGCCCTCAACGCCCGCGCCGGCGGGACCGGATTCGGTCGTCTCGACATGGTGGAGAATCGCCGGGTGGGCATCAAGAGTCGCGAGGTGTACGAATGCCCCGCGGCTTTGGCGATCATCGCCGCTCACGCCGACCTCGAAGACCTCACCCTCGAGCGGGACGTTCATCACGAGAAGGCTCGACTCGAAACCCGTTGGGCCGAGCTGGTCTACGACGGAATGTGGTTCTCCCCGCTCAAAGAGGCGCTCGACGCGTTCATGGCCGACACGCAGCGTCACGTGACCGGTGACGTCCGGCTCCGTTTCGAGGCACCGGGGCTGATGCGCATCGTGGGTCGGCGTAGTCCCAAGGCGCTCTACGACTACGGTCTGGCGACGTACGACGCAGCCGACACCTTCCGTCACGCCGACTCCGAGGGCTACGTGAAGATCTACGGTCTCGGCGTGAAGACGTGGGCCGCGCGCCAGGGCGCGAAGAACTCGAAGCCCCTGGTGCCATGACGCTCTGGAGCGGGCGGTTCTCGTCCCCCATGGCGAAGGCCCTTTGGGACCTTTCGGAGAGTTACTCGTTCGACCACGCCCTCTACCACCACGACATCATGGGTTCCAAGGCACACGTGCAGGGTCTCCTCGATGCCGGACTGTTGAGCGAAGGGGAGTGCCAACTGCTCCTCGTCACGCTCGACGAGATCGAAGCCGAATTCGATCGTGGCATCTTCGTTCGCTCGGGCACTGACGAGGACATCCACATGGCCGTCGAGCGCCGTGCGACCGAACTCGCCGGCGACGTGGGCGCCAAGATTCACACCGCGCGCAGCCGCAACGATCAAGTGGCGACGACGCTGCGGCTGTTCACTCGCGACGCCGTCACCGAGGTCGCGGCGGCGACGCTCGAGCTGGTGAACGCACTTATCGAGGTGGGTGCGCAGTTCCCCGGGGCCTATCTGCCCGGCTACACCCACCTCCAGCGCGCCCAGCCGGTGCTGCTGACCCACCACCTCCAGGCGCACGCCTGGTCGCTGCTGCGCGACGTCGACCGACTGTTCGACGCGAGGGACCGAATGAACGTCTCGCCACTCGGCGCGGGCGCACTGGCGGGCACGTCGCTGCCCATAGTGCCCGCCGTGACGGCCGGGCTCCTCGGATTCAAAGCAGCCTTCGCCAACTCCATGGACGCGGTCAGTGATCGTGACTTCGTCGCCGAGACGCTCTTCGATCTGGCGCTGGCGGGCGTCCACCTCTCGAGAATGGGCGAAGAACTCGTGCTCTGGACGAGTGCCGAGTTCAACTTCGCCACGCTCGGTGACAGTTTCACCACCGGTTCGTCGATGCTGCCCCAGAAGAAGAACAGCGACGTCGCCGAGCTGGCCCGCGCCAAGAGCGGACGGCTGGTGGGCAATCTGACCGGGCTGCTCGTGATGCTGAAGGGACTGCCGCTGTCGTACAACCGTGACCTGCAAGAGGACAAGGAGCCCCTCTTCGACTCGATCAGGCAGGTGCTGCTGGTCCTCGCGGGGATGACGGGGGCGTACCGGTCGATGACCTTCAACACCGAAGTGGCCGAGAAGGCCGCGAACGACGAGATGCTGGTCGCCATTGACATCGCCGAGCGTCTGGTCGAGCAGGGCGTGCCGTTTCGCCAGGCCCACGAGCAGGTCGGCAGATTGGTCGCCGATGCGATCGCTCGTGGCGTGACGTTGGCCGAGGTCGTGGCCGAGAGCCTGGAGTTCTCGGCGTTCGATGACGTCTTCGAGGAAGGGCACGCGCTGCGCAGCCGTACGTCGCCCGGCGGCGCAGGACCGGCCGCCGCGAGCGAGCAGTTGCAGCGCCTGCGGACCGCTCACTCGGAGGCGACGACGCGACTGGGCTGAGTTCCCTGCGCGGAGGCGTCACACCCCAGGGTCATGCTGGATGGATGTGGCACGTCGCCACCACCGCTGAAACCTACAGTGAGGATTCATGACCGAACGTCTTCTGACCCCGTCCAAGATCACGGCGTGGCTGGAGTGTTCCCACTTTCTGACCTTGCGCAATCAGGTTGACGCCGGCACCCTGACGGTGCGGCCAACGCCCATGGGCGCCCTGGCGGATCTGCTCGTCGAAAAAGGTACCTCCCACGAACGCAACTGTCTGATGGACTTCGAGAACCAGGGACGTTCGGTGTACCACGTTCCCGGACGAAATCCCGATGAGTCGTTCGCGGCGTGGGTGGCGCGAATCGGCAATCCGACGGAGAAGGGTTTCGACGTCATCTACCAGATGCCCTTCGTCCACGACGGTATCCGGGGTATCGCCGATTTCCTGGTGCGCGTAAGGGACCCCGAGGCCGGTTACGCCGACTACGAGCCGGTCGACGCCAAGCTGACGCGGTCCGAGGGCAAGCCCGGGCACGTGCTGCAGCTCTGCTTCTACGCGGACGCGATTCAAGAACTCGTGGGTGCGCCGCCTCGCGAGATGCACCTGTGGCTGGGCTCGGGAGACGTGGAGAAGCTGCTGGTCGAACAGTTCCGCCCCTACTGGCGGCGCCTGCGCCGGCAGTTGACGGTGCTGCTCAGCGATGAGGCGGTGGTCGTCGACACGAAACCCGAGCCGTGCAGTCACTGTGAGATCTGTGAGTTCTCCGGCCAGTGCGAGAGCGAATGGCGCGCACAGGACTCTCTGGTCTACGTGGCCAACATCCGCCAACCGGAACGAGCGGCATTCGAAAGAGCGGGAGTGGGAACGGTCGTCGCCCTGGCGAATCGAACCGAGCCGGTACCCGATGTGCATGACCAGAATCTCGAGCGCCTGATCCGCCAGGCTTCGCTGCAGGTCGCCTCGCGCGTTCACCCCGATCGACCGCCGCTCTACGAACTGGTGGAGCCAACGGACGATCCCGTTTACGGGCACGGGTTCAATCTGCTGCCGGCGCCCGACGACGGGGACATCTTCTTTGACTTCGAGGGACACCCCTTCTGGACGCCGCAGCACGACCTGTTCTTCCTCGCCGGTCTCTACCTCAAGGATCGCCAGGGCTCGTGGACCTACGACGCGCGCTGGGCGCACGACCTCGACGAGCAGCGGGTCATGATAAGAGACCTCGTCGAGTTCTTCACCGAACATCGCCGACGCCATCCCAACATGCACGTGTACCACTACAACCACACCGAGCGTTCGTCGCTGGAGCGTCTGACCCGCGGTGAGGAGACCGAGAGCCTCTTCACCCAACTGGTGGACTCTGGTCTCTTCGTCGACCTTCTCACGGTGGCGCGCAACGCATTGCAGGTTGGCACCGAGTCCTACGGCTTGAAGTATCTCGAACGCCTGACCGGTTACGTTCGCGGCGACGGTATCGAACAGGGTGCCGGCGCGGTGGTCGAGTACGAGGAGTACATGAAGACCGGTGACCCCGAGATCCTCGACGAAATCGCTCGCTACAACGAAGACGACGTCGCGGCCACGCTGGCTCTGCGTGATTGGCTGGTCATCCAGCGTCCCGGTGATCTGGCGTGGCGCGAACCGGTCATCGAGGTCGAGGAGCGCGAGTTCGACACAGACGAGTTGGTCGAGGGGCTGAAGAAATTCGGAGACACGAGCCCAGAGCGACTGCTGGGGGGCCTGCTCAACTACTGGCGCCGTGAGCGGGTGGCCAATACGTCACCGAAATTTGCCCAAGCCGCGACAGATTTTGGCTCGCTCTACGGTGACCGCGACTTCATTGCGAACCTCACCCTGGTTCGTTTCGAAGAGGTCGTGAAGAAGAACGAGGTTGCCAAGTACGTCGTCCTGACCTGGCCCGATCAAGTGATCGACCAGGCCTTTACCCGCCAGAAGAGCGTGCTCTACACCGGCGTCGGCGTGGAGCACGGCTACGGTTACCTGTCCGAATTGGACCGCGAGAAGCGCGAGCTCAAGATGCGCTGGCGTGAGCGCCACGAGGAGGCCGGCGGGCTCCCGTCGGTGATCACGATCGATGACTACGTGTCACCCCGCGAGAAGCCCGGTGTGTTGTTTCACCTGGCCGAACAGATCCTTCACCCCGCACCCGACGATCCGCCCCGCCGGGTGTCCTTGGCACTGCTCGCTCGCGACCTCCCGCACTTCAGCGACGACTGCGGACCGCCCGGCGGAGTGTTCAGCGACGACCTCGGCGCCACACTCGCCTGGGTTGGCCACCTCGACGAGAGTTACGTGGCGATCCAAGGCCCTCCGGGAACCGGCAAGACCTACAGCGGCGCGCACATCATCCATGAGTTGGTCAAGGAGGGCAAGCGGGTCGGCATCACGGCGATGAGCCACGCGGCGATCGACAATCTCCTTCATGCGGCGTACGACGTCTTCTCCCAGAAGGGCGAACTCGGTTTGTTGCGCACGCTGCGACGCGGGACTCGTCCGAAGGAAGACGCTCTCGAGGGTGTGCTGTACACCAACGCCAACGCCGACTTCGAATCCAACGAGTACAACCTCGTGGCCGGTACGACGTGGCTCTGGTCGCGTCCGGGACTGCGACCGTTCCCGGTCGACGTCCTGATAATCGACGAAGCCGGCCAACTGGCCCTCGCCGATGCGATCGCCTCGGCGAACGCGGCCCGCAACTTGATCCTGCTGGGCGACCCCCTGCAGCTGGCGCAGGTCTCGCAGGCTGAGCACCCCGACGGTTCGGGTGCGAGCGTGCTCGAGCACGTACTGGGCGAGCACGCGACCATCCCGGACTCGCAGGGCGTCTTCATCTCCGAGACCCGCCGCATGCACCCCGACATCTGCACCTTCATCTCGAACCAGATCTACGAGGGTCGCCTCACGAGCCACGTCAGCTGCGCCCAGCAATCAACACAGTTTGGAACGGGACTGCGCTGGCTGCGGGCGCACCACGCGGAGCGTTCGACCGAGTCCCTCGAGGAGGCCGAACTCGTCGCCGAACAGATCCTCTCGATGCTTGGTTCGCCCTGGGTGAACCAGGCCGGGGAGAGCGCCGCACTGAACTCGAACGACTTCATGGTGGTGGCCCCCTACAACGACCAGGTGCGACTCATTCGACGTCAATTCGACGGCAACCCGATGCTCGCCAGCGTGCAGGTGGGAACCGTTGACAAGTTCCAGGGCCGCGAGGCCCCGGTGGTGTTCTTCACCATGACGACCTCGTCGAGCGAGGACATGCCGCGCGGCCCGGAGTTCCTCTTCTCACGAAACCGGCTCAACGTTGCCGTCAGCCGGGCCCGCTGTCTGGCCTATCTGGTCTGCACGGAGGAACTGCTCAATTCGCGAGCCCGGTCGATCGAAGAGATGCGACTCATAGGGACGCTGAGCGCGTTCGTGGAGTACGCCACTCGCTAGTACTCGCTGATCGGTCGGCTCATTCGATGTCTCGAAGAATGCCCCTCGACAAGGATTTCGAATTCCCCGAGAGTTGAAAGAGTAAACCGAATTTTTGGCACTGGGGAGAGGTGGACCGCTGGGAGCCTCACGCCAAGAGGGTCGGGTTGTAGTGACTGAGCCATGGTGCTAGTTGCTCAGCCGGCATCGGTCGAGTGAAGAGGTAGCCCTGAGCGATGTCACAGCCCGTTGAAGCAAGATTGGCGAGCACTTCTTGGGTTTCGACTCCTTCTCCCACAACCATGAATCCAAGGTTGTGTCCGAGCTCAACGATGGAGTGCACGATGGCGGCGTGACTGGGGTGTTCGAGCATGTCGGTGATGAAGCTCCGATCGATTTTCAGTTCGTGGATGGGGAGTGTCGAGAGATACCGGAGCGAGGTCTGACCACTGCCGAAGTCATCGATGCTTATCCGCACTCCTGCTCCGTCCAATTCGTGAAGCACCGAGGCCGCCCGGATCGGATCGGTCATCAAGGTGGTTTCGGTTACCTCGACGAAGAGTCGAACAGGGGCAACGCCGGCCGCCTCGATGGCCTTCACGACCTTGTCGGCAAATCCGGCCCGTCCAAGATTTCGAGCTGACACATTTACTGCGACGGTCAGTGCTTCGGCACCGGGACCAAAGCGAGTCAGATCCTCGAGCGCACGGTGCACCACCCACTCGGTCAATTTGTCAATCAAGTCGGTCTGCTCCGCCAACGGAATGAACCGATCGGGGTACAAAAGGCCCTGAGTCGGATGTTGCCACCGAACTAGTGCTTCAACGGCATCGATGCGGCCAGTGACAATTGTGATCTTGGGTTGGTAGTGCAACACCAGTTGGTCGCTGTCGATGGCTTGTCGTAGTTCGGCGACGAGAGCGAGGTTGGACGCGTCGTAGTGATTCTGTGATGGGTCATAGCGCACCACTCCCAGATGTTGCGCTTTGGCGGAGTACATCGCGACGTCGGCCAGCTGCAAGAGCTCGTCGACGTTGGTTCCTTGCTCAGGAGCGATCACGTACCCGATACTCGCTTCCAGGGAAAGCGGAAGATCGCCGATATTGATCTCGTCCTCGATCACCCCTCTCAACTGGAGAAGCACGCGCTCAGGTTCCGCGACATTGGACAATAGGACTCCAAACTCGTCACCGCCTAGCCTGGCCAGTGCGTCAGTGTCATTCAGGTGTGAAATCATGTTGTCACTGAGGGCTCTGAGCAATCGGTCTCCGTTGTGATGTCCAAGAGTGTCATTGATCTCTTTGAATCGGTCTAAATCAATGATGGCAATCATCGTAGGATGACTATCGCGTTTTCCGCGTAAGAGCGCCGCCTCCACCAAGCGGTGGAACAACATTCGATTTGGCAGGTTCGTGAGTGCGTCGTGTTCTGCAATGTAGGCATTGATCTTCACTTGGCGGCGAAGCTTTCGCCCAACGGTGTATGAGATAGCGAACAAGAGGACGTACAGGGCGCCGAGACCGAACGCCAAGTTCCGGTAGAGGCCGTTGATGCCCGCCGCCACGTCATGACGAATTGGGGTGTAGGGAAGGTAGACCTCGAGAATTCCGACGCGGTGACCGGGAGAACCAGCAACCAGCGCAAGATAGATCTCGACCGCTGACGGCCCGAGGGGTCCGTGGGCATTGTCGGCGTTCAGTCGGGTCAATCGAGCGACGACTACACCATTCGCGGCGCCACGAATCTCGTCCCGGTTGTCACTATTCGCGGGTTGGTGGAGGCCTGAACCGTCGTTCGAAAAGATGACATTGCCGGCCAGATCGCGAAGTCGCAGTCGCAGCACATGGCCGCTTTGTGTGGCGGTGCGCACGAGACGCCGCATGGCTGCTGTCTCGGATGGATCCAATCCCTGGCTCAGTGGTCTGCCGTCGAGCAACGGTCCAATAGCCGTCTGAGCCATCAACACGCCTTCGGACACGCCTTGGGCCAGCCCCCGTCGTTCCGCCTCGGTGCGGTAACTGAGGGCTAGGACAAGACCAAGGAGAAGAACTGCGACGAGCATGATGATGGCAAACGTGGCAAATAGCCTGACCTGGGAGTCGCGCCACCGCGTCCCTTTCGCCATCAACGGCACCTATCGGATCTCAGGGCACACCTGCTGATCGACCGGTGAGATCTTCAAGATATCTCGCTTCTCTGAGGGAGCCTGGCATTCGTTCCAACTAGTTATTGGTGTGCTCATCGAGGCAGCCCTGGATGACATCTCCGGCTTCGGTGATCCGACCCCACCACCGTATCTTTCGCGGAGCCAGATGGACCGTCTCATTTGGCGTCGAATTGCCCCGGAAGCTCCGAAATCGGCTCTGGAATCAGTTGGGAGCCTTCGGAGGTTCCATGGGCAGAATCGGGCCGAAGGTGGTCTTGGCGTCCGGACTGAGGTCACATTCGCGAGGCGGATCCGGACGCGAATCCCCGAAGTGACGGCACGGCCCTGTCCCCATCTGCTAGTATTGATTTCCCACCACAGAGACGGCGGCCCAGTGCATTTGCACGAAGGCAGACCGCGCTGTTAAGGTAGGCATCCCTGTCGCTGGGGCAACTTGGCGGCAGTTCGAGGGAGAAATCCCGAGATGGTGTACTTCACACCTCCGACTTCGGTCGTGTGTGTTGTCGCTCCTTGAAAACGGAAGAACGAGAGCCAAAAGCCAGTACGGGCGACGATGGACGGATCTAACCGGACGCGTCGTTCGTCAAAAGAAGTATGCAGTAGGCAACGAGGCCACCCCGTGGTACTCGTTGTTGTCAGGTGGGTATTAGAGTCACCCATCTGGCTCTCTGATTTCTAAGAGACTTCGGTCTCGGAAGAATCTTGATGGAGAGTTTGATTC
>PKYK01000077.1 GCA_003133665.1 Acidimicrobiaceae bacterium | reverse complement strand
GAACCTGCGACCTTCGGGTTATGAGCCCGACGAGCTACCAGACTGCTCCACCCCGCGATGAAGATTTCCAGTGTACCAGATACGAATTTCCCTCATTCGCCAGACCCGCAACACCTCCACCAACGCGCACTCACGTAGGGCCCAGTGCGACATGATTCCGGCTGCCCAATCGAATCGAGAAGGCACATCGATGTGGGTCGCTGGCCGAGAAGATCGCCAGTCGGCGAACCATGATGCGAGCGGCGTCAATCAACGAGTGCTACCACCGAGAGCGCGATCAGGAAGGTCGCCAGCGAGGGACCGATGCCCCCCAAGAATCGCCGCCCGAACCGAGTACCGCCGGTCGTGAAGGCCAGGACGCACTTGACGATCGAGTTGGTGACCAGCGCCGCACTGATCGCCAAAAGAGTGGAATCAAGGCCGAGGTTTCCTTGGGCAAACAGCGTTGCCGCTGAGAGTGCCCCACCGTGGGCGTCGGCCAGTCCCGCCGCACCCGTCGCGATGATTGCGCCCTTCGCACCAAAGACCGCCGCCCCCCAGCGCCCTACCAACAGGGCTCCGGTGAGGATCACTGACAACACGAGTGCCGGCAAGAGTGTGAAGGCCCGATCACGCGGTTGCTCCTGGTCGCCCCCGGGTTCGGAGATCTCGTCGTTGCTCGGGTTCTTCGAGCGACGGCGTAAGCCGCGAATCGCGACCAGCAGCAGCACCGTCGCAGCGAAGGCGTTCGGCACGACCAATCGGAGCGCGAGTGCCGGACTGACGACCACCATGATGGCTTCGAGTTGGATGAAGGTGGCCACGCTGGAAGCCTGCGCTCCCGCAACGGCCGAGGTGAAGATTCGAGGAGAGCGGCTGAGGCGGCCCATCGACACTGTCGTTGTCGTCGCGGAGACGAAGCCGCCCGCCAGTCCCGTGGCGATCAGTCCACGTCGTGGACCCAGTGCGCGCACCGCGATGTAACCCACCCACGAGATTCCCGTGAGCGCGACGACAATCAACCAGATGTGGGACGGGTTCAGCACGCCGTACGGGCCCAGAGCGCGATTCGGCAACAGGGGAAGCACCACGAAGGCAATGACGAGGAACTTCAGCCCGTCCTCGATCTCGCCTTGCGTGAGAACGTCGCGGGCGAACGAGTGGAGTCGAAGTTTACTGACCAGAAGAATCGTTATGACGATAGCGAGGGCGGCCGCGAGGGCGGCATCGCGGTAACACAGCGCACCGAGCAGGAACGTGGCGATTGCCGCGACCTCGGTCGTCGTGCCCGGATCCACCTGATTGGTCCGGCGATAGCCGACCACCAACAACCCGCCGATGGCCGCCATCACCACGACCACCGCCCCCGTACTGATGGCTACCGACATCGTCCCCACGACGGCGATCAGCGCGAATGTTCTGATGCCGAGCGCTTGTTGGGGATCGCCGCGATTGCTTCTCTCACGTTCGATCCCGATCAACAGCCCTATCGCGAGTGAGTAGAGGTACGCGAGAAGATGGGTCGTCGTCACCAGTCATCGACCGTCGCAACATGGCGATTCCGAACCGAGGCGGCCATTCGAACCTGCCCGGCGGATTGGCCCGGCACGGCGCCACCGAGACCACACCGAAGGAACGGTTGACGCGCCATACGTCGAACGCTACCGGCGTTCACGGGCCGCATCTCCTTTCGTCGCCGAAGTCCGTTTCTGGCAATCAACGCGCCTCCAACTCATCAGAAGCGGCGATCTCGATGTCTTCAACACCACGACGGCCGCAGCAGGACGGACCGGCCCGAAACACTCACCTTTCAAGTCATGGTTGAAAAAAGGGACTTTCTGCCCTGCCTCCTTATCAGAGGAGTACCTAAGTTGAGTTTGTGAACAGTCGACGAATCACAGTGGTGGCAGTGGTGGCGATTGTCGTGGTCGCCGTGCTCGCCTTTGTCGTCGGCCGCTCAACTGCGCCCACGACGACGACGACAACATCGACGGCACCGACAACGACCACAACGTCCGTGGAGTCGGCGACGTCAACAGCGGTCTGGCCCGCGGCAGCCAGTTCCCTTCGATACCAGACCCCGAGGGCCGCTGCGCAAGGGTTTGCCGTTGCCTTCCTGCACATGACCAGTCCGGTGATCGGCCAGTTCCAACAGGGCGACACGCGATCCGGTGAGGTGAACGTGCAACCCAACGCCACCGGTCCGGTGACGACTGTCATCCTGCGCCAGTTGACCAGCGACCAGAGCTGGTGGATTCTGGGGGCGGCGACAGCCGACATCACGATCACGCAGCCGAGCACCCTCGCCACGGTCAGTTCGCCTCTGGTGATCAGCGGGTCGAGTACGGCCTTCGAAGCTGTCGTGAACGTCACCCTTCGTCAGGACAACGTCACGACGCCGCTCGTCGCCACCACCGTCATGGGCGGATCCAATGGACAGTTGGGGCCGTTCCACAAGTCCCTGACCTTCGCCACGCCGACCAGCAGCTACGGTGCGCTGGTGATGTACACCGTCTCGGCCAAGGACGGCTCCGTCGCCAACGCCTCGGTGATTCGGGTGCGGTTCCACTAGCCCAACCCGGTCTGGCCAATGGATCGCGACCGCAAGGCATGAGCCCGCGTTCACGGCGTGCACATTCATCCACCGCTTCCTCGTAGAAGTGGCGGTGGCTACGGGGCGACCTGAACGACTGCCACCTGGGCAGTCGGAGGAGGGACCGACTCACCGTGATCGCCCATCAACTCGATGTGCATTTCGATTGCCTCGGCGGTATTGGCCTTCACTCCTTCCAACGTCTGGCCCGTCGAGACGCAGCCATCGAGATCTGGAACCCACGCCCCGTAGTTGTTCGGAGAACGTTCAATCACTACGGCGTTTTCGATCATCGCCTCGTCCGTTCTAATCCGGCCTGTCTCACAACGCTACTGAGAAGCTCACGGTGTAGATCATCGCCCATCGCGCCGGGCGCTGTCACGGTGCCGGTCTTGGAAGGGTGGCGGAACTGAAGGTGGCTTCCCCTCTGGCGAACCTGCCACCATCCGTCAGCTTCCAGTTCGCGAATCATCTCTCTCGCCTTCACACGACCCGACGGTCGTGAGGAGTTCAGTCTTGGCTAGAGACTCAGCCTGTCCCGCTGGTGTCGGATCGCGACTACCCCTTCGCCAGCGCGTTCTGGGCCAACTGCAGCTGCCTGTTCATTGCGTTGACGTCGGCCTGATACGCGCCGAGGTTGCCCGCCTGGAGGGCCGCCTGCGCAGCGGCGTAGTCCGCCGAAGCGCGTTGCAGGTAGTACGCCGCCTTCTGACCGGGCTTGGATGTCCCCGATCCGGGCGTCGTGGTGGTGGTCGTTCCCGAGATGTTGGCGCCCAGCACGTCGGTGAGCGCGCCGGCCAGCGTCGGTTCGATGGCCACTTCTTGGTTGAAGACGGCGATGACGAACCTCAACTGCGGCATTGGATTGGAGGTGCTGGTGACGTACAGCGGACGGATGTACAGGACGCTCTGGTCGAGCGGGACCATCAGGTTGTTGCCGAGCAGGACGCTCGAACCGTGTTGGTCGAGTGGCGTGATGATCGAGCTGACCTTGGCGTTCTGTTGAATCTCGGAGTCGGCCTGCACCGGACCGGTGACCGACGTGCCGCGCGGGGTCTCGTAGACGTGCAGTTGCCCGTAGTCGCTGGGATCGCTCGTGGCGACCAGGAAGGCGGTAAGCCCTTGCACGGTGGAGGAGTTGCCCGCTGGCACGTAGGCGATCGATTCGAGGAGTTGCTGGTGGTTGGCCTGGGGCAGGGAGCCCACCTGGAAGATCGGATTCATCGGCGACAGTGACGACGACACCACGTTGCCGGCCGAGTCGGTGACCGCAGTCTGGGCGAGGGACTGGTTGGGCGTGCCCGCGCCGGTTGACGGCGAGATCTCCCACCGGTCCGACGCCGTGTAGAAGGCCCTGGCCGAGTTGATGTGGTAGCGGCCGAGAGTGGCGGCCTGAACCGAGAAGAGGTCCGACGGGTAGCGCAGATGGGTCTGAATCTCGGGTGGCATCGCGCTCATCGGCAAGAACATGGACGGGAAGGCCGCCCGGTACGCCTGCAGCACCGGGTCGCTGGGGTCCACTGCGTAGAACTTCATCGAACCGGTGTAGGCGTTGATGACGACCTTCACCGAGTTGCGCACGTAGTTGAAGCTGGAGGGCAGTCCGCCTAGATTGACGCCCAGATTGGCGGCGTTCTCGCTGTAGGGGTACTGATCAGTGGCCGTGTAGCCATCGAGGACGTACTGCACCTCGCCATTGGCGATCACCGCGTAGGGCTGTGAGTCGAAGGACAAGAAGGGAGCGGCCTTCTGGGCCATGGCCTGCACGTCGCGCACGAAGAGCACCCGACTCGTCGACGAGATCTGGTTCGAGATCAAGAAGTTGAAGTCGCCGAGACGAAGCGCCATCGCTGCCCGGCTGAGGAAGCTCCCGACAGCGACACCCCCCGTGCTGGAGTAGTGCGTTTCCACGGGCTGGCCGGCGTTCTTGCCGGAGTTCACCTGGTAGTCGAGCTCCACCTGCTTGGTGTTGGCGACGACCCAGCCACCGTCGTGGATGCCGAAGTAGATGTCGGGCTGGGTCAGCACTGGCATGCCGCTGGTGGACGACGGGGGCACGTTCGAGACCACGAAGACCGGGTTTCCGGTGTTCGGATCGACCGTGTTCGCCGCGACCACCGCGGCGCCGATGCCGTGCGTGTACTGCAGGTGCTGGTTGACCCAGCTCGGCGACGGCAGGTTCGCCGTGTTCAACTGACGGGCGCCGATCAGCACCGGCGTGAGCTTGCCGTTGACGAGGTACCGGTCAACCGAGAGGTTCGCGAAGGCGTAGTACGAACGAATCGACTGGCGCCGCGTCACCGTCGCCAGCGAGATCGAACCGGCCGGATCCCAGAGCCGGATGTTGTTGAGCGTGGCCGTCGCGGCCTTCACCTGCGCATTCGAGATCGTCGGCGAACCCGCAAACGAGTGGTACACGACCTTGTCCAAGTTGAAGGCCGCCTGCGTGGCGGTGATGTTGCGCTGGATGTACGGCGTCTCCAGGGAGCCCTGCGCCGGACTGACCTTGATGGCCTGCAAGATGGTCGGGTAGAGCACGCCGATCACGAGCGCGACGAAGATCCAAAGACCCACCGCCACCGCCGGCAGCGACCAGCCCCGGGACCGGACGTTGGCGAGCAGAATGACCGCGGCCGCGAGCGACAGGTAGAACAAGATGGTCTGGGCCGGAATGCGCGCGTGCACGTCGGTGTACCCGGCGCCCTGGGCGTACCCGTTCGTGGAGTTGACCAGTTCCCATTTGGCGATGACGTACCCGGCGGCCTTCATCAGCGCGATGCCCGCGCCGATCACCGACAGGTGGGCCTTGACGCGCGGGTCGACCCGAGGCGTCACCCGGGTGGCGCGGATGCCGCCGTTCAGGTAGTGAAAGCCCGTCGACACGAGCAGCACCACGAAGAGTGACACCAGGGTCCACGTCACGATGAAGGAGACGAACGGCAGCGTGAAGACGTAGAAACCGATGTCCTTGTGGAAGAGCGGGTCCTTCAGGTGGAATGACTGGCGGTTGGCGAACAGCAGATACCTCTGCCACTCGCCCGAGGCGTTCAACCCGGCCACGAGACCCATCACGAGGGCAATCAGCGCGTAGATCCGCCGGGCGTGGGGGCGGACCACGTTCTGAAAACGGCGAACGATCTCGTCCTCAGGTTCAAACGAGAGGTCGCGCGCGCCAAAACGGTCGGTCAGCAGCAGATTGCCCCACATCAAGGCGAAGAACAGCGCACCGAACGTGAGACCCAATCCGACCTTCACCCAGAAGAGGGTCGAGAAGACGCTCCCGAGTCCCACCGACGAGAACCACATCTGATCGGTCCAGAGCATCGCCAGGCTGCGCAGCGAGAGGAAGCCGATGAGCAGCACCGCCAGCGCCAGGCTGATCCAGAATCGCCGAGTGAGTCGACCTGCTCGACGGGGACGAGGTGGTACATCGATGGGGCTACGCACGTTGCGAGCCTAGGGCGTTTCTCAGACGGGTACGACCGCGCACGCACACCCGGCGTGCAGCGGCGGGTACGCCGATCCACTGGGGAATCCCTGTCCCGCCGGACGTTCGCCGGCCTGGGCATCGAGGGCGCAGGCGTCGCACGGTGCGTCGTTCGGTGCCGCGTAGAAGCGCACGGATCGGCCCTGGGCTCCGGCGAGCACGCCCAGATGGAACGCGCGCCGGGCGGCGTCGGTGCAGAGTCGCTCGACGCGGGCGCCGCGCCACTCCTTGTACGCCGTGTTCGCCCGCTCGACGCCGTCGCCGCTCCCGTCGGCGAGGATTCTCTTGCGCAGGGCCAGCACGATCGTGACCGCCAGGTCCGCCGCGCAGTCGTTCAAGGCCGAGCGACTCACCGCGCTTCCGCTGGCGCCCGCCTCGTCGAAGGCAAACTGGACCCCCGCGGCGGCCGCGTCAGTCAGGGCGTCGTGGGCGGCTTCGGCGTAGCGGGCGCGCTGGGCGTGCTCGTCCTCCAACTCGGTCGTGATCATGCCCTTCACGTCACGCAGTCGCTCCAGCATGATGTTCTGATCGTCCTGGAGCGCGCGCTTGACCTTTCGGGTCAGGGCGGCCAGCGACTCCTCGAGGGCCGCGTCTCGACGTACGAAGAGCTCACCGGTCGGCGTCTCGGGCTTGGCGGCCGGGGGCGCCCTGCGGGGGGCGGGGGCGCTGGCCCCGCGCTCTTCCAACGTGGCCTTGCGCAGTCGGGCGAAGATCTCGTTGACCACGTCGGTACCCGACGAATCGTCTTCGATCAGTGACGGCTCGGTGGCCGGCTCGCTCGCCTTGGGGGCCCGGCGGGGCTTGGGTTTCGTCACTTCGGACGTGTCGGGAGCGGGTGTCAGGGCGGCGTCGGGAACGGCGCGAAGCGGCGTACCGGCCAACAACTCCTCCTCCGTGGGCTCTGGTGTCGCGGGACGCAACCGCAGGGCGTCGAGGGCGGCGGCGCGCGCCGCCTCGTCCGAACTGTTGACTCCGTCAAGGACCGCGTCAATCTGGTCACGAATCGAGGCGACATACGTTCCGAGGGTGTCACGCGCGGCGCGGAGCTGGTCGATCTGCATATGCAGCGCCTTGCGCTTCACCGCCAGGTCGTTCAGCACGGTCTTGCGCGCTTCGTTGGCCTGTTCGACAATGGCTCGACCCTGCTCGCGCGCCCGGTCCACCAGCGCCTCTCCATTCACCTTGCCCGAGTCGATCAGTCGCTCCGCGGCCAGACGCGCATCGTGGTCGATTTGATTCGCGGCGTTCTCCGCCTCGGTGATGATGCTCGCGGCACGTTCCTGCGCCTCGATGAGGTGACCGGCGCTTCGTTGCTGGCTTTCGGCGAAGAGTTGCGCGCTGCGTTCCTGCGCTTCGGCGGTGACGCGGGCGGCTTCCTCGTGGGCCGAGCGAAGGATGGCCGCGCTCTGGGTTCCCAGGGCGCTCGCCAACGTGGCCTCGTCAAACGTCGGATTGGCCGCGCGACGCTGGGCCTCGGCGAGCTGGCCCTGCATCTCGTGGATCCGGTTCTCCAGGTGCGCCACTTCCCGGGCCACCGCCTCGAGGTGAAGCCGGACCTCCTGGGGGTCGACACCACCCTTTCGCAGCGTTGTGAAGTTCGCTCGAGTTATCTCGGTCGACGACTGGCGCGTGGTGGAGAGAATTCGGCGTTCGTCCATTCCTTCAAGACTACGGCGTGGCACGCCTAAAGAACGTCTTAACGCGGTGTGGTCAGCGCGACCGGCTTGTCCCCCCCTAGGGCCCGCAGGTCGAAGAGAGCCTGACGGACGGTCGTGACCCCGATCACTCGCAGCCCGGAGTGGGCGACCCCGAGCGCCGTGGCCACCTCGACTTGGGGAACGATGAAGATTTCGGCCCCGGCCCGCTGCACGGCGATGGTCTTCTCGGCGACGCCACCGACGTCGCCGACGTTGCCGTTAGCGTCAACCGTGCCCGTCGCGGCCACCACCCAGTGACCGGTCAGTGAGCCGACACTCAACTGGTCAATCAACGTGAGGGTCATGGCGAGACCGGCCGACGGACCGCCGATATTGGACGTATTGATGCTGACGGTTCCGGGAAACGCGTACCGCACGCCGTCCTCGAGCGAAAGTCCGAGCCACGAACGATCCGAGCCCTGCACGCCGGCGCATCCCGTCGGGCCCAGGTCGCCGGGCGCCGCGGCCGTCTTCATCGAGATGGTTCGCGGGCCGGCCCACGTGATGACGCCCTTGGCGCCGATGTGGGCCCGGGCCACGCTGAGGTGCACCGTGTCGCCGGGTGCCAGCTTGTCCACGGCGCCGATCAGCGCACACCGTGAACGAACGGTGGCGCCATCGATACCGACGATTTCGTCGGCCACGTGGATTCGCGCCGTTCGTGCGGGCGATGGTGCAATGACGCCGGTCACCCTGGCGCCCGTCGGAATGTCGGCGAGTTTCCAGCCGAGCGCGCGCAGCGCGGCCACCTCGGCCGCCTGCTTGGAGTCGCTCATTTCGAGGAATCCCTGGGGTCCCAGTTCGTCGGTCGGGATACCGGGTTCGACCAGATCGCTGGAATGGACGAACTCGACGTTCGACTGGAAGTGCATGGTCAGCCACTGCCAGGCGCTGAGCGAGGTCAAATAGACGTCGGTCAGCATGATCTTGTCGTGGTGCGGGTCGGTTTTCAAACCTTGAATCTTCACGAGCGGTGCCACTGGTGTTGCGTCACCGGGGGTCAGGGCGTACTCGTTGGTGTTCCAGTGCTGCAGGACCGCGACCAGCGCCAGGGCGAGTCCGAGGGCCACCAGTGGCACCACCATTCGGCGGCGGCTCCGGGAAGGTGGTGAAATGGGTTCGTGCAAAGTGATGATCCCACGCTACCGGAGTCCCTCGAGGAGTCGTTGCTCGGCGCCGGTTTCGGCCACGGCGAGAACTACGCGGCGTTGATCCGATCGAACCTCCATTCGGACGTCGCGCGCCATCGCGTGTTGGCGCTTCGAGCGGGTGTGCGCCAGGAACTGATTGGGTGCGACGACTGGATCAACGCGCTGACGGACACCGACGTCGACGTGCGCCGCGAGGCGCTCAACCTGGTGGCGGTGGCCGACGTCTCGGACGAACGGATCTTCGCCGAGATCCTCCGGGCGCTCGACGACCCGGATCCGTTGGTGGTCGACGGGGCCGTCTTCGCCCTCGCTGAGCACCTCTACGTTGCCTCGGTCGAGCGACTCTCGGTCATCGCTCGCGAACACGACGACGCGCGATGCCGCGAATCGGCGGTCGCCGCCCTCGGGGCCATCGGTGACGACCGTGGCCGCGCCGCGGTGCTCGCGGCGCTCGACGACAAGCCGGCGGTGCGCAGAAGGGCCATCGTGGCGCTCGCCAACTTCGAAGGGTCCGACATCGAGGCCGCGCTGGCGCGTGCCAGCGAGGACCGTGACTGGCAGGTTCGAGCGGCCGTCAGCCAACTCGCGAAGGAGAGCGACGACTAACGATCGGCATCGCGAAAGAGCGCGTGCAGCGACGACATCTCATCGAGGCAGAGCTGCAGCCCTCGAATCACCACGAGCTCCGGCTGCTCGGCCACCTTCACCTCGACGCCGGTATTGCTCGCGATGAGTTCGGCCAGGTCGTTCAAACGGGCGTGACCGCCCACCAGCGTGAGGCCGCGGGCGCTGACGTCCTGGGAGAGGTCCGGCGGAGCATCAGCGAGGGAGTCCTGGACCATCTTCACGGTGGAGGTCAACACGTCGTGCAGGGCGGCGTTCACCAGATCGGCCCCCACGGTGACCTCGACCGGTTCGCCCCTGTCGACGGTGCGCGCCAGTACCGCTTCGGACAGTCCGCGGGTACGACCGAGCGCCGAGGCCAGACTGAACTTCAACAGCTCGACGGTGGCCGGCGCCACCACCACACCGTGGCGCTGGCGCAGGAGCGCGGCAATGGCACCGTCCAGGTCGCTTCCACCCTGGCGTCGGGTGCTGCCGGTCACGATTCCGCCGAGTGAGATCAACGCCGCCTCCGACGCGCCCGCCCCGAGGACGGTGACGGCCGACCCCACGGGGTCCTGCACCGGCAGACCCAAGCCGATGGCGGCCGCCAGGGGCGCCTCCAGCAGGCTCACCTCTCGGGCGCCGGCCTGGATGGCCGCCTGGCGCAGCGCGCGCCGCTCGATCGGCGTGGCCAGCGAGGGCACGCTCATCAGGACGCGCACCCGGCTGAGCTTCGAGATGCCTCCGCGATCGAACAGGCCCGAGAGCAGACGCGCCGTCACGTCGAAATCGACGGTCGCTCCCTGCGCCAACGGGCGAAAGGCGACGACGTGTCGCGACGTTCGCGCCACCAGGTCGAGCGCACCGTAACCAAGTTCCACCACGTCGCCCGAACGCGTGTCGATGGCCACGATGGTTGGCTCGTCGAACAAGATGCCCTGCTGGACGGTGGCGAGACGCGTCGAGGCCGTGCCGATGTCGAGCGCTACGTCAGTTGCCATGAAGAATGATGTTAGAGCGACCGGTACGGCACCCTGGTTCGTCACTAGCCTTACTCCTCGTGGGTTGGGTGTCGAGAACGAGTGCGTGGCTACCTTGGCGACGCCACGCAAGCCCTCCGCCACCCGAGTCGCGAACGTGGATGCACCCCAGTGAATTGCCCAGTTTTGAATCGCTGGCCGAGACCAGGAAGCAAGTGCGGTCCCGCACCGCCCGGGCCATCGCCTCGATGATGGCGGTGGCCCTGCTGATCGGCGGGGCCGGACTGGTGTCCACCCAGCACTCGACGCCCGCCAATGAGGCCATGCCTTCGCACATCGCCATGACCTTGAGCGCACTCCCGGCCAATGCGCGCGCGGCGGCCAGTCGCACGGTCGACCTCACGATCACCACCCCGGGTCACGTTCAAAACGTCGCGGCGATGGTCCTGCCGAACAACCTGGCCGTCACGACGACGCCGATCTCGCGCAAGGCGCTGCTCACTGCGTCGATTCCCTCGCACGTCAACTTCCCCGTCACCTGGATCGGACGTGACAAGACGCTGGGCTTCACGATCGTGCGCCTCGGCATTCGGGTGCCGTCGCTGAAGTTCGCCCCTTTGCCGGCCAGCACGTCGGTGGTCGCGGTGTCACCCGTGATGACCGGCTCCATCACGCCACCGCACTTCGCCTGGGCCAACACCACCCTCGGCGATCCGCAACTGATGGCCAACGGCGTGGTGAGCTATCTCGCCACCGAGTCGTACTGGAACCTCAACGGCTTCGTCGACGCCATCGCGGTGAACCACGCGGGTCGGGTGGTGGCCGTCCTCTCGACCAACCACCTCTGGTATTCCGCGCAGTTCGTCGCGCGCGTGGCGAACATCGTGGCGACGGGTGACGGCTGTCATTCGAGCCTCGGGATCGTGGGATCCAATGCCGACGGCGGCGGCGTACTGGTCAAGTCCGTGAAAACCCGCGGGACCGCGACCGGCCACCTGGAGCCCGGCGACGTCGTGATCGGGCTCAACAACCACCACATCGACTCGTGGAACTCGCTGCTCACCGTGCTCTACCTGACCCCCGCCGGGACCCCGTCGAGCCTCACGTTCATCCGCCACGCCGCCACGCACCACGCCGAGGTCATCCTGGCCTGCGCCCTCTAAGTTGGAGGGGTGAGCGACAACCCATTTGGCGGCATGTTCGGCGACATCTTCAACATCCTCGGCCAGCAGGGCCCCAACGCGTGGTTCGAGACGGCCACCCAGCTCGCGCTCTCCATCGCGCGCGGCACCGACGGCGATCCCAATCCGCTACCCATCGAGCGTCAGCGTCTCGAGGAACTGGCCCCCCACGTTGGTCGCCACGTCGACGCGCTGTTCGGCGTGTCGAGTGATCCGGTGGTGACCGCGGTGAATCGGACGGCGCTGACCTTGGCCGCCCTCGCGCAGTGGCGACCACTCATCGAACCCATGGTGACCAGCCAGCCTTCTCCGGGTACCGACCTCGAGGCCGGCGAGAACGCCATGATGGCCCAGATGGTCGCGACCCTGGGCCCGCTCTTCACGGGCTTCCAGATGGGTTCGGTCGCTGGCCACTTCTCCGAACGGGCGTGGTCGCTCGCCGTGCTGCCGCTGCCGCGCGACAACCATGATCGCCTGCTCGTCGTGAACAATCTGGCGAACTTTGCGCAGGCCTGGTCGCTGGAGCGCGATGAGGTCTACGTCTTCGCCCTCGCCCAGGAGTTCGTCGCCTCGCTCGTGCTCTCCCAACCCGGTACCGGAGACGCGCTGCGCGCCCTGCTGCTCGACGCCGTTCGCGAGTCGACCGCCGCCCAGGGCGACCTGCTCACCCGGCTGCAGTCGATGATCAACCCCGACGACCTCTCGGCGCTCATGAGCAATCCCGAATCGCTCCTCGACGGCATCGAGGTGCCCGACGACACGCCCGCGACGCGCGCCATCAATGCGGCCGCCAGCGTGCTGCTGGCCTTCTTCGAGGCGGCGGCGCACGAGATCACCGAGGCGATCCTGGGCCCGCGTCCGGCTCTCGTCGAGGCCTACCGTCGGCACCGGCGCAGCGACGCGCGCGGCGAGGATGCGGCCGCGGCGCTCTTTGGGATCTCCACCCAGGGTCCCCACCACGAAGAGGCGCACGATTTCGTCGCACGACTGCAAGCGGCGCACACGCTCAGCGTCTTTGACGCTCTGCTACGCGTCGACGGACTGCCGAGCGCGAGCGAACTGACCGACCCCGACGCCTGGTACGAGCGGGTGACGACCTCGCCGTTGGCCTAGGACTCCTCCTCGTAGCCGAGGTTCCACTCGACGAGAAGGTTCTCGCGCTCCGCGTCGCGGTTCACGCGCTCGCGATTGCGGCGGAACTGGGGGTCGTGGGGCGGCAGGAAGCGCAAGCGGGCGTCGATGCGGTCGACGAAGGACTGGATCTGTTCCTCGTCGCCAAAGACCATTCGGCACTCCCAGTGGGGTGCGACGGGTCCCAGGTAGATGACTTGCACGTGTCCGACGGGGTCGATGACCTCGGTTGTTTCAGTGGTCGGGACCTGGCTCACGGTGCTCCTTCGCGTACCTCAGAACTGCTGGGCAGCCATTCTACCGGCTCATCAGGCCCTATTTTGCGGGGAACGGGGCCTGCGGCGCCAGGCAGTCGTTTGTGCCCAAAACCGGCCGTCATCGGGGTGCTTGTGAATCGTAACCAGAACGCAATGAGTCATATGGACCGGATTGAGGGAACGTGGCTACGCTGAGATTGGAACCACAAGGGGGTAACCGTGACTACCGAATGGATGGCTGATGGCAAGTGTCGGGAGTACCCGGCGGGCGTCTTCTTCCCTCGAGACGGTATTGGGGTTATCAAGGCCCAGAAGATCTGCGCCGTTTGTCCGGTCGCCGACCAGTGCCTGAACTACGCGCTGGAGAACCACGTCGACCACGGCATCTGGGGTGGCAAGAGCGAGCGCGAGCGTCGTCGCCTTCAGCGCGCGCTCCGTCGCCGATCGACGCCGCTCGACTACTAGCCACGGCCCTGACGCACGATGTTCGAGTGCGTGATCAACATCTCCGAAGGCCGTGACCTTCCGGCGCTGGAGCAGTTGTCGCGTGCGGCCGGTTCGTCGCTTCGCGATCGTCACCGGGACCGGTTCCACAACCGGGCCGTCTTCACAATGATCAACGAACGCGACCAACTTCTCCTCGACGTCCATTCGCTCGTGCACAGTGCGTACCGGCTGCTCGACCTGCGCCAGCACTCCGGGGTGCATCCCCGACTCGGCGTCGTCGACGTCGTGCCGTTCGTGGCCCTGGGCCCTGAGCGTCCCGAGGAGGCCTGCGCGCTTCGCGACGCCACGGCAAGTTGGTTCGCCGAGAGCTTCTCGGTGCCGGTCTTCCTGTACGGACCGCTCAGCGACGGGACGGTTCGGACCCTGCCTGAGGTTCGCCGTTGGGCCTTCACGTCCCTCGCCCCCGACCTCGGCCCCGGCGAAGCCTCCCCCTCTCGCGGCGCGGTCGCGGTGGGCTGTCGCCCGATCTTGATCGCGTGGAATCTCTGGCTTCGCGACGTCACCTTCGACGAGGCCCGACGGATCGCGTCGGCGATTCGCCAAGGAGCCGTTCGCTCGCTCGCGTTTCGGGTCGGTGAAGAAGTCCAGGTCAGCTGCAACGTGATCGACTTCGGGTCCGTTCGGCTCTCGCAGGTCTACGACCAGGTGAGCGCACTACTGCCCCGGGGCGGCGCGATCGACCGGGCCGAGCTCGTGGGGCTGGCCCCGCGGGCACTTCTCGAATCGGAGAGCGAGGAACGCTGGGAGGAGTTGGGGCTCAGCCCCGACGCCACCATCGAAGCTCGCAGCGCCCGCTAGAGCGCGCGAATCAGCTCGCCTGCGAACGGCGTTCGATGGCGCGGGCTCGGCGCAGACGGCGGCGCTCGCGCTCGCTCATGCCACCCCAGATCCCGAACTTCTCGCCGTTGTCGAGGGCGAACTCCAGGCAGTCGTCGCGCACCACGCAGCCGCGACAGACCTCCTTGGCCTCACGGGTCGACGCACCTCGTTCGGGGAAGAAAAGGTCGGGGTCGACCCCCATGCAGTTCGATCGGGCTTGCCAGCCTCGATCTTCCATACCGCTCAGCAGTTCGACGATCTCCACGTTGTATTCCTCCCCTACGGCGGATACACCACCGTTGTAATTACAACGATGTCATTGTGGCGGGGATTTGCGCAAAAAGCAAATGGAAATTATGAAATCCCTCATAAAAGGGAGTTTTCCGCTGGGTCAACTTGCCCGACGGTGGCGGACGAAGTCGTCGAGGGCGTAACTGCCGAGTTCGTCGACCGAGGTGTAGAACGTTCGCCCGCCGTTCACCCGGCCGATCTGTTCAACGAAGGGGAACTGGCTGCGCTCGATGTCGAGGGCGAAGGTGTTGATCGTGATGCCCGCCTTCGTGCAGCGCAGTACCTCGGCCATCGTCCTCTCCAGCGTCTCGTGGACCGGCGGCCACGAGAAGAAGGGTTCGCCGTTGTCCATCAGGTGCGCGGTCGGTTCACCGTCGGTCACCACCACGATCTGACGCTCCCCTCGTTGATTGCGCATCAGGTGGCGGCTGAGGGCCAGCGCGTGCTGGAGATTGGTGCCGTAGGCGTAGTCGATGGTGAGCGCCGGTATGTCCTCGATGCGCAGCTCCTGAGCCGTCTCGCCGAAGCCGACGACGGCCACGAAGTCGCGGGGGTACTTCGAGCGAATCAACTGGGTGAGGGCGAGCACCATCTTCTTCGCGGGCACCAGGTTGCCGCGCATGGCCATCGAGAGCGACAGGTCGATCGCGAAGACGCTCGACGAACGCCGCGTCGCCTCGTACTCTTCGACTTCGAAGTCGTCGGGATGCAGTTTCACCGGCGTTCCGGGGCCCTGGCGGAAGACGGCGTTGCGCAACGTCTTGGGCAGGTGGAGCGCGAAGGCCTCGCCGGGCTCCCACGGCTTGGAGGTCTCCTCGCGGTCGCCGCCGCGGGCCACCGTCGCCTCACGGTGCGCGCCGAGGGCGGGCGAGTTGCGCAGTTGGGCGAAGAGGTCCTTCAGCGCCTGTTGGCCGATCTGGCGGACGCCCTTCGGGCTCAGCGTGAGCTTGTTGCCCGTGCGATCGATGAAGCCCTGGTCCTTCAGCTCCTTCAGCGCCTTCTGCAGTCGCGCGACGTGGCGGGCCGCGTCGCTGCCCAGGTTGCGCCTCACCGCCTCGAGGTCGACCTCGGGCAGCGCCTGGGCGGCGTTCGACCGTCCCAGGAACTCCTCGAGATTGCGCAGCTCGCCCAGTTGCTCGGCGATCGACGCCGCCTCGGCGAACGACGAAGGCTCGTCGCCGCGCATGCGGTGCGCCCGGTTCCAATCGATGTCGGGCGTGGCCTGGCGAAGGTTCGCCACCAGGCGGTTGAGCGAGAAGTTCAGTTCCATATTCTCCATCATCTGGTTGAACATGGCCCGCAGTTCGCTCTGCTGCTCGCCCGAGAGCGAGTTGAACATCGCCTCGGCCGCGGCGGCGCGCTCGGCCATGGCGCGAACGACGTCCTCGAGGTTCTGCGCGCCCGGGAAGTAGTCGCCGAACTTCTCCATGAAGTCATCGAACGAGGGGTCGAGCGGTTCACCGCGGCGGTCCTGCTCGATCATCGACGAGAGGGCGTCCATCATGTCGCGCGTGCGCGCGAGCTCTTCGGGATCGGGCCGACCCAGGAACTCCTTGCTCTGCTCGAAGTACGTGTTAAGCACGTCCTGTTCGAGTTCGCTCAGCAGTTGCTCGAACTGTTCGCGGGCCTCGGAGGAGACGAACTCGTAGCTGCGGTAGTTGCCGAGTCGCTCGGGTAGCCGGTCACTCATCAGGTCGCGCTGCATGTGCTTCTGCTCCACCAGGTCGCGCGTGACTTCCTTTCGTCGTTCGTCGCCCGACGCCTCGGCCTCTTCGAGCAACTCGTCGAGTTCGCTTCCCTCGATCGCCTCGATCTCGTCGAGCCAGTCCCGATAGCGCTGCATCTCCCCGTCGGGGCTGGCCTGCTGTTCGAGTTCGCGTCGCTTGGTCCGTGTTCGCTCGAGCAGCTCGCGCAGCCCCTCGATGCGCTCGCCATCGGACGTCGTCAACCCTTCGCGAAGCAGCCGGTCCATGGCCTCGTCGAGGTCACCGCTCTCGAGGACGTCGTCGCCCAGCAGCCGCAGCAGCTCGTCGACGTCGAGGTCGCCGAAGTCGTCGTCCTCGCCGAAGCGGCGAAAGCCGTAGCGAACGGGCACTACCGATTCCTCGACCGGTAGAGGGCGCGGGGGCCGGACGCGTCCTTGGCGAGTCGTTTGGTGAGGTACAGGCCCTCGAGCACGAATTCCACGGCCGCGGCCAACTCGCCGTCGCTGGCCGTTGGTCCGGCGATGCGCCGCACCGGCGCATCGAGCGCCGGCATGGCCGCGAGGACCGCGAGGTAGTCCCGATCGGGCAGGTCGTCGCCGGTGTGCACCATGACCTCGGCCTGGAACGCCTGGACGATCGCGGGGGCCTCCTCGAGCAGCACGTGCTCGCTGAAGCACTGGCGAACGGCGAGCGACACCAGCGCCGCGATCACCTGGTCCGAGTCGGCGTCGTCGATCGTGTCGAACTCGATCTTGCCCTGGGTCGACTGCACCATCGCGCTCAGATCGCTCACCCGCGGCACGACGGTCTCGTCCTTGGTGCGCAGCGTTCGGCGAAGGGCGTTGGCGACGACGGTCTCGTAGTTGGCGATGGAGAGGCGCACCGACACGCCCGAACTCTGACTGATCACGTGGCTCTTGCGCGCGACGTGGCTCACGCGCGCGACGATGTCGTCGATGAACCACGGCACCGTGATGGGCTTGGGCGACGTGGGCAGCTTCGCCTCCTGGTGGACGATGGCGATCTCGGTCGTCAACTCGTAGGGGTAGTGCGTGCGGATCTGCGAGCCGAAGCGGTCCTTCAACGGCGTGATCAGGCGTCCGCGGTTCGTGTAGTCCTCGGGGTTCGCCGTGGCGACGACCATCACGTCGAGATTGAGTCGCACCAGGTGACCGCGGATCTGGACGTCGCGCTCTTCGAGCACGTTGAGCAGTCCCACCTGGATGCGTTCGGCGAGGTCGGGCAACTCGTTCATGGCGAAGATGCCCCGGTTGGACTTGGGCACGAGACCGTAGGAGAGCGCCCGCGGGTCATCGAGGAAGAGTCCGCCCGCCACCTTGATGGGGTCCACCTCGCCGATCAGGTCGGCCATGGACGTGTCCGGAGAGGCGAGCTTCTCCGCGAAGCGTTGGGTGCGGTGCACCCAGGCGATCGGGGTGTCCTCACCCTTCTCCTGCACCAGGTCGATGGCGTAGGCGGAGATCGGCGCGAAGGGATCGTCCCGGACCTGCGAGCCCTCGACGATGGGCAGCCACTCGTCGAGCAGCTCGACGAGCGAGCGGATCATCCGCGTCTTGGCCTGGCCCCGTTCGCCCAGCAAGATGATGTCGTGGCCGGCGAGCAGCGCCGTCTCGAGTTGGGGCAGCACCGAGTCCTCGTAGCCGAGCACGGCCGACGAGAGGGGGCGTCCCTCGGCGAGGCGCTGCTCCAGGTTGATGCGTATCTCTTCGCGCACCGACTTGGGCTGGTAACTCGAGGCGCGCAGTGCGCCGAGGGTGGTGGGCAGATCGCTGGGGGCAATTGGGGTGCTCATGCAGGTACCTTATTGGTTCTAGCCCCGGATTTCTCCCCGCCCGAGGTGGCGTCCTAGCGCCGGGAGCGAAAAGTGCGCGTGACCAGCGCGCCACCCGGCCGGTAGGCCAGGTGGGCCGCCCGGGGCGCGTTGAGCACCACCACGTCGGCTCGGGCCCCGACGCCCAGGTGGCCAATGTCGTCGCGGCGCAAGGCCTTCGCTCCCCCGCGCGTCGCCGACCACAGGGCCTCGTCGCAGGTCATGCCCATCTCGCGCACCGCCAGCGCGATGACCAGCGCCATGTTGGTCACGTAGGAGGTGCCGGGATTGCAGTCGGTCGCGAGGGCGACGGTCACCCCCGCGTCGAGCAGGCGCCGCGCCGACGGGTACGCCGAGCGCGTCGAGAACTCCGCGCCGGGCAGCAGCGTCGCCACCGTCCGCGAGGCCGCCAGCGAGTCCACGTCGAGGTCATTCACGAACGTGCAGTGGTCGACGCTGGCCGCGTCCAGCGCGACCGCCAGGGCCACGCCACCGGTGTCGCCGAGCTGATTGCCGTGCACCCGAAGCCCGAGTCCGGCGCCGCGGGCGGCCAGCAGGATCCGCCGGGCCTCGTCCACGTTGAACGCGCCCGTGTCGCAAAAGACGTCGGCCCAGCGCGCACGCGGTGCGCAGGCCGCCAACATCGCTCCGGCCACGAGATTGACGTAGGCCTCGCGGTCGCGCGCGTACTCGTCGGGTACGACGTGCGCACCGAGGAACGTGACCTCGTCGGTGAACTCCCCAGCCACGTCGAGCAGTCGCGCCTCGCCGTCGATGGTCAGCTCGTAGCCCGACTTGATCTCCATCGTCGTCACGCCGCCCGCTCGAAGCTCGTCGACCCTCTCCTGGGTGCGCGCACGCAGTTGGTCGCGCGTCGCCGCGCGCGTCGCCTCGACGGTGCGGCCGATCCCCCCGCCGTCGTAACGTCGACCGGCCATGCGCGCCTCGAACTCGGCGGAGCGTTCACCGGCGAAGACCAGATGGGTGTGGCTGTCGACGAAGCCGGGCACGACCGCCGCGCCCCCGGCATCGATCATCTCGTCGGCCGCGGGCGCCCGGGCGTGCGGACCGGTCCACAGCACCCGATCGTCGTCCATCACGAGTGCCGCGTCCCGCAGGCGTCCGAGGTCGGTGCCGTCACCGAGTGAGGCGTCGTTCGTGGTCAGCTCACCGATGTGGGTGATGACCCGCGTCGCCACTCAGCCCTCACGCATGGGAATACGCACGCCCCGCTCGACCGCGGCCTCGTCGGCCAGCTCGTAGCCCGCGTCGACGTGGCGGATCACGCCCATGCCGGGGTCGTTGCGCAGTACCCGCGCCAGTTTCTGGCCCGCGAGCACGGTGCCGTCGGCGACGCAGACCTGGCCGGCGTGGATCGAGCGGCCGATGCCGACGCCGCCGCCGTGATGGATCGAGACCCACGTGGCCCCCGACGCGGTGTTCACCAGCGCATTCAACAGCGGCCAGTCGGCGATGGCGTCCGAGCCGTCCAGCATGGACTCGGTCTCGCGGTACGGCGAGGCCACCGAACCGCTGTCGAGGTGGTCGCGACCGATGACGATCGGGGCCGATACCTCGCCCGACGCGACCAGATCGTTGAAGGCCAGACCGGCCCTGTCGCGCTCGCCGTACCCGAGCCAGCAGATGCGCGCGGGCAGCCCCTGGAACGCGACTCGTTCCTGGGCCTTGGTGATCCAGCGGTGCAGGGCCTCGTTCTCGGGAAAGAGTTCCAGCACGGCCCGGTCGGTGCGCGCGATGTCCTTGGGGTCACCCGAGAGCGCGACCCACCGGAAGGGCCCCTTGCCCTCGCAGAACAGCGGGCGGATGTAGGCCGGCACGAAGCCCGGAAAGTCGAAGGCGCGGCGGTAGCCGCCGAGGGCGGCCTCGCCACGGATCGAGTTGCCGTAGTCGAAGACCTCGGCCCCCTGGTCCATGAAGCCCACCATGGCCTCGACCTGCTTGGCCATCGATTCGCGGGCGCGATCAGTGAACTCCTCGGGCTTCTTCTCGGAGTAGTCACGCCAGTCCGCCAGATCGATGCCCTCGGGCAGGTAGCTGAGCGGATCGTGCGCGGAGGTCTGGTCGGTCACGATGTCGACCTCGACGCCGCGTCGCAGGAGTTCCGCGAAGATCGTCGCCGCGTTGCCGAGCAGCCCCACGCTCAGCGCGCGGCGTTCCTTCTTCGCCGCCACCACGCGCGCCACGGCGTCGTCGAGGTCGTCGGTCCACTCATCGAGGTAGCGGTGATCGACGCGACGCTGCAGCCGCGCCGGATCGACGTCGACGCAGAGGCAGACGCCGTCATTCATCGTGACCGCCAAGGGCTGGGCGCCGCCCATGCCGCCGGCCCCGCCGGTGAGCGTGAGCGTGCCCGCGAGCGTGCCGCCGAAGCGCTTCTCGGCGACCGCCGCGAACGTCTCGTACGTGCCCTGCAGGATTCCCTGCGTGCCGATGTAGATCCACGAGCCGGCCGTCATCTGGCCGTACATGGTCAGGCCCAGCGCCTCCAGGCGTCGGAACTCGGGCCAGTTGGCCCAGTCAGGCACCAGATTCGAATTGGCGATCAGCACCCGCGGCGCCCACTCGTGCGTCTGGAAGACCCCCACCGGGCGACCCGACTGGACCAGCATGGTCTCGTCGCCCTTCAGCGTCGTGAGCGTGCGCACCAGCGCGTCGAAACTCCGCCAGTCGCGCGCCGCTCGGCCGGTGCCGCCGTAGACGACGAGGTCGTCGGGGCGCTCGGCGACCTCGGGGTCGAGGTTGTTCTGCAGCATGCGCAGCGCCGCCTCCTGGGGCCAACCCAACGTCGTCAGCGTCGAGCCCCGTGCTGCTCGTACCGGACGGGCACCTTCCATGACTACTCCTCCACTGAACTACGCCAGCGCAACGAAACGACCCACGATATCGAGCAGCTCGCCACTGCGAACCAGCGATCCCACGGCCGCGATCTCGGGCGCGAGCCAGCGATCGTGACCCGGACCGCCGCTGGCGGCGTTGACGCGCTCGCTCACCGCCGCGGTCACGGGCGACGCGCGCAACGGCGCGCGCAGCTCGAGCGCCCGGGCACTGGCGAGCAGCTCGATGGCGAGCACGTCACTGAAGGCCTCGAGGGCGCGGCGCAACTTGCGCGCGGCGTGCCAACCCATCGACACGTGGTCCTCCTGCATCCCCGACGAGGGGATCGAGTCCACGCTGGCCGGCGACGCCAGGCGCTTCATCTCCGACACCAGGGCGGCCTGGGAGTACTGCGCGATCATGAGACCCGAGTCGACGCCGGCGTGATGCGCGAGGAAGGGCGGCAGTCCGTAGCTGCGGCTCACGTCGAGCATACGGTCGGTGCGCCGTTCGGCGATGGACGCCACGTCGGCCAGCGCAATGGCGAGAAAGTCCAGCACGTAGGCGACCGGCGCGCCGTGGAAGTTGCCGTTGGACACGAGCGTGCCGTCGGCGAGGACCGACGGGTTGTCGATCGCCGAAGCGAGTTCGATATCGGCGACGCGCGTGGCGTGGCTCAACGTGTCGCGCGCGGCGCCGTGGACCTGCGGGGCGCAGCGCAGCGAGTAGGCGTCCTGCACCTGGGTCGGGTCGTTGAGGTGCGAGTCAACGATCGGTGAATCGGCGAGCAGCGCCGCGAGATTGGCGGCACTGTCACGCTGACCCGGATGGGGACGCAGCGCGTGGATCTCGGCGAGAAAGACGCGGTCGGTTCCGCGCAGGGCCTGAATCGAAAGCGAGGCCGCCACGTCGGCGAGCTCCAAGAGACGCCCGGCGTCGTCGATCGCCAGGATGAGCTGTCCCAACATGCCGTCGGTGCCGTTGATGAGCGCGAGTCCCTCCTTCTCGGCGAGCACCACCGGCTTGAGTCCCGCCGCGCGCAGGGCGTCGCCCGCCATCACGCGTTGGCCGCCCGCGTCGCGAACGTCGCCCTCGCCCATCAACGCCAGCGCGACGTGGGCGAGCGGCGCCAGGTCGCCCGAACAGCCGAGCGAGCCGAACTCGTGCACGACCGGCGTGATGCCCGCGTTCAACAGTGCGCAGTACGCCTGAGCGGTCGAGGGCCGCACGCCCGAGACACCGCTGCAGAGATTGGTGAGTCGCGACACCATCATGGCGCGCACCACCTCGGTCTCGACCTCGTCGCCGACGCCGGCGGCGTGGGAGCGAATGAGCGAACGCTGCAGAGCGCGACGCTGGTCGGGCGAGATGAACGTGGTGGCCAGCGAACCAAATCCGGTGGACAGCCCGTAGATCGGCGTCCCGCTGCGCACCAGCGCATCGATGGCCGCTCGCTGGCGCTTGAGGCGGGCGAGGACGGCGTCACTGAGCGACAGTGGCTCGTACTCGCGCGCGACCGCGAGCAACTCGGCCCGCGACAGTGGTTCGGTCCCTAGGACGATGGTCATACCTGTCTCCCTCGCACGCCCGCGATCGCTTCGAGCACCAAGAGCGCCGCGAGTCGGACCGTTCGCTCGTCGGCGCTGTCGCGCCCGACGTCGATCTCGGTGATGTCGATCGCCCGCACCCGGGGGTCGGCGGTGATCGAACGCACGGCGCGGCGCAACTCGTCGGCGCTGAGTCCTCCGGGGGCCGCCGCCGGGCAGCCCGGCGCCACGGACCGGTCGGCGACGTCCATGTCGATGTCGACGTACACGCGGCGTCCCGCACCACCGGCGATGTCGAGCGCGCGGACGATCACGTCCTCGATGGGCTGGGCGCGCAACGCGTCGCGAGGGATCACGGTGATGCCCGCGTCGCGAGCCCGGGAGGCGTAGAAGGACGAATTGGAGAAATCCGCGACGCCAATCTGCACCACGTGGCGGCCGTCGAGGCCGGCCTCGAGGAGCTGGCGCACCGGCGAGCCGTTGGACTCGCCGTCGCGCAGGTCGAGGTGCGCGTCGAGCGTGATCAGGCCGTAGTCCGCCAGGTCCGCTCCGGCCAGACCCCGCAATGCGTGCCACGTCGCGGCGTTGTCGCCGCCGAGCACCACCACCAGCTCGAGTTCGTCGTCAAGACTCTCCATCGCGGCAGCGACTCGATCGCCTCCCCCGGGTCCATCGGGGTCGAAGACGTCGCCGTAGTCGACGATCGCCATCGTGTCGGCCAGGTCGACACTGTCCGTGAACGACCACGTCGAGTAGCGCTCGAGCGCTTCGCGAACGGCCGCGGGCGTGCTGTGCCACGAGCGAGGGGTGACCGACGTCGTGTAGGTGAAGATACCGAGCATTCCGATGTTGCGACGACCCGCCACGGTCTCGGTGCGCACGAGCGAGGCCGCCGAGGGCCAGTGTTGGTCGTGCGTCGTCGTCACGCTGTCCATGCTACGCACGCGCCCCGCGAGGACCCTAGGACGCGGGTGGGCTTGACGTGGTGGAACCAGAGGGCGTCGTGGTCGTGGTCGTCGAGGTCGTCGTGGTCGTGGTGGTCACGGTGCCGCAACCCCTCCCGACCAGTGCCAATCGTTGGGGGCGGGCCACCCCGGGGGGACCGGAAAGCCCGGGACTCGACCAGTTGCACGACCAACTGGCCGGTTCGGCCAGGGCCACGAAGAAGTCTCGAGTCCATCCGGTTTCGAAGACCGCGGGACTGTGTTGACTCTGGGGCAACTGCACCGCGAAGACACCGCCGTTGGCGTGAATCGGCTTCCGGGCAGCGCCCATGACGGGCCAGTACGGGTTGATGTCCAGCTGCATTCCGGTCACGGCGCCGGCGGCGATCAACGCCCGGGCCAGCGGAGTCTGCAGGACGTGGCCCATCGTCGCGACGTAGATCAGGTTCCCCTTCGCGTCGACACCGATCGCGCTGCGAGGCTCGGGTGGCACGCCCCCGAGCGGCGCACCCCACTGGCTCCACGCCGGCGACAGCGCGGCGGGCGTGGGTTGACCGTGCAGCACGAGGGGCCCGAGGTTCTGGCGGTAGCTGATGGCGTGAAAGCCCTTCGGGGGGAAGTGGGGCGATCCCCATATCCCCATGGCCCAGTGACCAGCGGCGTCGAGGCCGATGGTCATGTGACTCACCATCATCGGCACCAGCGTGAAGCCGTCGACGACCGATCCGCCGGCGAGGGCCGACTGTTTGAAGCCGCCGTTGAAGACCGCGACGACGCCGGCCAGACCCTCGTTCGGCCAGAAGATCGCCGGACCAGCGTCCACCGGGGCCTTCGCCGCCAGGTTGGGATCGGTCGAGCCCACGTGCCAACGGAGTAACGTCGTGCGGGCGCGGAGCCGAAGCGCGCGAAACACCACCCCGCCCACGTTGATGTCGCGATAGTCGACCATGACGCCTCGGGCCGACGAACTCGCGACGCTCCATCCCGCCTGCGGTCGCTCCCGGGGAATCGTGGTCGTGGTGGTCGTGGTGGTTGACGTGGTCGTCGTCGTCGTTCCGGCCTTGTCCGCGAGGACGACTCCCGTCGTGACGGCGACCAGCACCGCGAGCAGAATGAAGCCCGTCTTCACCGCACGGCCAAAGCCGCCAGGGCGACGAGGAGGGGCCACGGGGCTTCCTAACGGTCGATGGTGCGCACGCCGTCGTCGTCTTCAGGCGCTGGCGGGGATGCGGTGATGAACTTCGGCACTTCGGTGGCGGGCAGTTCGTCGTGGCGATCGTCCACGTAGACCGGCGCGGGGGTCGCGACGTATTCGCCCTCTTCGGTTCGCGTGACGATATTGGCGGTCTTTCGCTTGCCGCCGCCCTTGGTCGCCTGCAGTTCCTGGCAGATCTTGTAGGTGATCGGGTACGCCACGAACGGCGAGAGCAGCACGAGGATGCGCATCGCCCACAGCACGGAGTTGAGCGGCAGGTGGAAGAAATTGGCCATGACGTCGGTGGAACTGGCGATGAACATCATCCCCAGCGCGGCCAACACCGCCACGCCGGCCGCCGTGCGCCGGGGACGGTTGCTCGGTCGGTCCAGCAGGTTGTGCATCGCGTGGTCCTTGGTCACGAAGCGCTCGAGGGCCGGCCAGGCGTAGGCCAGACCGAAGACGAGCCCCGGGAAGATGACCGCGGGGATCGTCACTTCGAACGGGATGGTGTAGCCGAAGCTGTGGAACGACCACGCCGGGAAGATACGCAGCGCCCCGTCGAGGAAGCCCATGTACCAGTCGGGCTGGACGGCGTAGGAGATCCGCGCGGCGTCGTAGGGACCGAACTGCCAGATGGGGTTGACCTGGGCGAACGCGCCGAGCAGCGCGGTGACGCCACCGACGATGAACAAGAAGCCGGTGGTCTTGGCCATGAAGACCGGGAACATCGGCGAACCGACCACGTTCTCCTCGGTGCGTCCTTCGCCGGGGAACTGGGTGTGCTTCTGGCGCACCAGCAGGATCAGGTGGAAGGTGACCAGGGCGATGATGATGCCCGGCACGATCAGGATGTGCATGATGTAGAAGCGCGGGATCACCGTCGTACCGGGGAAGTTGCCGCCGAAGGCCAGGAAGCCCAGGTAGGTGCCGACGAGTGGTATCGACAGGACGATCGAGTACGCGATGCGGATTCCGGTACCCGACACCAGGTCGTCGGGAAGCGAGTAGCCGAGGAAGCCGTTCACGATCGCGAGGGTCAACAGCGTGGTGCCGATCGTCCAGTTCAGTTCGCGCGGTTTGCGGAAGGCGCCGGTGAAGAAGACGCGCGCCATGTGCACGACGATGGCGCCGACGAAGATGTCGCAGGCCCAGTGGTGCATCTGGCGCATCAGCAGGCCGGCGCGCACCGCGAAGGAGAGGTCGACCGACGACGCGTACGCCTGGGTCACACGGGCCCCGTCGAGCGGGAGGTAGCTGCCGTGGTACGTCACGATGGCCTGACTCGGGATGTAGTACAGGCTCAGGAACACACCCGTGACCAAGAGCACCACGAACGAGTAGAGCGCTATCTCGCCGAGCATGAACGACCAGTGGTCGGGGAAGATCTTGTCGAGGAAGGAGCGGCCGCCCTTGGCGACGCCGAGGCGATCGTCGAGCTCACCGAGCGCCTTGCCGACCGGACCGTACGGTCCGAGGGCCTGCTTCTTCATCCGCTTGGTCTCAACCACGTCGCTACTCATGAGCGCTCCCAGAATCCAGGCCCCACGGGCACGTGATAGTCGCTCTGGGCCCGAATGAAGCCCTGACCGTCGATGTAGAGCGGCAACTGCGGCAGGGGCCGCGGTGCCGGACCGAAGTTCGGGATCGCCCCGTTGGTGACGTCGAACATCGACTGGTGGCACGGGCAGACCAGCAGCTGCAGCTGCTGTTCGTAGAGTCCCACCGGGCAACCGAGGTGGGTGCAGACCTTCGAATAGGCGACGTATCCCAGGGGCGCCCACGTCTCGCGGCCCTTCTGGGTCGTGAAGTTCTGATTCGAGAGACGGATCAACACCGTCTGGTCAACGGCCTGACCCCGGTCCGTGTCCTGGGTCCCCTCGGGGAAGACGGTCATGATCGATCCCACGGCGAGGTCGCCCACCTGCACCCGGCGGCCCGATTGGTCCACCGCGTACGAGCCCGAACGCCAGTCGGTGTGAAAGAGCGTGCCCTTGGGCAATGGTCCGAGACTGCGCAGCAGCGGGAAGATGGCGACCACCCCGAAGATGCCCAGTCCGCCGCCGAGCAGACCGCCGAGCATCTTTCGACGCTTGATGACCCCACCGCCGCGCTCGACGATGGCGGCGGCGAAGGCGTCACGATCGACCTGGGAGTTGGCGAGCGAATGGCGATCCTCGACGAAGGGACCCTTGGGCATCAGGTACTTGCCCCACGCCACGAGGCCCACGCCGAGAAAGAAGAGTCCCCCGCCCATGGTGGCCCCGAGAGTCCACGGCGCGGCGTTCACCCAGTAGCACGCTCCGAAACCGGCGATGAGCACGGTGCCGAGGACGAACGTCAGGGCGATGACGCGTTCGACCTGACCGGGATTCTTCGCGGCTGGCTGGAGGTGCGGATCGTCCTCGGCCAGACCCCCCAAGGTCACTGGTGTGCGGTGTTCGTGCAGTTCGCTCACTGGCGTTCTCCTACCCAGAAGCCCACGAGGGCCAAGATTCCCACGCCGAGGGCCAAACCAACGAATCCCTCGGCCACTGGTCCCAGTCCCCCGAGACCAAAGCCGCCGATGTTCTGAGGGTGTTGGATCTCCGTGGTGACGAACTTGACGATGTCACGAACCTGGTAGTCACTGAGGTTGCCGGTGAAGCGCGGCATGTTGCCCGGACCGGTGCGGATCGCCTCGGCGACCTGGGTCGCGGGAATGTGGCGCAGCGAAGGAGCGTACGTGCTCAGCGCCAACGCGTCGCCGTCGCCTTCAATGGTGTGACAGGCCGCGCAGTTGAGCGCGAAGAGCGCGGCCCCGTTGGCCACGTTCGCGTTCTTCAGATTGACCGTTGGGACGCTCGGGTAGCTCGGAGAGAGCGAGTTGACCCACGCGGCGATCGCGACGGCCTGGCCGGCGGTCAGCCGAGCCTGGCGCCGTGGCGCTTCGACCGATCGTGGATCGGCCGCCGGCATCCGGCCGGACTCCACCCAGAAGTCGATGGTCGCCGGTCCGAGACCCACGAGGTTCGGAAACGCGCCGCTCGTGCCGTTGGCCGGCACACCGTTGGCTTCGGGGCCGTGGCACGACGCGCAGTTCTGCAAGAAGAGCGCCTTGCCGAGGGCGGCGAGGGCGGACGACGGCGCGTTGTAGGTGATCGCGCTGTTGCCGTAACTGATGACGACGCCGTTCTTGTCCTTCACGACGACGTCGGAGTTCGGAGTGCCGGAGTTGCTGCGGGTCGTCTGATACTGGGTCTGGTGGTAGGTGTTCGTCCCGGACGCGTTGGCGCTGCCCACGAAGAGCAGCACCGGGCCGAGCCCGAACAGCGCGACGAACGTCAGTGCTCCGATTCGCTTGAGGTATGTCATCGCCACGCCGACCTACTTGAGAAGGAACAGGGCCGAGTACAACCCGATCCAGACCACGTCGACGAAGTGCCAGTAGTAGCTCACGCCCTGGAACGTGGCCAGCTCGCCCGGGTCGCCTTCGCTGCCGCGCATGCGAAAGAGCAGGAAACCCATGGCGACGAGTCCGAGGAACACGTGCAGTCCGTGCAGACCGGTGGTGATGAAGAAGACCGAGCCGTACGAATTGGTGTACCACCGGGTGACGAGGTGCGTCCACTCGTAGGCCTGGTTGGCGACGAAAACGGCGCCCATGATGATGGTGATGATCACCCAGCGGCGCGCCTCGGCGCGGCGGCGATGCTCGATCAGCCACACCGCCCACTGCATCGTGAACGAGGACGCCACCAGGATGATGGTGAAGACGCCCGACTGCAGAACGTCGAGGTGCGTGCCCTTCGGCGGCCACGAGGCCAGGTGGGCACGGATAGTAAACAGGGCGGCGAAGAGTCCGGAGAAAAACATCAACTCGCTACCGAGCCAGATCATCACACCGATGGCGAGCATCGGCGGACGATCGTGAACAATCTTCTCCGGCTTCGCCAGGCTATTGAGGGGAATCGCCTGACTCACGCCTACAGTTCTAGCGGAAATGGCCACTACGGTGTGTCCAGTCCTCTGAGATGGCTCACAGCAACGTCGCCGGCAGCGGCCCGCAGGCGACGATCGCAAGGCGTCGAGTCGGTCGGGTCATGGCCACGTAGAGGGTGCGAAGGCCCCGTGGCGTCACGTCGCCGATGCTCGCCGAACCGCGTCGAGCGATCTCGCCCGGCTCCACCACGATGACCGCATCGAACTCGAGGCCGTTGGCCCCTTCGGCCGCTAGAACAACCAAATCGGCACTGAGTCCCCGTGACTCTTGCTCGCGCGGATCAACGGCGTCGATCCCTTCCGAGCGCAGCAGCGCCACCACTTCGTCGACCCGGGGAGCGCCGACGATGACCGCGACGCGACCCGGTGCGACCGCGGCGCACTCTCGAACGGTGGCCGCGATCAAGGTCGTCGAAAACTTCTCAGGACTGACCACTTCGACGATCGGCGTGCTGCCCGCCCTTCGAACCGGACGTGGCGGTTCGAGGTCGGGTGAAGCCGCGAGCAGCGTCGGCGCGGCGAAATCCAGCACCTCTTCCGGCGTGCGATAGCTCACGGTGAGATCGACGCGCGTCGGTGCGCGTCGAGGCTGGAGAACCTCCAGCACGGTGTTCCACGACGCCGAGGACGACGCAGTCGTCGCCTGGCCCATGTCGCCCACGATGGTCATGGAACCGGTCAAGTCGCGACGTCGCAAGACGTGCAGCTCCATCGGCGAGAGGTCCTGGGCCTCGTCAACGACGATGTGGCCGTACGTCACGAACTCGGCCTCGTCGAGCGCGCTGCTGGCGCTCGGCGCGAGACGCGCCGCTTCACGCAGCGCGGCGCCGCGCACGTCGCCCTGGTACGAGTCGAGGTCGACGCCGGCGAGAATTCCCGTGTCAATGGCTTTGGGCGCGGGACGTGGACGCCGGCGGGGCCCGAGCAGCACGCGGGCCTCGTCAATCAACGCGGCGTCAGCTTTGGTCCACTCGATCTCCTCGAGCGATTGCGCACGCGCACGGTACAGCAACGCGCACTCCTCGTCGCTCAGCAGGTCGCGACCAGCGGCCTCGATCAACGCCGGCGCGCCGAACAGATCGTGAAGCAGCTCCTGGCCCGACAGTCGGGGCCAGATGCGCTGCAACGTGGCTTTGAACTCGGGCGTGGCCCGGATGAGATCAGCCAGTTCACCGAGGGCCGAGCCCTCGTCGCTGCCGTCGCGAACGAAACGCTGTTGGTACTCGCTGGCCAGGCGGTTCGCCAGTTCGCGGCCCACCGCCGAGCGGCGTTGGTTATGGTTGCCGGGACGCCGGCGCGCCCGGTCCACGATCTCTTTCGTGTACTTCGCCTTCAGCACGACAATCGCCCGGCCCACGGGAATCTGCACGTCGCTGCGCAGTGGCCGCTGGCGGGTGCGCAGTGCCCGCGCGATGAACTGGACCATGCGAAGGTCCCCCTTCAGACGGTCGACGTCGTCGATGTCACGACCGCGCACCTCGACGTTGGTCACGAGTCCCGAGATCGTCGACAGCGTGACGCCCGATTCGCCGAGTGACGGCAACACGTTCTCGATGTAGTTCAAGAACAGCGGATTGGGGCCCACGACCAGCACGCCCTGGCGTTCGAGAGTCGCGCGGTGGGTGAAGAGAAGGTAGGCCGCCCGGTGCAGGGCTACGGCCGTCTTGCCGGTTCCGGGCCCGCCCTGCACCAGCAGGACGCCGGGCAGCGGCGTGCGGATGATCTGGTCCTGTTCGCCCTGAATCGTGGCGATGATGTCGCCCATGCGCCCCGTGCGCGCACGTCCGAGTGCCGCCAGCAGCGCCCCGGGACCTCCGAGGGCGAGACCGCCCTCGACGAGTCCCTCCTCGGTGGCGGCACGAACTTCATCGTCGGGCAACAGAAGGTTACCGTTGGCGTCGGCGAAGTACTCGTCCTCGACGCCGGTCACTCCGTGGCCGCGAATCGCGACGTGACGACGCCGCGAGAGACCGAGCGACTCGACGCCGGTTGCGCGATAGAACGCTTCGGCGACCGGCGCTCGCCAGTCCACCACCAGGGGATTCAGCTGGTCATCGGAGACCGCGAGTCGACCCACGTGATAGGTGTCGGCCTGGCCGCTCTCGTTGGCGACGTAGTCGATCCGACCAAAGAAGAGCGGTTGGTCGCCGATGGCGAGTTGGTCGAGGCGGTGCAGGGCGGTTCCCATGACGACGTCGCGTTCCACCAGATCACCGGCGCCGCGCATGTTCGCCACGGCCGCGCTGTCGCGCAGCGAGCGGGCTTCGGAACGCATGTGGTCCAGCGCCGCAAGGGCGAGATCGAGGAACCGCTGTTCCTCAGCGATCTCACGCTCGTGCGCCATGTCGACCTCTTTCCGCGACCCGAAATTGGGGTCTGACAAGTCTAATGGCAATGGACCACCCTCACTAGAGAGAGATGGTGACCCCGAGCCCTTGACCGGTGAGACGAAAGAGTCAACTCCCCTAGATTGTGGGGGAAGAAGAGGAGAGCAGTGGAGCCGGTATTTCTCAGGGCCTGTCGTGGCGAGAACGTCGACCACGTACCCGTCTGGTTCATGCGCCAGGCCGGTCGTTCCCTGCCCGAGTATCGCGCCTTGCGGGGCACCGGATCGATCCTGGAAGCCATCGCCGACCCTGCGATGGCCTGCGAGGTGACGCTGCAACCCGTTCGTCGCTATGGCGTGGACGCGGCGATCCTCTTCTCGGACATCGTGGTGCCGTACCACGCCATTGGCTTCGGCGTCGACGTCGTGCCGGGCCGCGGACCGGTGATCGCCCATCCCTTCGCGGGCCGCGCCGACCTCGAGCGACTGCGCGACCTCACGGACGCCGACATCGCCCACGTGACCGCCACCGTCGATCTGGTCGTCGGGGAGCTCAAGGCGTCGGCCACGCCGCTCATCGGCTTCGCCGGGGCGCCGTTCACCGTCGCCAGTTACCTCGTCGAGGGCGCCGCGACCCGGGACTTCGCGGTCATCAAGGGGCTCATGCACCGAGACCCCGCGCTCTTCGACCTGCTCATCGATCGACTGGTGGCGATCACCGTGTCGTTCCTGCGCGCCCAGATCGCCCACGGCGCCCAGGCCGTCCAGCTCTTCGACTCGTGGGCCGGTGCGCTCACCCGAGACGAGTACCGACGCTTCGCGTTGCCCGCGACCGAGCGGGTGCTCGCGGGCATCGCCGATCTGCACGTGCCGACCATCCTGTTCGGCGTCGGCACCGGTGAACTGCTCGACCTGATGAGTGGCGCCGGCAGTTCGGTGATGGGCATCGACTGGCACGTGGACCTTGACGACGGACGTCGTCGCGTGGGCGCAAAGCCCGTGCAGGGAAACCTCGATCCCGCGCGCTGTCTCAGCGGCGTCGAGCTCGGCGTCGAGGCGGCCCGAGAGGTCTTGGTTCGAGCCGGTCGAGAGGCCGGCCACATCTTCAATCTGGGACACGGCGTACTGCCCACGACCGACCCCGCGGTCCTCGAGGCCGTGGTTCGCGTCGTGCACGACGAGGGAAGAGCAGGAGTTCGGTGAGCACGACCGGAGTTCTGATCATGGCGTACGGCACGCCCTCGACGCCCGAGGACGTCGAGGCGTACTACACGCGCATCCGCCACGGGCGGCCGCCGACCCCAGAACTGCTGGCTGACCTGGTACGTCGCTACAACGCCATCGGCGGGACGTCACCCCTCGCCCGGCGCACCGCCGACCAGGTGCACGGCATCGCCGCGGCCCTCGACGCCGTCGCCCCCGGCCGGTTCGACGTCCGCTTCGGATCGAAGTACGAGCCTCCGCTGCTCGAGGCCACGGCCGAGTCGTTTCGCCGCGACGGCATCACGACGGTGATCGGGTTGGCGCTCGCGCCGCACTCGTCATCGATGTCGACCGATCAGTACATGGACCGCGCACGCGCGGCGCTGGGCGACGACGTGTCGTTCGTCGCCGTCGGGGCGTGGTGGCAGGCGCCGGGCTTTCTCGAACTCATCGCGCGGCGCGTGAACGAAGCCCTCGACAAGGTGCCGGGGAACCGACACCGCACCACCGAAGTCCTGTTCTCGGCGCACTCGCTACCGGAGAAGATTCTCGCCAACGGCGACACGTACCCCGACCAGCTTCGCGAGAGCGCCGAGCGCGCGGCCAAGATCGCCGGCGTCAGCCGATGGGATATCGCGTGGCAGTCCGCCGGTCGCACCGCCGACCCCTGGATCGGTCCCGACATCCTCGAAGTGCTGCGCACGAAGAAGGGCGAGGGCGTGACCGACATCGTGTCGTGCCCCATTGGTTTCGTCGCTGACCACCTCGAGGTTCTCTTCGACATCGACGTCGAGGCCCAAGGGGTCGCGAAGGAGATCGGTCTCAATCTCGTGCGCACCAGCTCGCTCAACGACGACCCCGAATTCGTGTCGATTCTGGCCGACGTGATTCGAATCGCGGCGGCCTAGGTGTCGCGCGCTTCGGTCGTCGTCGTCGGCGGGGGCATCAGCGGGCTCGCGGCGGCGTGGGAGCTCACCGGGGGTGCCGACGGCCCCTCGGACGCAACGCCGAGGGTCGAGCTCGTTGAGGCGAACGCTCGACTGGGCGGTGCGCTGGCGACGACCACCTTCGCGGGTCGCCCGATTGACCTCGGCGCCGACGGTTTCCTCGCGCGACGACCCGAGGCGACCACGCTGGTGCGCGAACTGGGCTGGGAGGACCGGCTCGAAGCCATCGCGGCGAGCGGGGCGAGCCTGTGGCTGCGTGGCTCGCTCTACGAGATACCGACCGGGCTCGCGCTCGGGGTGCCCACGTCGTCAGCGCAACTCAAGACGTTGCGGGGTCTCAGCTGGCGGGCCCGTCTGCACGCGCGTCGCGATGAGCTCCTGCCGAAGCGACTCCACGTCGGCGACGACGCCACCATCGGCGAAATCGTCCGAGCCAAACTCGGCGACGAGCTGGCGTACCAATTCATCGAACCGATGGTGGGTGGCATCCAAGCGGGCCGCATCGACGAACTCTCCGCCAAGTCGGTCTTCCCCGCGCTGCTCGCCGCCGCCCACCGAGGCGGCTCGCTGATGAAGGCGATGCGGCCGCAGGCAACGGTGAACCCGGGTCCGAGCGCACCGGCGGTCTCGGGCGCCCCGATGTTCTACTCGCTGCGGAGCGGCGTCGGCTCACTCCCCGAAGAACTGGCCCGCCAACTCGGCGAGCGCGGCGTCGTGCTGCGCACCGACGTGCGGGTGACGGCGCTGCGCCGCTCGCCGGCGGGCGACTACCCGTGGGAGGTCGACACCGCCACGACCACCACGCCGGCCGACGCGCTGGTGCTGGCGACCCCCGCCGCGGTCACCGGACACCTGCTGGGTCACGTGGACCCCGCCCTCGACGCGTTGCGTGGGGTCGCCAGCGCCGGCGCGGCGATGGTGACCTTCTGTCTGGCACGGTCGCAGATCGAGCTGCCCGAGCACGGCACCGGCGTGCTGGTGCCCCTCGCCACGATGTGGTCCGGCGAGGGGTCGATGATGGTGACGGCGATCACGTTCCTCGATCGCAAGTGGCCACACCTGCACCGTGAAGAGGACGTGGTCGTGCGCGCGCACGTCGGACGAATCGACGATCCCCGCTGGGTGACGATGAACGACGAAGAGCTCACCCAACGCGTGGCCGACGAGCTCCGGGTGCTGCTCGCCCGCTTCGGCCAGCCGAGCGAGACGCTCGTGCAACGCTGGCCCCACGGGCTTCCGCAGTACTACGTCGGCCACGACCAGTTGGTCGCGGCGGCCAAGGCCGCGGGCGCGCCGCTGCGCATCGCCCTCGCCGGCAGCGCCTACGACGGCGTCGGCGTACCGGCCAGCATTGGTTCGGGTCGGCGCGCCGCGCGCGAGGCGCTCGCGTTTCTTCCGACCTAGTTCAACTCCGCCGAGGGCCCAGCGCGACGAGGGCACCGGTCTCGTGCAGGACCAGCCGCCCGTGCGAGATCGGACGGTCTCCAAACGCGCCCTCGCGCAGCCAGAACAGAAACCCCCCAACCGACGAAACCGATCATCGAAGCCGGGGGCGGCGAGGTCGATCGGCGTGAGGCCACTGACGCGAGTCAGCGAATCCGTCGTCCGATCACGCTCGCCAGCTCAGCGCTGAGCGAGGGGGGATCACGAGAGAACTACAGGTAGTAACCCGAATGGATGTAGATGCACGGCACGTTCTCGCTGATGTACATCGCGTGGTTCTTGGGATCATCGTCGAGGGCGAGGCGCACGTCGAAGCCGTGCGCCACGAGATCGCGCACGGCGCCGCGCTTGAACTCATCCACGCCCGAGTAGTCGCCGTACTCGCGCATGATGAGTAGGTCCCAGCGCAGTCCGTAACGCTCCAACCAGGCGAGGGTGTGGGGCTGGACCCGTCGAGGACGGCCCGTCAGCAACACGATCGTCAGCGACGAGTCGAGCAACTCGAGCAGTCGTTCGATCTCTTCGATGATGGGGTCGTCGCCGCAGGCGTCAAAGAAGCTTTTCCAATCGCCCCAGTCCAGATAGTGCTGTCGTCCGGCGGCGTCGGCCAGCACGCCGTCGATGTCGAAGATCACCGCCGGTCCCGATACCAGCGGTTCGGCACGCCAGTGCCAGTTCTCTCGTACGTAGTCAGATGTCATCAGCGGTTTCAGGTCCCCGGCGCTCACGGGGGGGAACTCTGCGAGACTAGACCCCGTGGGAGCGACCGACCGTCAAACGCTACCAATCCCCTACGGACACCACGTCTACGTGGTGAGCGACCTCTCACTCTCTCCCACCACCGACGCCGCCAGCCGACCCGTTCGCGAGTTCGTCGACCTCCTGGACGACATCGACGACCCCGCCGTGGTGGTGGTGGCGGGCAATTTCTTCTACCCCGACGCGACGACCGACTTCGCCGGCTTCGTCGGGGCCACCCTCGGGGCCCTTCCCGAACTGCGCCACGCCGTCACCTCGTTCACCAGCAACGCCAGCCACTCGCTCTTCGTGCTGCCCGGCAGCGACGACGCAGAACTACGCGGGAGTCCGGCCGCCCAAGCGACGCTCGAGACCCTCGGCGTCACCCTCGCGAGCGACCTCATCCTCCAGGTCGCCACCGCGAGCGGCGTGCGCGACCTGGCCGTCGCCGCGGGGACCTGCGCGGTCGACGTATCGCGGGCCGACGAGAACGACCGCGCCGACGCCGACCGGCTCGAGGACCCCGACGCGCTGCCCCGCTTCGTCGCGTCGCGCGTGCTGTACCGGCGCCTCGGGGGTTGGGTGTGGTTTCCGGCACTGGCGATGGTGGCCTTCGACCTCCTGAACTCGTTGATGGAGGTCGTTAGCCACTTCACGCACCACGAGATCCATGTCCATACCCCCCACACGCAGAGTTTCTGGGGGAACCTCGTACTCAACCTGCTGCTCATCGCGACCCTCGAGGCCGTGGTCGTCGGGTGCGCGGGACTCATCGTCCGGGGGCGCTTTCGCCACCACGTGCGCTCCAACCAGGCGCCCGGACTGAGCGAGCCCCTGGCGCTCACGACCGTTGACGACGTCGACGCACTGGAATTCGCGCGGCGCGTCGCCGAACGAGGCGGCGCGGGTGCCGTGGTGGGCGGCGCCCCGCGCCCGGCGCTCGCGTTCCTCGATCGGGGCGTGAGCGCCGCGCCGGGACCCTCACGGACCGTCATCATCGAGCGTCGGGGGCGACTCGGCCTTCCCCCCGTCTTCACCTCCGTGGAGCGGCTCGGCATCGTCGAGATCGAGGCCGCGAGCGCGGTCCAGGTCCGTCTCTACGCCGGACAGTCGCCCCGCCGACGCGGAACGCTGCTCGAACGCCTGGTCGCCGGCCCTCCCCTCCAGCCGTCCCCCTCGGAGGCGACCATGACGGTCGGTTCGTGGCCCACCGGCAACCCCTTCCCCGTCACGGTCGACCGGCTGCAGGCGCAACGCCGCCAGCGCACCGTGCGCCGCTGGGCGAGCGGACTGCTCTTTCTCGACGGACTGATCAACGTCATCGTGACCGCGTCGCCGCCGCTGCGCAGCCGGCTCCACACGGTGCTCTCCATCCTGCCCCTGGGGGTCGCCCAGTCGGCGGCGGCGGTGACCGCCGTCGCGGGCGTCGGGATGATCATGATGGCCCGTGGTCTGCGTCGCGGGCAGCGTCGCGCCTGGTTCTTCGCGGTCGGCGCCCTGACGGTCACCATCGTGGCGCACCTGGCGCGTGGCGGCAGCGTCGCCTCGTCGATCGTGGCCGCCTCCATTCTCGGGCTGCTGGTCGTGCAGCGCGAGCGATTCCAGGCCTCGACCGACCGATCCAGCCTGGGCGCGGCCCTGCCGCGGTTGGCCCTGGTCGGCACCGTCACCGTCGTCGCGGCGGCCCTGGGCATCGAGGCGTCGGCCGGGCGCCACCACCTGCCCTCGTTCGGCGTGGTGCTGATGGCCTGCATCGAGCGACTGGTCGGTCAGAGCAACATCGTCCTGCCCGACTTCGTCGGTGACTTCATCAATCCCACCCTGATCACCATCGGCATGTCGCTCATCGTCTCGGCGTTCTACCTGGTGACGCGGCCCGTCGTGGACCGGCGACTCTCGGAGAAGGGCACGAGCGCCGAACGGCGGCTCGCCGAGTTTCGCGCCCGCGAGATCGTGCGCCGCCACGGGCGAGGCACCCTCGACTACTTCGCGCTGCGTGACGACAAGCAGTTCTTCTTCTTCCGCGACTCGCTCGTCGCCTACGCCGTCTACGGCGGCGTCGCCCTGGTCTCGCCCGATCCGATCGGTCCCGAGGCCGAGCGCAGCGAGGCCTTCAGCGCCTTTCGCGCGTACGCCGAGGCCCGCGGCTGGACGATCGGCATCATGGGCGCCGGCGAGGAGTGGCTGCCGATCTACCACGCCGCCGGACTGCACTACCTCTACATCGGCGACGAGGCGATCGTCGACTGCGCCACGTTCTCGCTCGAGGGGGGCAAGATGAAGGGCCTTCGCCAGGCCTGCTCGCGACTGGCGCGCAACGGCTACACGGTCGAATTCCTCGACCCGTCCGAGATCGACCCCAGTCGCGTGGCCGACATCCTCGACCTGATCTCGATGCTGCGCCGCGGCGAGGCCGAGCGCGGCTTCTCGATGATGCTGGGCCGACTCTTCAACCCCAAGGACAAGGGGCTGCTGTTGACCGTCGTGCACAGCCCCGACGCCACGCCCGTCGCCGTCTGCCAGTTCGTCCCCTCCCCGGCGATCAACGGGTACTCGCTCGACCTCATGCGCCGCGACCCCGGGGACCACCCCAACGGGCTGATCGACTTCGCCCTCTGCTCGACGATCGAGCACCTGCGCAGCCAGGGCGGACGTGGTCTGAGCCTCAACTTCTCGGCCTTCCGCTCGATCCTCGAGAGCGAGCCCGGCGAGGGGACCATCACCCGGGTGGAACGCTGGGCGCTGCGGCGACTCTCGGGCATCCTGCCCATCGAGTCCCTGTGGGCCTTCAACGCGAAGTACCACCCCTCGTGGCTGCCGCGCTACCTGGTCTACCCCGCCGCCGAGAGCTTCGTACCCGTCGCCGCGGCCGTGCTGCGGGCCGAATCGCTGACCGAACTGCCCGTGCTCGGCCGCTTCCTCGCGAACGACCCCTCGAACCGACCGGGCACCGTCGTGCCCCACGAGGTGCTCGAGGCCGCCAAGCAGTCCTCCGACACTCCGGTGCCCTAGGTGTAACCAGCCATCAC
>PKYK01000049.1 GCA_003133665.1 Acidimicrobiaceae bacterium | reverse complement strand
ATCGCCCACAACGGCGAGATCAACACCGTGCGCGGCAACCGCAATTGGATGACCGCGCGCGAAACCACCTTGGAGAGCGACGTGCTACCGGTCCCGGTGAGGGATCTGGTGCCGATCATCACCGAGGCGATGAGCGACTCCGCCAGTTTTGACGAGGTGGTGGAACTCTTGGTGCAGTCGGGGCGCTCCCTGCCGCACGCCGTGTTGATGATGATCCCCGAGGCGTGGGAACGATCGACGGCGATGGGCGAGGACCGTCGCAACTTCTACCGCTACCACGCGGCGTTGATGGAGCCCTGGGACGGACCGGCCTCGGTCACGTTTTGCGACGGCAAGGTCGTCGGCGCCGTCCTGGACCGCAACGGGCTGCGTCCGGCCCGGTACTGGGTCACGAAGGACCAGCGCGTCATCTTCGCGAGCGAGGTCGGTGTGCTGCCCGTGGCACCGGCGAACATCGAACGAAAGGGACGACTGCAGCCCGGTCGGGTCTTCCTCGTCGACATCGAACAGGGTCGGATCATCGACGACGAGGAGCTGAAGGCCACGCTGGCGGCCCGGGCGCCCTACGGGGAGTGGCTGGAGGAACAGCAGTTCTCGCTCGACGAGATCGAGACTCGCCACATGCTCACGCCGAGCCACGCGTCGATTACTCGCCAGCAGAGGAACTTCGGCTACAGCGAAGAGGATCTGCGTCTCATCATCCGTCACATGGCCCAGGTGGGCGAAGAACCGATCGGCTCCATGGGATCGGACACCACGCTCCCGGTGCTCTCGAAGTTGCCTCGGGCGCTGTTTGACTACTTCACGCAGTTGTTCGCCCAGGTGACCAACCCGCCGCTCGACGCCATCCGCGAGGAGTTGGTGACCTCGACGCGCGTGGCGATCGGCGGCGAGGAGAACCTGCTCAACGAGACGCCCCAGCACTGCCACCAGATCGTCCTGCCCTCGCCCGTGCTCAGCACCGAAGAGCTCGCGAAGATCCGCTACATCGAAGAGAGTCCTCTGGTCGAGGGCTTTTCCACGGTGGTCGTCGACGGACTCTTCGACGCGCACGGTGCCGAAGGGGCGGGCCAGCGCCTGGCCCGGGCAATTGACGGCGTGACCGACGAGGTCGTCGATCGGGTTCGCGGCGGGGCCAACGTGGTGATCCTCTCGGACCGCAACACCTCGGTCGAGCACGCGGCCATACCCAGTCTGTTGTTGACGTCGGCGGTGCACCACCGCCTGGTCGCCGAGCACCTGCGCACGAGCGCGGCGCTCATCGTCGAAGCCGGCGACGTCCGTGAGGTCCACCACGTGGCGTTGCTACTGGGCTTCGGCGCATCGGCGGTCTGTCCCTACCTGGCCTACGAATCCATTGACGCCCTGATCGAGGAGGGCGAACTCGACGCCCTGAGCGCCTTCGAGGCCCGCTACCAATACGGCAAGGCCCTCAACAAGGGCATCGTCAAGACCATGTCCAAGATGGGGGTGAGTACCGTCGCGAGCTACGTCGGTTCGCAGCTCTTCGAAGCGGTGGGCGTCTCGGATGAGGTCCTTAGTCGCTATTTCCCGGGCTTCCACTCCCGATTCGGTGGCATCACCCTCGAGCACATCGGCCAGAGCGTGCTGAGCCTTCACGCCGCCGCCTACGACCCGCCGGTGGGTGAGTCGCTGGAGATCCGCAACCGCGGTGAGTATCAGTGGCGCCGTGAGGGCGAGATCCACCTCTTCAATCCCCGAACGGTGCAGAAGCTGCAGCACGCCACCCGCGAGAAGCGCTACGACATCTTCAAGGAGTACACCTCGCTCATTGACGACCAGTCCGGTGCGAAGGTCACGCTTCGGGGTCTGTTTCACCTCGTGCCGGCCACGACGCCCGTTCCCCTCGACGAGGTGGAGAGCGCGGCGTCGATCATTCGGCGCTTCTCCACTGGCGCAATGTCCTACGGATCGATCTCGGCCGAAGCCCACACCACCCTCGCCATCGCGATGAACCGCCTGGGCGGCAAGTCCAACACCGGCGAGGGCGGCGAGGACGAGGAGCGGTTCGACACCTCGGATCCCAACAACAACCGGCGCTCGGCCATCAAACAGGTGGCTTCGGGCCGTTTCGGCGTCACCAGCCGTTTCCTCGTCAACGCCGACGACATCCAGATCAAGATGGCCCAGGGAGCCAAGCCCGGCGAGGGTGGTCAGTTGCCCGGGTCCAAGGTCTATCCCTGGGTGGCCAAGACCCGCCATTCGACACCCGGCGTCGGGCTCATCTCTCCGCCGCCCCACCACGACATCTACTCGATCGAGGATCTCGCCCAGCTGATCTACGACTTGAAGAACGCCAACGACCGGGCCCGGATCCACGTCAAGCTGGTGAGCGAACAGGGTGTCGGCACGATCGCCGCGGGCGTCGCCAAGGCGCACGCCGACGTCATTCTCATCTCGGGCCACGACGGCGGCACCGGCGCGGCGCCGTTGACCTCGCTCAAGCACGCCGGCACACCCTGGGAGATCGGCCTCGCCGAGGCGCATCAGACCTTGGCGGCGAACGGCCTTCGCAACCGCGTGGTACTGCAGGTCGACGGTCAGTTGAAGACCGGTCGTGACGTGGTGATCGCGGCCTTGCTCGGCGCCGAAGAGTACGGCTTCGCCACGGCCCCGCTGGTGGTGTCCGGTTGCGTCATGATGCGCGTCTGTCACCTCGACACCTGCCCGGTGGGGATCGCGACGCAGAATCCCAAGTTGCGCGAGCGGTTCACCGGACAGCCCGAGTTCGTCGAGAACTTCTTCGAGTTCATCGCCGAAGAGGTCCGCGAGTACCTGTCGCTGCTAGGTGCGCGCACTCTCGACGAGTTGATCGGTGACACCGCGCGCCTCTCGGTCGATGCCTCGACCGACGCCACCAACGACCTCGATCTGCGGGTCCTCCTGCGAGAGGTCGATCCCGATCAACGCCGCCAGAGCACCAAGCAGGAGCACGGTCTGGACGGGGCCCTGGACTGGACTTTCCTGGACGCGGCCCTTGGGGCGGCACTGAAGGCCGTGCCCTTCACGTTCGCCAGTCGAATCTCCAACGTGAACCGGGCCGTCGGCACGTTGACCGGCAGCGCGATCACCCGGGCCCTCGGTGCCCAGACGCTGGCCCCGGATCTGATCCAATTGGAGTTCGCGGGATCGTCCGGACAGAGCCTGGGGGCGTTCCTGCCCGCCGGGATCACGATTCGCCTCACGGGCGACGCGAACGACTACACCGGCAAGGGGCTCTCGGGCGGACGAATCATCATCAAACCCTTTGCGGAGTCCACTTTCGCGAGCGACGAGAACATCATCGCCGGCAACGTGATCGGCTACGGCGCCACCGGCGGCGAGATCTTCATCAATGGCGTCGTCGGGGAGCGCTGCGGCGTTCGCAACTCCGGGGCGACCATCGTGGTCGAAGGCACCGGCGACCACGCGGCCGAGTACATGACCGGCGGCGTCGTCGTCATCCTCGGCGGCGTCGGGCGCAATCTCGCCGCCGGCATGTCGGGCGGCACCGTCTACCTCTACGACCCCGACCGGAGGGTGCACGATCACCTGAGTGCCGGTGTCTACGAGATCGACCCGCTCGAGTACGACGACGACGAGAAGCTCGTGGCGTTGCTCGAGCGCTACCGCGACGAAACGGGCTCGGTGAGGGCCGCCGCGATGCTGGAGAACTGGCGGGCCTCGCGGATGGACTTCGTGCGCATCGAGACCTCGGAGTACCAGCGCGTGCGAGACGAGTTGCGCAATGGGTAAGCCCACCGGATTCCTCGAGTTCAACCGCCGAGGACCGGCGTACCGCCCGGTCCCGGTGCGACTGCGCGACTGGCGCGAGGTCTACGAGCCCCAGGACGATGCCGCCGTCGCCGAGCAGGGCGCGCGATGCATGGACTGCGGGATTCCGTTCTGCATGCAGGGCTGTCCCCTCGGCAACCGGATTCCGGTCTTCAATGACTTCGTCTACAAGACGAAGTGGGAGCAGGCCGCCCAGCAACTCTTCAGCACCAACAACTTCCCCGAGTTCACGGGTCGCCTCTGCCCGGCACCGTGCGAATCGGCGTGCGTGCTCGGCATCGCGAGCGATCCGGTCACGATCGAACGCATCGAGTACGAAGTGGCCGAACACGCCTTCGCCAACGGGTTCGAGGTCGCGCGCGTCGCGGCAAAGGACAGCGGCAAGCGGGTCGCGGTCGTGGGCTCGGGTCCGGCCGGTCTGGCGGCGGCGGCCCAGCTGCGAAGCGCCGGCCACGCCGTCGCCGTCTATGAGCGAAGCGACGCCATCGGCGGGCTGCTCCGCTACGGGATTCCCGAATTCAAGATGGAAAAGGCCGTGTTGGATCGTCGAATCGACGTGATGAAGGCGTCCGGCATCAAGTTCCACGCCAAGGTCGCCGTCGGGGGAGGTGGGACGCCGCTGGTCGACCTGCAGCGAAACTTCGACGCCGTGCTCTTGGCCATCGGTTCGACGATTCCTCGCATGATCCCCGTGCCCGGCGCGGACCTGGTGGGGGTCTTTCCGGCCATGACGTATCTCGAAGCGGCCAACCGTGCGGTGCGCGACGCCGAGGAATCGCTCATCGACGCCCGCGGCCTTCACGTCGTGATTCTGGGCGGTGGTGACACCGGTGCGGACTGTCTGGGCACCGCGCACCGGCAGGGAGCCGCCTCCGTGACCCAGGTGGAGATCCTGGACCGGCCCCCGTTGGAGCGTCCCGGCGATCAGCCCTGGCCCACGATGGCCCGGCTCTACAAGACGACGTCGGCCCACGAGGAGGGCGGCGAGCGCCGCTTCTCGAGTGAGACACTCGAGTTGCGCGGCCACGGTTACGTCCAGGAGATCTTCCTGCGCGACAACCTCAGTGGCGAGACCGTGGCGGCTCCGGCTGACCTCGTGCTCATCGCGGCCGGATTCGTGGGCCCCGAGCTCGAGAAGCTGGGTCTCAACGCCGAGCCCTTCCTCACTCCCCGGGCCACACTCTCGGTCGGGCGGGACTGGCGGATCGAGGCGGTGCCGGGCTCGAGTCCGGTCTTCGCCTGCGGTGACGCCGTACGTGGCCAGAGTCTCATAGTCTGGGCCATTGCCGAAGGTCGCAGCGCGGCGGCCGCGATCGACGGTCATCTGCGCGGGTCGGCGTCGGCCCTGCCCGCACCGGTGGCGCCGTACGAACTGTCCTGGTAGCGAGCAACGGAATGTGGCAACTTTGTAGCATCGACGTGTGATGTTCTTAGAGGGGGACCATGAAGAGCACGATGCAGGATGCGCCGCTGTTGATCAGCGACATAATTCGCCACGGGGAATGGATCTACGCCGATAAGAAGATCCTGACCGTTACGCCCGAAGGGGTGAACGAGGCGACGTTCTTCCAGGTCTCCAAGCGCGCCGAGCGGCTGGCCGCCGCCCTCAGCAATCTGGGCGTGGCGAGCGGTGACCGCGTGGGCACCTTCATGTGGAACAACCAGGCGCACATGGAGGCCTACATCGCGGTCCCCTGCATGGGCGCGGTGCTGCACACGCTCAATATCCGCCTCTTCCCAGAGCAACTGGCCTACGTGATCAACCACGGCCACGACAAGGTCATCATCGTCGACCACACGTTGATGCCGCTGCTGGCCAAGGTTCGCGACCAGATTCCTTCGGTCGAGCACATCATCGTGAACGGGCCCGACGAGAGTGGCGTGCTCGGTCCGACGCATGACTACGAGACGCTGCTCGCCAAGGAGCGACCCGGCTACACGTGGCCCGAACTCGACGAGCGGTCCGCGGCCATCATGTGCTACACCTCGGGCACGACCGGCAATCCCAAGGGCGTGGTGTACTCGCACCGGTCGACCTGGCTGCACTCCATGGCCTCGACAACGGCCAACTCGATCGCGCTGAGCGAGCGGGATCGCTGCCTGCTCATCGTGCCGATGTTCCACGTCAACGGCTGGGGCACGCCCTACACGTCGTTCCTGGCGGGGACCGAACTGATTATGCCCCAGATGTTCCTCCAGGGCGAGCCGATCGTGAAGATGATCAAGGAGCTGCGTCCCACGATCTCACTGGGCGTGCCCACGGTGTGGAACGACGTGCTACGCGTGGCGGAGAACAATCCGGAAGTCGACCTTTCCAGTCTGCGCGCGATTCTCGCCGGCGGATCGGCGGTTCCGCGCCATATGATCGAGGTCTTCCGCGATCGCTACGGCATCGAACTCGTCCAGGGCTGGGGGATGACCGAGACCAGTCCGCTGGCGGCGGTCTCGATACCTCCCGCGGGCACGCCCAAGGAGCTGGAGATCGACTACCGCGTGAAGGCCGGCCGGGTTGTCGCGGGGGTGCAGGTTCGCCTCACGGCCGACGACGGCTCGGTGATCGAACGTGACGGCAAGACGATTGGCGAGTTCGAGATTCGCGGACCGTGGATCACGGCCTCCTACCACGACGTCGAAGACGACGCGGGCAAGTTCCACGACGGCTGGCTGCGCACCGGCGATATCGGCACGCTTGACGCTGAGGGATTCATGGTCATCAGCGACCGGACGAAGGACGTCATCAAGTCCGGCGGGGAGTGGATCAGTTCGGTCGAGCTGGAGAGCACGATGATGGCCCATCCGGCCGTCTTCGAATCGGCGGTGGTGGCCGTGCCGGACGACAAGTGGCAGGAACGGCCACTTTGTTGCGTGGTGCTGCGACCCGGTGCCGGGGCGACGGCCGATGAGTTGCGAACGTTCCTCTCCGAACGCGTCGCCAAGTGGTGGCTTCCCGAACGATGGACCTTCCTGGAGTCGATTCCCAAGACCAGTGTCGGGAAGTTCGACAAGAAGGTCTTGCGCGCCCAGTACGCGGCGGACGAACTCAACGTCATCACCATCCACTAGTGGACTCACTCGACAGCATCGCCGACGAGATCGCCAATCTCGAGAGTCGGGTGAGCGACGTCATCTTCGACGCCGTTCGGTCCCAGCTGCGCTCGGACGGCGCCGCCGAGGCCAAGGAGCTGGAGCGAAGGCTGGCCAAGGTGCGCCGTAGTCTGCTGAAGGCCGAGGTGCTGCTGAGGGCTTCAAGCGGCGATTAGCCAACCCATCCGTTGACCTCGTTGATGAGCAGGCGCAGACCGACGTAGTTGCGCCCGTCAAAGGGAAAGCTGATGGAGTGGTCTTCGGCCAGCTCGAATCCGGGACCGGTCGCGAACTTGGGCATGGTCTCGGCCAGTCGGGCCAGTTGTTCGGGCGTCGGGGGTCGGTGCAGGACGACCCGCCCGCGCCCGTCGCTCGTCTCGAAACTCACGTAGTTCGCGTAGAAGGTTTCGATCTCGCCGACCGCGTCGTCGATTGAATGACAAATCCGAAAGAGGCACGTGTCGGGGGCGTCGATGTACCCGCCGGCGAGCACCGCCTCGGTGATGAAACGCAGCCACGCCTCCCAGTACGTGCCGTCCAGGGTGTCCAATAGGACGACGGGGGCGGGCTTGCTCTTGCCGGTGTGCAACAACGTGAGGATCTCGAACGCCTCATCCATCGTGCCGAGCCCTCCGGGAAAGATCGCGAACGCCAGTGACTCTTTGGTCATCGCCACCTTGCGCGTGAAGAAGTACTTCATTTCGACGAGTCGGGTCTCGGCGTCGATATAGGCGTTGGAACTCTGCTCGTAGGGCAGTTCGATGTTGACGCCGAGGGTGTTGTCCTTCCCGGCCCCCTTGGCCGATGCCTCCATGATCCCTGGTCCGGCTCCAGAAACGGTGATCCAACCCCGTTCGGCCATCGTGCCACTCATGTCGCGGGCCATGTCGTACAACGGGGTGTCGCGGTGCGTGCGGGCCGAGCCGAACACGGTCAGTTTCGGATGCGCGCGCCAGGGCGAGAAGACATTGGCGGCGTCGAGAAGTTCGTCGAGCACCGTGGCGGCGACCCGAAGGTCACCGTCGTCGGGGTCGAACTCGGCCAGCTCGAGGAATCCCGTCACGAGTGAGCGAAGGATCCGGACCCGTTCGGGGGTCTGCGCCGCCTTCGCCCCGAGTCCCCGAAGGAACTCCTCGACCAGTTCGTTCGAGTTCACAGCGTCTGATAGAGCGTGCTGCGCTGGTGCAGGGGTCGACCGAGAGGAGCGACCAGCTCGCGCAGCGTGTCCACGTCCATCTCCTGGCCGTGCGTCGCGCCGGCGGCGCGCGAGATGTTCTCGTCCATCAGCGTGCCCCCGAGATCGTTGGCGCCGGCACTGAGGATGCGTCGCGAACCCTCGACGCCCATCTTCACCCAGCTGACCTGAATGTTGTCGATCAGCGTCGCGTAGTGCAGACGGGCCACCGCGTGCATCAAGAGCGCCTCGCGGAAAGTTGGACCCTTGCGACCACGGCCCTTCAAGAACAACGGCGTGGCCATGTGGACGAAGGGCAGCGGCACGAATTCGGTGAAGCCGCCGGTCTGCTTTTGCAGATCGCGGGTGCGCAGCAGGTGAGTGGCCCAGCTGTCGACTCCCTCGACGGCGCCGAACATGATGGTGATGTTCGAGCGCAGCCCGACGCCGTGCGCGGCCCGGTGGACGTCCAGCCACTGCTCCGAGTTGATCTTGTCGGGACAGAGCACCGAGCGAACCGGATCGTCGAGGATCTCGGCCGCCGTACCGGGCAGCGTCTTGAGTCCGGCCACCTTGAGTCGTTCGAGATAGGTCGCCAGGTCCTGGCCCGAACGACGGGCCCCCTCGAACACCTCGAGTGCGCTGAAGGCGTGGATGTGGATGGTCGGCGAACCGGCGCGCACCGCGGCCACGACGTCGATGTAGTAGTCGCCGTCGAACTTCGGATGGATTCCGCCCTGGAGACAGACCTCGGTCGCCCCCCGTTCTTCGGCCTCGCGCACGCGCTCGCTGATCTCATCGAGCGTCAGCAGATAGGGGTCGCCGCGCAGGTTGAGTGACAGCGGGCCCTTCGAGAAGGCGCAGAAGCGGCACTTGAACGTGCAGACGTTGGTGTAGTTGATGTTGCGGTTGATGACGAAGCTCACCGGTTCTCCGACGATGTCGCGGCGCACCGAATCGGCCAGATCGGTGATGGCGTTCAGGTCGGCGCCGCGCGCGCGGAACAGGGTCACCAGCTCCGCGCGGTCGAACTCATAGCCCGGCTGGTAGCTCCCCAAGATTGCCGATACCGCGCTCGTGCGGACACGCGACGTCGGCGCGGGTGGGGGAGCCACGTCCGAGCCCGAGCACCACTCGTCAGCACGGCTGAGGAACATCGAATCGGCGTGGGCCAACACGCCGGGGCGGACCTTCTCGTCGACGAACTCCGTGCCGCGCGAGGCGAACTCGGGGTAGATCGTCAGTCGCGGCGTCAGATGGAAACCCCGGTCCTCGCATTCGCTTCCGAGCGTGTCGAGCGCCGGCCACGGGCGTTCGGGATTCACGTGATCGACCGTGACGGGCGAGATGCCGCCGAAGTCGTCGATCCCGAAATCGAGCAGCCCGGTCGGGTGGTCACTGAGATTCGGCGGGACCTGGAGGTGCACGTCAGCGGGCAGGACGAGGCGCGCGGCGGCGATCGTCCAGTGGAACTCCTCGTCGCT
>PKYK01000057.1 GCA_003133665.1 Acidimicrobiaceae bacterium | reverse complement strand
CGACGGCACGATGGACGATCTCCGTGCCGGTGCTAGGGATTTGGTGCGAACCGCCGTCGCGCGGCAACGCCCGCGCACGCCGCTAGCGGCCTAAGTTCAGGGGTCGAGCCCCGCCCACTAGCGTGGTTTAGTCATGACCTTACGTTCTTCGCTTAGAAATATCGCAATTATCGCCCACGTTGACCACGGTAAGACCACTTTGGTCGACGCCATGCTCCGCCAAACCGGCTCCTTCACCGCCCACGAGGAGCTGACCGACCGGGTGATGGACTCGGGTGACCTTGAACGGGAAAAGGGCATCACCATCCTCGCCAAGAACACCGCCGTCAAGTGGCACGACCTGACGATCAACATCATCGACACCCCGGGTCACGCCGACTTCGGGGGCGAGGTGGAGCGCGGCCTGGCCATGGTCGACGCCGTGATTCTGCTGGTGGACGCGGCCGAGGGCCCCCTGCCCCAGACCCGCTTCGTACTGCGCAAGACGCTCGAACGCCGTCTTCCCGTCGTGCTCGTCATCAACAAGGTCGACCGCCCCGACGCCCGGGTGAAGGAGGTCGTGAACGAGGTGGAGAATCTCTTCTTGGACCTCGACGCCGACGAACACCAGATCGCCTTTCCGATTCTCTACGCGAGCGCCCGCCAGGGCTGGGCCTCCACCAGCCCCGACGACACCTCGGGCGACCTCACGCCGCTCTTCCAGACGATCGCCGACTACGTGCCGGCTCCCGAGTACGAAGAGGGTCACGGCCTGCAGGCCCTCGTCTGCAACCTCGACGCGTCGCCGTACCTCGGGCGACTCGCCCTGTGCCGCGTCATCAACGGCAACCTCGAGCGCGGTCAGCGCGTGGCGTGGTGCCGCATCGATGGCACCATCGAGCACGCCAAGATCACCGAACTGTTCATCACCGAGGCGCTCGAGCGGATCCCGGCCCAGAGCGCCGGTCCCGGCGACATCGTCGCGGTCGCCGGTTTCGAGGACATCACGATCGGCGAAACCCTGGCCGACCCCGAGAACCCCATCGCGCTCGAACCGCTGCACGTGGACGAGCCCAGCCTCTCGATGACGATCGGGATCAACACCTCACCCCTCGCCGGCACCGAAGGCAAACTCCTCACCGCGCGAATGGTGAAGGACCGTCTCGACAAGGAACTCGTCGGCAACGTGTCGCTGCGCGTGCTGAACACCGAACGTCCCGACGCGTGGGAGGTCCAGGGGCGCGGCGAACTGCAACTCGCCGTACTGATCGAGACGATGCGTCGCGAGGGCTTCGAACTCACCGTTGGCAAACCCCAGGTCGTCACCAAGATCGTCAACGGCAAGGTTCACGAACCCCTCGAACACGTCACCATTGACGTGCCCGAGGAGTTCGTCGGCGCGGTCACCACGCTCCTCGCCACGCGCAAGGGCACCATGGTCGACATGGTGAACCACGGCACCGGGTGGGTCCGACTGGAGTGGCGGATTCCGGCCCGCGGTCTCGTCGGCATCCGCACCGAGTTCATGACCGAAACCCGTGGCTCGGGCATGATGCACTCGAACTTCGACGGCTACGCCCCGTGGTTCGGCGACATCCGACTGCGCCAGAAGGGCGTCCTCGTCTCGGACCGGCGCGGTTACACCACCGGCAACGCGCTCATCGACCTCGAAGCGCGCGGCGTGCTGTTCGTCGGTCCCGGCGTCGAGGTCTACGAGGGAATGATCGTCGGCGAAAACGCACGCTCCGACGAGATGAACGTGAATCCCACCAAGGAGAAGAAGCTCACGAACATGCGCGCCTCGGGCAGCGACAACACCGAGCGAATCGCCCCACCGACGATCTTCTCGCTCGAGCAGGCGTTGGAGTTCATCGCCGATGACGAGGCCGCCGAAGTGACACCCAAGTCGGTTCGATTGCGCAAGGTCGTCCTCGACCGCGCCGGTCGCGCCCGTTTGCACAAGAAGACCTGAGTCCCGCTTCAACTAGAGTCGTCCCCGGAGGGATGACAGAGCGGACGAATGTACCGGTCTTGAAAACCGGCGTGGGCTTGCCCACCGTGGGTTCAAATCCCACTCCCTCCGCTCAGCAAAACGACCACCGACGTCTGTTCGGTGGTCGTTTTCCTTACGGACGAATGCGCGCGCGAATCGACGCGATCCAGGCGGCCGCGGCCTTGCGAGCCTCGACGACCTCTTCACGGCGGTCCGCCGCCTCGACGCCGGTCACCGGGTACGAGCCGAGGAACTTCACCCGGGCCAGGTGGGCCTGGAGGTCGGCGAGGCAGTCCGCCACGATGTCGTCGGCGACGTGCCCCTCGAATTCGATCACGAAGCAGTAGTCACCCAGGGCCCGCTTGGTCGGGCGACTCTCCAGCTTCGTGAGGTTGATGTCGCGAGCGGCGAATCGACCCAAGATTGCGTACAGCGATCCCGGTCGGTCGGCGTCTTGAAAGCAGACGATCGACGTACGGTCGTGTCCCGTGGGGGGTGTGATGACGTCACGGCCCACCAACACGAAACGTGTGACGTTGTCGGGGTGGTCCTCGATGTCGCTCGCGAGCGCCACGAGTCCAAAGAGTTCGCCGGCCATCGCCGAGCCGACCGCGGCCCACGGCTGGTCCGACGACGCCACTTCTCGGGCGGCCTCGGACGTTGACGTGGTCTCGACGGTCGTCGCTCGGCTCAGGGTGCGCAGGAACGTCCGGCACTGGGCGAGCGCGTGCACGTAACTCCAGATCTGCTCCACCTCGCCCAGCGCCGTCTGCGGGCGAGCGAGGAGGTGCAGGCGGATCGGCAGGACGATTTCGAGCTCGATGAAGAGGTCGTGGTCAAAGACCAACCCGTCGATCGTGGCCGACACCGTGCCCTCGATGGCGTTCTCCAGCGGCACGAGGCCCTTGTCGAGGGTGCCGTCGGCCACTCCGCCGAGCAGATCGGCCAATGAGGCGCACGCGACGGGCTCGACGTCGTCGAGGGTGGCGACGGCCTCGTGCGAGAACGAGCCCTGCGGACCGAGGTAACCAACGCGCGAGGGGACCATCGCGCAATTCTACTTTGCCCTTCAAGAACCCAACGAATCAGCGCTCCGACGACGGGCCGCCCCATTGCCTACGATGGCTAGGGACCAAAAACGAAAGGTTGCCGCGATGGGGCACCAAATGTTCGAGTACGACGCAATACTGACCGACGCGGTCTTCGACTACTGTCGCGACCGTATCTCGATGAGTCCCATCCCGCTGGACTTCGGCAGTCTCGCCAAGATGCCGCTCGCCGACATGGACGGGCTCATCCGGCCCGAGGGACATGACCCCGAGGAGATCCTCGCCTTCTTCAAGAACGAACTGGCCCACGCCGTCATCTCCACCGACGCGCCGAACTTCCTGGCCTTCATTCCCAACGCTCCGACGAAGAACTCCCTGCTGTTCGACATGGTGGTCGCCTGTTCGGGCCTCCACGGGACCAGCTGGCTGGAATCAGCCGGCGTGGTCGTGGCGGAGAACCAGGCACTGGCCTACCTGGCGGACCTCGCAGGGATGCCCTTCGGATCGGGGGGCGCCTTCGTGTCGGGCGGCTCGATGGGGAACCTCTCGGGCCTGACCGTTGGACGCGACGTGGGTCGGACCCTTCGTCCCACGGTCGCTCCCCACGAAGTTCGCTTCGCCATCTCGGCCGACGCGCATTCGAGCATCGGCAAGGCCCTCCACGTGCTCGGCGTCGAGCCACTCCTGGTCACCCCCGATGACCACCGCTTCACGCGCGAACACCTCGCCGAGGCCCTCGCCGCCGACCCGCACCCCGAAACCGTGGTGGGGGTCGTCGCAACCGCCGGCACGACCAACGCGGGCATCGTCGACGACATCGAGGGGCTCGGCAGTTTCGCCCGAGAACACGGCCTCTGGTACCACGTCGATGGCGCCTACGGCGGTGCCTCGCTGTTCTCGCCCACGCACCGTCACCTGCTCGAGGGGATTCGCCACGCCGACAGCTTCGTGGTGGACCCCCACAAGTGGCTGTTCGCCCCCCTCGACTGCGCCGCATTGGTCTACCGGAACCCCACGGTCGCGCGCAAGGTGCTCGCCCAGCAGGCGAGCTACCTGGACGTGTTGCACACCGGTGACGATGAGCACTACGAATGGAATCCCTCGGACTTCGCGATCCACCTCTCGCGCAGGGCGCGCGGACTGCCCTTCTGGTACTCGCTCGCGACCAACGGCACCCTGGCCTACGAGACCGCCGTGCAGGCGGCCATTGACCTGGCCGAGCGCGCGGCCGTCATGATCGACGAGAGGGATTACGTCGAGCTGGTGCGACCCGTCAGTCTCTCCATCGTGCTCTTTCGCCGCAAGGGTTGGAACGCTGACCAGTACACGGAGTGGAGCCACCGGCTGCTGCGCAACCAGGTCGCCTTCGTCACCCCCACCAAGTGGGAGGGGGAAACGGTCGGCCGCTTCGCCTTCCTGCACCCCGATACGTCGGACGAACTCGTGCGCGAGATCCTCGAATCGATGCGCGACTAGCGGTCGCGCAGCAGGGGATCCGCCGGCTGGCGAGTGACCTCGCCCCGTTGGCCCTTGCGCCGCCAGGCGATGCCGCCGAGCGCCTCGAGCACGATGCGGTTGCCGAGATAGGCCGTTATCTCGGCGTGGTCGTACGGGGGCGAGACCTCGACCACATCGATTCCCCCGAGCGGACCTTCCATGGCGACACGGCGCACCGCGTCTAGCAGCTGTCGACTCGTCAGACCGCCCGGCTCGGGTGTGCCGGTGCCCGGCGCCGAGCCGGGGTCGACGACGTCGACGTCGACGGACAGGAAGATGGCGTCGCAGTCATCGGTCGCGATGGCGAGCGCCTCATCCAGGACGGCGTCGATGCCCTTCGCCACGACCTCGCTCATCTCGAAAGAGCGCATGCCCTGCTCGGCCATCCAGTCCAACGTCTCGGGTTCGGGCCAGTAGCCGCGCAGGCCGATCTGCAAGAAGCGATCGCCCCGGCAGGCTCCCGATTCGATGAGCCGGCGCATCGGCGTGCCGTGTCCGTACAACGATCCCATCTGCGTGTTGCCGGTGTCGGCGTGCGCGTCAAAGTGGATCACCGAGACGCGTCCCCAGCCCACGTGGCGCGCGAGGCCCGTCACGTCGGGCAGCGCGATGGTGTGGTCGCCACCCAAGATGACCGGGATCACCCCCGCGGCGGCGACCGCCGTGACGCGAGCTTCGAGCGCTCGCAGCGACCTCTCGGTGTCACCCGAGGGCATCTCGACGTCGCCCAGGTCGACCACCCCGAGTTCGACCAGCGGATCGACGCCGAGCGCCAGGCTCGGCCGCATGCCGTCGTGGGGCAGGTAGTCGGTGACGCGAATCGCCTGGGGCCCGAAACGGCATCCCGAGCGGTGCGACGTGCCGCCGTCGAACGGCGCGCCGATTATCACCGCTGCCGCGCCGGACCACTCCGAGGGCTGGTCGGGATCGGCGGCCGGCACGCCGAGGAAGGTGGCGTCGGGACCGTAGAGATTTCCTATGCGCATTGCGCTCCTCGATTGCGGCGACAGTTCATTATCACCCAGATCTAGTCAAAAGCGTGCGAGAACGAGGTGAGGAGATCGTTGACGTGGTTCGTCAGCAGCGACACGTGTCCCTCTTGGGGCTGATGGACGACCATCGCCGTGGGCACGTGCTCGCCGAGCCACGCTCCGTGCGACGAGGGCACCATCAGATCCTCGTCGCCGTACCACACGGCCACCGGAACGGCGATGGTGGTGGGGTCGAACCCCCACGGGGAGAAGAAGGCGCGATCGTCGTCGTAGAAGCCGTACCACCCGTTGGCGAAACCGTGGCGACACGAGGCAGCCAGGATGGCGCGCGCCGTGTCGTCAGCGAGGGCCTCCCGGTCCACGTCGGAAAGCAGCCCGCCGAAGAGTTCGACGATGTTGTCGGGGGTCGCCGTGGAGAACTGCGCTCCCGCCTCGGCCATGTACGCCTCATACGCCGGGCCTCCCTCGGTCGCCAGGGCGAACTCCTCGAGGTTCTCGGGACCCATGCCCTCAGTCCAGTCGAAGTCGACGTCCATCGGCACGACGCCGGCGAGTGACCACGCCCCGAGACACCGGGGCCCGTCGAGCGCGGCGCACGCCAGCGCGTGCGGCCCTCCCCCGGACCAGCCGACCGACGCGTACGCGTCTCGGCCGAGCGCGTCGAGGACCACTCGCACATCGTCGACCACCGACGCGATCGTCCGACCTTCGTGGCGTGAAGAGTCCCCGTAACCGGGACGCGACATCGTGACCACAAAGACATCGGAATCATCGGCAGCCGACTCGAAGAGCGAGCCGAGGGCCACGGAGCCGGGCGTGCCGTGGTGGAAGAAGACGGTGCGACCGCCAGGGTCGCCAAACGTCGCCACCTCCAATTTGCGACCATCTGGTGCCAGAACCAACTGCTCGTCGTGACTCATCGCGCTCCGTTCATGTTTCCAGGCATCACCCTACGCTGAGAAACTGGGAACAACCCGCTCCGGGTCGGCGTCGCGGGCCGTCGCGGCGCCACCGGCGGTCATCTTCAACCCGCGGGCCGATCCGCGCCAGCCACGCCCGCCTCGACGGGTCGGGGACCGTCGTGCGGGTGAAGGAAGCGCCCGAGCGGCTCTCACTGGGCGCCACCTTCGCCATGGACATGAAGATCGGCATTGCCTACCTGACGCGCAACAAGGTCGTCGCCTTCGAGGAGAACCGGTGCATCGCGTGGCATCACTTCGCCCAGTTCGTCTGGCGCTACGACCTCGAAGGGGTCCCCGGCGGCACCAAGGTGACCGCACCGTTCAACGACGACGGGCCGTGGGCCTTCATCATCATCTGGTTGGGCTGGCCCGAGAAGAACCGGCGCGCGATCGAGGCGACGCTCGGGCAGATCGAGACGATCGTCACGGCGTGGCGTTGACGTTGGCCCCGATGTTGAGGAGTTCCACCCACGTCTGACCCGGCGTGAGCGCGATGGTCTTGCCCGCCGCGTCGCGGTAGGTGATGATGCTGGACTTCGACGCCCCTCGCGACCACGTACCCTTCACCTCTTTGCCGCTCGTGAAGACGGCGGCGGCACCCGAACCCTGCAGATCGGCGTAGGACGACATGGTGCCGATGCCGTTGACGTAGTTCACCCACATGACGATGACGTTCTTTGGTGACTCACGCACGTTGGTGCCCGTGACGTCAGCCTGGGCGAAGAGGGTGCGGTCCCACGAGAGCGAGGTCGTGTTCCAGGTCCACGTGACTGGATAGATGCTCGGGAACTGCACCGTGAAGGCCGCCACCTTGGCACCGGTGACCGGCTGGGACGTCGAGCGGTACGTGAACAGCGACGGTGGCGGCTTGGGCACGCCGCCGATGGCGAAGAGCAGCGGGGCGGACGCGTAGAGATTATGCGGCGCCTGACGGGTGGGGTCTCGGAACATCGCCGTACCGGCACTCGACTCGTCGACGAGCTTCAGGCTAGGCACGGTGGAAATGCTCTGCACCGCGTACGCGGCGCCGCCGGAAAACGCGAAGATGCCGCCCAGGGGCCAGACCACGTTCGTGTCGGTGGGGCGAACGGACCGCACCGGGCCGACCTTCAGCGGCGCCTGGGAGTTGAAGATGGCCGCCAGGCGCGTGATGCCACCGTTGACAATCTCCTCGTAGAGCACGTCAGCCTGGTCGACGCCCCACTGGGGCAGGGCGTCCGGAGTGTTCTCAATCTTGACGGTCAACGCCGGGCGGGTAAGTGAAACCCCCGTCCGATCGGTCAGTCCCGTCAGCGGCGCAGTCGCGTAGTGCGGCTGCGTGGTGGTGGTGGTTGACGACGTCGTTGTTCCGTGGTGCGACGTCGGCAAAGCCAGGATCCCCAGCCCGACGAGGGCCACTAGAAGAATCGGAATCAGTATCTTGCGCATTCGTCCAATTTAGTGAGTGGCGCGACACCCTCGGTACCGGGTCAGTTCGCCGACAAGCGCTTGTAGATGACCGTGTGCGGAAGCCCCGACTCCGCACTCAAGTGCTCGGAACCCTCGACCATCGACCAACCGACCGTACGGTAGAAGCCGAGCGCGGTGTCGCGTCCGTACGCCCACACCTGCTGGACGCACAATCCGCGCAGTTCGTCTTCCGCGGCCTCGAGCACCTTGGCGCCCCAGCCCAGGCCCTGCACGTCGACGTCGGTTGCCATGTAGCGAAGTTGGTAGGAGACCAACTCGGGGTTGACCGGCGAACGCGTCGGGTAGAACGACGAACCCACCACCAAGCGCTGCCCCACGAAACCCGCGATGTGCAGGGCGGTCGGCTCCTCGTCGCGCGGATCGGTCACCGAACGATCGGGGTCGTCCCCGCGCAGCACTCGTCGGCGCAGCTCGTGCAGTTGGCGTGCCCGAACTCTCGCAACGCGAAGATCGCCGGCTCGGTCGTCAGCCAAGGCTCTTCACCATCGTCACCAACCGAAGCGATGGATCACGACTCATCGTGATTGCGTCACCGGTCAAACGAAAACCGACCTTCTCGTAGAACGCCCTCGCCCGCGTCACCGTCTCGGTGACGTGAAGATACAGCTCCGACGCACCTTCGCCGAGGGCCCACTGACCCACCGCCTCCACCAGCTCGGAGGCGAGGCCCGTGCCGCGTGCCGTGGGCGACACGTACATCCCGTACATCCAGAGAGTGCCGGGGCTGCGGTCGTTGAACCCACCCGACACCATGCCTACGACTTCGCCCTCGCCTTCGCCTTCGCCCAGGTAGTAGGTCCACTGTTGCGCTGCGGTCCTCCAGCGGTCGTCGGACCACGTGCTCGCTTCTTCGAAGGTCGCACCGAACGCCTCGGGCGTATCGCGCAGCGACTCCAAACGAATCGCCCGCAACAGTCTCGCGTCCGGAACGTGGCCGCGACGAACTGAGTAGGCCGGACTACTCACCTGGCCCCATGCGCCGGGCGACATTCTGTTCAGTGAAGCTCCCCTGGGCCAGGTGGTTGCGGACGCTGTCGAGATCAATCTGCGGTCGATTCTGCGAGAGCTTGGCCTTGCCTTCGACGGACACCACGTCGATCTCGATACCGACGATGGCCTTCAACTGTTGATCGATGTACTCCGACGGCGAGTCGTCGACGCTCCACTGAGGCGACCGGCCTTCTTCGAAGAGATCGGTGACGCTGCGAACCTGGCGCGACAGCCACTCGGGGTCGTGGTGGAGTTGCACCCGCCCGCGAACCTCAGCGGCGACGTAGTTCCACGTCGGCACGACACCGGGCTGTTCGCTTCGACTGGGGTAGTGCGTGGGGGTGACGTACGCGCTCGCCGCAAGAAAGATGCCCAGCACGTCCATGCCGGGCGAAACCTCCCGCCACCAGGGATTCGCCTTGGCGAGGTGCGAACTCATCGTGTGCCGGTCGCGACTCACCACGACCGGCACGAAAACGCTCGCCAGACCGGTCGGCGTCGCAATGACCAGCATCCCGGCGCCGGCGTCGCGCACCACCCCCCACGCTGCTTGCTCGTCGAGTGAGAACTTGGGCGGCACGTACACGCCACCATTGTTTCACGAATGGGCGTCGGCGTTGCGGGCCGGTCTCGCCGCCCGGAGCGTCCAGTTTGACGAAGCTCTCGCCCCAGTCAACCTCGGCACCGGCGCGGATGATGGCGTCACGATCCTCCACGACCGGACAGGTCGCGCGAACCTCGACGGTCGTCGCCCCGTCGGTTTCGGCGAACGAGATCTCGTCGTACCAGTCCAGTGGCACGTGCTCGAGGGGCGTTGCCTCGGGGCGGACGAGCGCAATCCACTCGTCGGGGTGTTCGGACAGGTTCACTTTCATGGAGTGCTGCGCCGGGGGGACGATGTAGTGCAGCGCGCCCGCCATCGGGTACCGAGCCCCGCCGGGCGACCGCATCGTGATTCGATAGGTTCCACCTTCGGCGAGGTTCATGTGGCACTCGGACGCTTCGATGGAGTGAGGCTCCACCGCTGCGAACGCGCCGCCGGATCGGTCCAGGCGCGAAACACGTCCGTCCAAGGGGCCGCGAACGTGCGGCGACGAATCGTCTGGGCTCACCGCCAACCATCGAGAACTCAACTGACTCTCGGACCATGGGCGTTCCTCTCGTCAGACAGTGCCGACACTGTTTTCAGTCTTTTTGCCAGTTCATTCAGATCCCCTACGGCGACGACTGACGGGGAAGTCGAGCAGAGTACATCGAGTACCCGTCTATCTGGCGTCCGATGAAGGTTGCGATGAGCGTCGCGGTGACCATGGGGATAACCAGTGAGAACCCACTGTGGGTGAGCTCCATGACGAGCACCAACCCCGCCAGCGGCGCCTGCATCGTGGCTCCGATCATGGCCGCCGCGCCGATCAACGCGAAGGCCCCGATTGGCGTTCCGTGCCAGAAGTGCGTCCACACCACGCCGAGAAGACTCCCGAGCACCGCACCAGTGCTGAGAAACGGCGTGAAGACTCCTCCCCCAGCGCCACTGCCGAGCGTCAGCGCGGTGGCCAGGGGCTTGAGGGCAAACAGCGCGAACAACAGCCCGACACCGCCGAGTCCCAAGAAGGCCTCGTGCGCCATGTCCTTTCCATTGCCGAAGAGTTGTGGGTACCAGATGCCAGCGACGCCGACCAATGTGAAGGCCACCGGCATGATCCACAGGATCGAAGTACCCGAGGCCCGGTGGTGCGATACCCAACCTATTAGTCGCACGTAGACCACCGCCAGCAGACCAATCACCAGCCCGGCGAAGGGCGACCACACCATGATCGACCCGCTGAAATGGAAACTCGGGATGTCGACGTAGGTCGCTCCGCTGGGCAGATAGAGCCACGCCACCATCGTGGCGATCGTCGAGCAGGCGAGGGCCGGCAGCACCGTGGGCAGCGCGAGACTCCCGCACAGCACCTCGGCGGTGAAGATCGCGCCACCCAGGGGAACGTTGTAAACGGCGGCCAATCCTGCTCCGCCCCCACAGGCCACGAGCAGCTTGCGCTGCGCCGGCGACAGTCTTATCCAACGCGACAGCAGGCTGCCCGAGGCGCCGCCCATCAACTTCGGCGCCGCCTCTCGTCCGATGGAGGCACCTAGTCCAATCACGACCTCGGAGATGACCGACGTGAGGGCACTCCGCCGCATCGCCAAATCACCCTCGCCGCTCCACAGGGCATCGTCAATTTCGGATTTCTCGTGGCGCAGAAAACGGCGAACGAGGTACCACGAGACCGCGCCGATCACGCCGGAAATCAGGAGCACAACCACGCGATGTGTTCCGGAGGTCGCCGCGACTGCCGCCTGGTAGCTCCCCGAGCGGTAGTTGAACGCCCAGCGCTCCGCGAGGGCCAGGATCCACATGAGCAGGTCGCCGAAGAGGCCCGTAGCGACACCGGTCAGGACAACGGCCACCCAAAAGATCGGCGTGAGGGCCGCGTCGCCGTCGCTCGTGACGTTGGGCTGCTCCATGGCGCCGCGACCCGAGGCGATGCGCTTCTTGATGAGCGGCGGGGGGACTCGCTGGCGCTCGCTGTCACCGCTGTGCTTCCTCACCATGGGCCCCTCGTCGGTCGCAGTGCAACCATGGTAATCGCCGCAAATCGACGGCTTTTGCCGCGGAGAAGACGCAGACCGTGCGCGCGGCTGCGCCCATTGCGGGATTCCTCGAGAACTCGCTCGGAGCTGCCAACCGCTCCATGGTCAGCCCATCGGGAGCCGCTCAAGAGGTGGGGTCATTCCACGAGACGTCCACGTCGGCCACACCGTCAAGGCTGGTGCGCTCGCTCAGATCGGATGCGAGTACCGAGGGAGACGAACTCAATAACTGAGCGCGCAGTATCCCCCGCTCGCATTGACCCAGTTCTGCTGGATGTAGTACTGGTACGACTTGCCGCCGATCGCCCAGGTCACGTTGGCCTTTGACCCGTTTGATGCGTTGAACGTCGTGCCGAAGTTCCACGCGCACAGGTCGCCGTTCTCGTTGCCCGACGAGCTGTACCAAGCGTTCAACTGGGGATCGGTGGTCGCTTCGGAGAGTTCGTGAGCGACCACACTCACCATCGCGTCACCCGCCGGATCGCCGTTCGGCGAGCTCGTCGTCTGGATCGCGCAGTTGGCCAATGAGCTGCCGCTCGGGTCACCGACGAATGCGTACTGCAACGGCGACGAGTTCACCGTCATGGCCGAGTGGAATCCGCAGTACTGGGTGAGGAATCCGCTCACCGCGACGTTGCGGCTGGTGAACACGAAATAGACCCCGTTGGCGTCAACCGGCAAGCCACCGGATGAAATGGCGCCCGCGACGATGGAGGCGAAACTGTTCTGATTCAGAGAGGTCGATCCTCCCGTCACGCCGACCGAACCCATCACCGAGACGGTGTTCTGCACGTAGACGCCGCTCGCGTTGTAGTACGAGTGATTGGTGTTGAAATAGGGCGAACCACCGATGCCGTTCAGGAACGTGCCGACCAGGCCTTGACGGGCCGGGGTGGAACTCGTCGCCCAGTCGCCGTACCAGATTTCGTACACGTGCACGGAGTTCACCAACACCGGACCACCGTGATAGATAATCCCGTTCGATTGCGCTGAAGGTGAGATGGCACCCGAAGGTCCGGAGAACGGTCCCATGCCGACGCTGTTGATGGCCGCTACCTCGAAGACGTAGCTCACGGTGCTGGAAAGTCCCGTCACCGTGTAGGATGTCCCCGTCGCACTCGTCGTCGCCGTTGTCCAAAGGGATCCGCCATTCGTCGCGTACTGGACTGCGTACGACGTGATGGTCGAACCACCGCTGTTGGTCGGTGCCGACCATTTGACACTGACTGACCCTACGCCCGCCGTCACGCTGGTGATCGTCGGCGCGCCGGGCACCGCTGCGGGGAGGGGACTGATGGGTTGTGAGTAGCCGGAGTACGCCCCGGTGCCCGAACGGTTGACTGCCGCTACTTCGAAGATGTAGATCTGTGCGCTCGACAGGCCCGTCACGGTGTAGGACGTCCCCGACGCATTCGTCGTGGCCTTGGTCCAACTGGCTCCGCTATTCGTCGAGTACTGCACGGTGTAGCGGAGAAACCCCGAACCACCGCTCGTTGGCGGCGACCAGGACACGGTGACCGATCCGACGCCCGCCGTCACACCGGTGATCGTCGGGGCACCGAGTGTCGACGCCGCTTTGGCAGCGGCTTGGCCCGACGACGAGGGCGACCCCGACTCCGCGCTGTGGTCGGCGGTGCCTGGTGAGCCGAGGCCCGTATCGAATCTGTCGCCGCGAATCGGGAAGTACACGATCGACGCCGAAGCGCTCCACTTCACGTTGGTCACCGACGAAGCGTGCGCCGACGCCAGCAATTGGGGAACGGGTAGACCCAGCAGAACAGTGAACGAGAATGCCGCTGAGACGGTGACGAGACGCTGGAGTGTCGATTTCATCGGCCAAGAATAACTCAGAAACTGGCAATTCTGGCCGATGAATTCGTGAAATCTGGGCGACAGAAGGCCCCGTTTCTCGACAGTTCCGGGGGGCGCCTAGCGGAGGCCCGCGCCGAAGGGCAGCGGCCGCTCGAAGGTCTTCGCCCGAGGCTCGAGGGATCCGACGGCCGGCGGTGGGCTCACGAATCCGGGACTTCCTGCACCACCCAGACGTTCCCGTCGGGGTCAGCGAAATCCAGGAAGGAGTTGAACGGCTCGCGCGAAGGGTGGATTCCATCGGCCTGCGCACCGTCGACGAAGTGATAGGGGCCCTGAACGACGATCCCATTGCTTCGAAGTTGTTCGGCCGCCGTGACGATATCGGTCACCATGAGGTGCATCCCCCTCGCCGCACCAGGCGCCAAATCACTGAGTCCGTCACCAATCACGATCGCGCACTGTGAGCCAGGTGGCAGAAGACGGATGACGCGACGCTGTGGATTGAGTTGGACATCCATTTGCACTTCGAATCCCAACAACGTTGAATAGAAATCCTTGGCCGCGTCCACATCGGCCACCGGGATGACAATCAGTTCGAGCTTCCAGTCCACGGATGAAAACTACACACCCGGACTGCGAGCTTCAATGCGGCGTCTGGCTCAGCCAATGAGCACGGAGTCGTCGACGCCGCCCTACCCGGATTCTTGACATGCAAGATCGTGCGCGCCATCTCCGAGGACCACGCCGCAGTCAGGGCAGAGTCGGGACACCCAGCACGCAGGGTCTCCGCCACCAAGTTCCGAGGGCGCCGGACCTCCCGCTCCCCCGATTACGCGCGGGGTCTCATCGATGGGACCGTCACCCTCCGGTGCACGCTTGCGAAGACCTCGCTGCTTTGCCATGCGGCCATCCTAATTACTCAGTATCCCCAGAGGAATCTGCTGCCCGACCCGTCCAGCTCAACAGTGTCGCCACGAAGACGCGTGAAAATTCTGGAGACGTCCGCACAGAGACAGTCCGGGCAGTACCATCGAGCGTCTGATGTCGTCTCGCGGTCCTGTCCGGATGGGCCCGAGGGGGGAGAAACGATGAGCACACGGGGACACCATCTGAGCAATCACGGCTATCAGTCACTCGGGCGGCACCAGTGAAACGGATGAGCTTGATCCGACGGGCGGCGGCGTATGCCGCTCTCGTGGCTCTCAGCGCCACCCTCGCCACCGGAGCGGGGGCGGCACGTAGCGCGACGGTTGTGTTGAGCGAATCGAGCAATGGTCGAACGATCGCGGTGAACCCCGGAGCCCACTTGACGCTCACCTTGCACAGCGCCTACTGGTCGGTGATCCGGCTACCGAAGCAGACCACCGTCATCGAGCTCGGCAAGACCACAACCGTTGGGGTTCTGCCCGGGGCGACGTCGGGGTGTGTCGCGGGCCAGGGTTGTGGCACCGTGACCGCCCGCTTCGTGGCCGGTGGCTCGGGGCGGGTCCGGCTGCGCGCCACGAGGACCTCGTGCGGGGAGGCGCTCAGGTGCACGCCGTCGCAGAGTCTTTGGACAGTTGTGATTCGGGTGCGCTAAGACATTGGGCCACGCCGCCCCGAGAGGAATTCCCATTCAGATCGACCCCGCCGTACTCGAAGGGTTCCGCAAGGGGACATTTCGCTCCTCCATTGGCCAGACGCACGACGTGTACCGGATTGGTTCCGGACCCGCGGTGGTGGTCATACACGAGGTTCCCGGGATAACACCGCTCGTCGCCGCGTTCGGACGAAGAGTCGCCGCGCGGGGCATGACCGCAGTGCTGCCTGACCTCTTCGGCTCCGCGGGTCGAGTTCCGGCGGGTGCCTACATGGCCACGTCGATGGCTCGAGCGTGCGTCAGCCGGGAGTTCACCGTTCTCGCCACGAACAAGACGAGTCCCGTCATTCGCTACCTGCGCGAACTGGCCGTTCACGAACACCACGAGTGCGGCGGGCCCGGGGTCGGCGCCGTGGGGATGTGTCTGACCGGAGGCTTCGCGCTCGGCATGAGCGTTGATCCGGTGGTCGTCGCACCGGTTCTCAGCCAGCCCTCCCTGCCCCTGCCAGTTGGTGCCGGGCGCCGGAGGGCGCTGGGGATCTCGGACGACGACTTGGAGATCGTGAAAGCCCGCTCCGACGACGGGCTCTGCGTCATGGGTCTGCGCTTCACCGGCGACAGGAAATCGCCGCGCGAGCGTTTCGCCCGGCTGCGAAAGGAACTCGGCGACAACTTCGTCGGTGTCGAGATCGACTCATCAGAAGACAACCCATGGGGTTACGGCGCGGACGCCCATTCGGTGCTCACCGAGGACTACTCGGACGAGCCCGGTTCCCCAACCCGTCGAGCCCTCGACGACGTCTTGTCATTCTTCGCTGACCGGCTTGGCGTCGCGTCACCCCCGCCGTAGAACAACGACGCGCCGGACCCTGCTCTTCGTCGACACCGCGGCTACTGCGACAGTCCTAGGTCATCGGCGAGTTCGTTCATCACCCGCTCGAACATGACGTTCGCATTTCGTACCGTGCCGACGTAATGGCCAAAGAGCTCGAAACTCACAAAGCCGAAGATGAGGGTCCACGCCATGAGTGCCTTCACGAACTGGTCAGGTGGCACCCGGGGCATCTGTTCGCTCAGGTTCTCCACCATGAGGAATCCCCGGGGTGTGTTCCCGGCCGCTGAGTTCGCTGCGCGTGCTGGGCGACGGGCCCACTCGTCTGAGAGGATCCCGCCGAGCACTCGCGTTACTCGCGTCGCGGCCTCGATCGTGAGGAGGGGCGCCTCGTAGTTCGGAACCGGAGTCCCGTAGATCAGTCCGTACTCGTGGGGATGCTGCTTGGCCCACTTTCGAACCGCCCGCGCGGCGGCGTGCCATCGGGCCCTGCTGTTCGATGAGGAGTGGCGGGCGTCCGCCCGTTCGACGGCCGCACCCAGATCGTTGTAGGCGTCAAGGATAAGCGCGGTCAACAGTTCGTCCCGATTGGCGAAGTACCGGTAGGGCGCCGAAGAGACCAGGCCCATCTCCCTCGCCACCTCGCGCAACGAGAGACCGGCCACGCCCTTTTCGCCGATCAGCCGCCGCGAGACCTCCTTGATCGTCTCGATCTGGAGGATTCTCGCCTCGGCCCGGGGTGTCGTCGTGGTGGCCACCGACCAAGTATCCCACCCGCCGGGCGGAATTGCGACTGAGAGAGCACTGCTCTTGCGTTGCCCGCGGGGTTGTGGCAGACTCAATTAGGAGAGCAGTGCTCTCACTGTTGAAAGGGAATCATGTCGGACTATCTCGTCATTGGCGCCGGGGCAATCGGCCGCGCGGTCGCCGAGCAGCTCGCCGCGGCGAAGCACCGGGTCAAGATCGTGTCGCGCAGTGGATCGGGACCCATCCATCCGTTGATTTCGCGGATCTCGGCGGACGCAGCTGAGGCCGGTCGCGCCACGGAGCTGGCGGGGGAAACGAAGGCCATCTTCAACTGCGCCAACCCTCCCTACAACCGTTGGCCCAGCGACTGGCCCCCCATCGCTGACGCGCTGCTGAGCGCCGCCGAACGATCGGGCGCCGTGCTGGTGACCATGAGCAACCTCTACGCCTACGGACGCCCCACGGGCCCGATGACCCCGGAGACCCCGTTCACCGCCGACTACGAGAAGGCGAGGGTTCGTGCGCGCATGTGGCGAGAGGCCCTCGACGCCCACCGCGCCGGACGCCTGCGCGCCACCGAGGTGCGGGCGTCGGACTTCATCGGACCGGACTCGCAGAGCTTGATGGGGCTACGCGTCATCCCCCGGGTCCTCGCCGGCAAGTCGTGCCAGATCCTTGGCAATCCCGACATGGCCCACAGTTGGACCTACACCCAGGACGTGGCCCGCGCGCTCATTGCCTGCGCGCAGCAACCGGCCGCCTGGGGTCTGGCCTGGCACGCCCCGACGAACCCCCCGCGCACCCAGCGACAGGTCATCGACGACATCGCTGACGTTGCCGGCGTGAGCCACGTCAAGGTCTCGAGTATCCCGATCGCGGTCCTGCGCGTGATGGGCCTCTTCAGTCCGCTCATCCGTGAGCTCCCGAAGACCATGTACCAGTTCACGTCGCCATTCGTCATCGACGACACCAGGAGCCGCGAGGTACTGGGGCTCGAGCCAACCCCGTGGCGCGACGTACTCGGCACCACCGTTGAGTCGTACCGGATGTAGCGGCGGCATCGGACGCCAGAACGGACTCGCCGATCCCGGACGCGGCACCGGTGACCAACGCGAAACTGCCGCCGAGGTAATGACCTTCGACGACCTGGAGAGCCATCGAGTGGCAGTGGAGCGGTGAGGCGATCGCCATCAGGTCAATCTACGAGCCAGACCCCGGACTTCGCGCAACGAGATTGCCCCCACTCAGCGAACAATGGTCTCGAGGTTCCTCCGAATGGACGGCCACTCCGAGCGCACCACCGAATACATCGCTGTATCGCGATAGAGGTTCTCCTCACCAGTCACGAGCGACGGTTGCCACTGACGGAGGACACCTTCGAACGTGGCCCCGATTCGCAGCATCGCGGTGCGTGATCGCTCATTGCGCGCATCACCCTTGAGATCGACTCTCACGACGCGCCAATGTTCAAACGCGTGGGCGAACAGGAGAAGTTTCGCCTCCGTGTTGATCGCGGTCCGTTGGGCGGATGCGGCCAACCACGTCCCTCCGATCTCGACCGCGTAGGGCATGTCGTCGTGTTCACGGGTTCGAATAGTCATGTAGCGAGTCGCCCCGACGACTCGCTCGGTGGCGACGGCGATTTGCGCGAACGGGACTACCTGGCCGGTCTCCCACTGCTGCAGGAGTTCTTCGACGTGGCCAGCCATGTCGTCGCGAAGCTGGGGAACCGGCGTGAAGCCATACGTCGAGCGGTCCTCATTGGCCGCGAGCACCAATCCATCGACGTGGTCCACCCGCAATGGCTCAAGTCGAACCTTGGCTCCAACGAGACGAGGGACGGAGAGTTTGGCGGGCACGAGAAGAGTATGGCATCGCACCCCAGGGGGAATGCCCCCCACGCGCGTCTTGTCAACCCCAACATCTGGTCGCGGAGCAACCGAACAACCGCGGCCCGGCGTGCGAATCAATCGTCACGGTCGCGGTACAGATGCGAGTTGCGACTCGATGAGGGTGCGGTCGTCGTCGGCGATAGCCAAAACGAGTCCTTCGGCGATTGCCCACCACTCGTCGCGCTGTGCCTGGTCGCCGGCGGCGGCGTAGGCACGGTGGGCGAACGTGACCGACAGATCGCCTTCACCGATGGCGGCGGCCGCTCGAGAGATCATCCAGTCGCCACAGATCCACTGTTCGGGCTGACCGACGATCGCCCAGTGGCAGCGAGACGCAAACGCTTCGGTGAGGAGGCCGAGGTCCTCATCGAGAGTGCGGTCGGGATTCTCGGGCAACTCCCAGCAGTGGTTGTAGGTCGCAACGGCAATGGCCCGGTGTTCGGCTGCTTCCGTTGGAAGGACCTTAGAGCACGCCGGCAAATTGAACTCGAGCGGAACATCACGGCCGCGAGTTGCGTCTCGTGGCGATTCGGACGCGGGAATATCCTCGGAAGATGGCACCCGCAAGGCCCGATCGGTCAGGAGATGAAGTCTTGAGGCATTCTTGGCCACGAGTCGTCGCGCGTCAGACCAGGGCCGCCCTGCTGCCACATGCCAGCGCCTCGAGGGCGCCGGAGATGGCCAGGTACATGAGGTTCGTCGCTCCCTTCCTGGGTATCGGCTCGGATGAGCGTCGTCGTCTGCTGCGGCGTGCGTGGAGTGAACTACCGGCGCCGACCAGCAGCGAGCTTGGTACTGCGTGCCTCGCACTGATGAAGCAGCCGCAGCGAGAGTTCCATTACTCGGTCGCTGATCTCATCACGAGATTCATCGACGCCACCGACGAGTATTTCCTCGACGAGTACGTCACGACTCTTCTCACCACCAAATCGTGGTGGGACACCGTCGACGGTATCGGCACCGCTGCCGTCAGCCCACTGTGCTGGCGCTATGACGCATCGAGAATCATCCTCGAGTGGTCCGCCTCGGACAACATTTGGCTGATCCGGGCGGCCATTCAACACCAGCGCGGGTGGAAACGGGACACCGACGTGGCCTTCGTCTTGGACATCTGTCGCGCCCACGTCGACAGTGCGGAGTTCTTCATCGCCAAGGCAATCGGTTGGGCGCTTCGCGACATCGCCCGATTCGACCCCACCGCTGTTCGCCGGTTCCTCGAACAGAACGCCGGACTCAGTCCGGTCGCGGTTCGTGAGGCGAACCGAACTCTCACCGGATAGCCGTCTTCCCTGGATCGGGCCAGCTCGCACGACGGGGCTGCGGGCCCGAGAACGCGGACCGCCGGCCCCCTCGATCCGGGCCGACGTCCCCGGGCCCTTCGACGTTGGTCCGGGGCGCCGATTCCGACGTACGATACCTTCGATGAGCGCCGACGTCGAGTCATGTGAAGTGTGCGGCTTCGTATGGGACAGAGTGAGTCCGGCCGAGGTCGCTCCGCGGATAGTACTGGCGACATCGAAGTTCGACAGGCTTCTCAAGTCGGATCCCGAGCGCGCCCGGCGCCGTCCAACTCCCGATCGGTGGTCCGCGCTCGAGTACGGATGCCACGTCCGCGATGTTCTGATCCACGTACGTGACCGGGTCGTTCTCGGCGCCGTCGACGACAACCCGACCCCTCACGCCCTCTACGGCAGTCAACGGATCGAACTCGGTCTCTATGCCAACGAGGTTCCCTCGGTAGTCGGCGACGAACTTCGCGTAGTCGGCGCGCTCTTCGGACGAACGTTCGACTCCCTGCCCCCTGGCTTCGGCGACCGCCCGATGTTCCACGGCTGGCCGAGGGCCGCGACTCGGACGCTCAGTTGGGTTGCGGCGCAGGCACTCCACGAGTGCGAACACCACCTGGCGGACGCTCAAGAGGATTTGGGCGCACTGGCGTAGAGGTACCTTCCCGTCCTGTTCCATTCGTCGATTCGGCGGTCGGCAAGGGCAACGACGGCCAAGTCTCGCGGGTTCAGCGTCGGGCGATCACCTCTACGTGCACCACGAGGAAGATGCCGTCGTCGTCGTCGGCCCACGAAATGAACGCGTCGGCTATGTCGGCGAGTTCGTCGATCGACGTGAGCCCGAACTCGAGGCCCTGGTGCGCGAAATCGCTGTGGCGTACCCGGTCGGCCCAGAGTTGCCCCCACCACGCCCGATCGGTTGGAGCGTGAAACGTCCAATTGGACGACGTCACGTCCAGGGAGGTGAAACCGGCGCGGCGTATCCAGGCCGGCAGGTGCCGTCCGGCGTCGGCCTGCGCCCGGTTCACACGGGTGATCTCGTGATACAGCTCCATCCAGCGCGTCAGACGAACGTCACTGGGCGCCCAGACGAAGGCGCCGAAGTCGCTCTCCCTCACCGCGAGGACGCCATCGCGGCGAAGGACTCGTCGCATCTCCACCGCTGCGCCCACCGGGTCGCTCAGGTGCTGAAGCACCTGGTGGGCGTAGACCACGTCGAAACTGGAGTCTTCGAACTCCAGGTCGTAGACATCGCCGACCTGGAACGTCAGGTTGCGGGACTGAGCGTCTTGGGCCTGCTGCGCCGTCGCGATGACGTCGGCGGAGAGGTCGATGCCGGTGGTTCGACCCGGCTCCACGAGTCGGGCAAGCTCCGCGGTGATGGTCCCGGGGCCACAGCCGACGTCGAGCAGGTCCTGACCAGACCTCAAGTGCGTTAGGAGGAACGCCGCCGAGTTCTCGGCCGTTCGCCACCGGTGGCTGCGCAGCACGGACTCGTGGTGACCGTGCGAATACCGGTCCGGGCGGCTCTCCACTATCCGCGACGACCCGGCCGGCCCGGTGGCACTCGAGAGAGGTTCTGCGGATTCGAGTCAGCTGTCAAAGGAGCACCTGTAGATACTTGGGTGCGACGGAGTCACGGCGGTTCTCGTGGGGATGAATCGATCGTACTCAAGCCTCGTGGCCACCTGGTCGGCAACGTCCTTGGAGAACTCGCGCTCGACGATCCACAGTGCCAGATCGATCCCACCGGTGACGCCGCCGCACGTCACGAGATCCCCGTCGTCGACCACCCGCTCGTCGACGACGTGGACACCCAGTTCACGAAGGTCCCGTTGGGCCGACCGGTGCGTGTTCGCTCGCCGGCCGCTCAGCAATCCGGCGTGGGCCAACAGGAGGGTCCCGGTGCAGACCCCCGCCAGCAGCCGACAGGTCTGCCTCGCCTCAACGAGGAGGGGCAGCCAGTCGCCCCGTTGCACTTCCCCCCACGCCCCCGCTTCACTGCGCGCGACCCAACCTCCGCCGACGACGAGCAGAAGTTCGGCTTCGCCGGGTTCATAGACGGCGTCCGGGCGGAAACGAAGTCCGTACGCCCCGCGGACCATCTCGGTCTTGTTTCGAGATACCAGTCGAACATCGATGTCGGCCCCTAGGTGTACTCAGCCAATACG
>PKYK01000045.1 GCA_003133665.1 Acidimicrobiaceae bacterium | reverse complement strand
CCGTGGCTTCCGACCAATCCCCGGCGTCGATCCACTGACGCGGGCTCTGATTCACTCGACGTGGAACCTGGTCAACGGACTAAGTAGCACCTGTCCGGGATGTTCAGAGTCCTGCTACGACAACCCAGCAAGGCCCAAGTGGAGTACCCGCTGGTTGGAACGCAACTGCGACGGAGATGGACGTGTAGTTCGGGTTCACGATCGCGTCATAGTGACCGTGCCCATCGGCGGCAAGCCCCGGCCCTTCAGCCCACCACGCATTTACAGCTGCTACGGCAGCTTGTTGCGGCGTGTCAGTCGCCGTAATGTTCCACGCCGCTATGCCCGGATCGTCGGCAGCTGACACGAAAAGAAGGGCGCTTAGTTCCACGCCGGCGGCATTGTTGATCAGTGCCAATGGATGCAGGCCAAGAGTGGCGCGGTCGGCATTAATGAATGCCGCCACTCCGCAGTCCCCGCACGAGGCCAAACCAGGGTTGGGGGTTGGAATTGTCGTAGTCGTGGTGGCCACGGGTGACTTGGGAGCGCTCTTCTTGTCCTTGTAACCGCGAGGACACTTCGGGCTCACCGCTGTCACCTTCTTGATAGCTGATCCCTTGATACACGAAATTGTCAGTGCTCTCTTGTAACCGCTGGGACACTTCGGGCTCACCGACGTTAGCTTCTTGGTGGTCTTGCCGCGCATGCAAGTGATGGACGTCTTTGCGGCAGCCGGCACTTTGGTCGTAGTTGTCGTAGTGGTAGTTGGTGACGTTGATTCCGCGGTCCCCGATATGGGCGTAGTCCACCCATAACAACCCGCAGTTGCGGCGACGGGGCCGACGATGGTTGCGGGACCGCTAGCGCTCACTACTGTCCCTAACAAATTGGGAAACATCGAGGTATAGACGCCCACGCCCGGACTCGCCGTGTCGAATTGAGCGAGCGTGAGAGTGGAGCAGACACCGGACGTCGGGACCTGCAGTGGCCCCCATAGGTACTCGGATACCCCCGTATTGGGAGTACCGGTGGGATCACTCGCGGTCACGGTGATCGATGGTTGCGTTCCCGCAGCAACGTACTCGGTAGTGAGGTTCGTGCCGAGCATCGGATACGGCACCGTTGCCGTCGCCACTCTCGGTGTCAACGTGGCGCTGGCGGTCGGAGCTTGGGCCATTAACGGAACGCTCAGAACGATGCACGCTAACGCGAGCGACATATGGCGCAGCCAGATCCTCTTCATTGATTGGCCGCTGCCGAAAGCCCGACGGTCATATGCACGGCCCCCGATGTCGAGCTCGATAACTACCAACTGACGGGCAGCGGTCATCGGAGAGCGCGCCTTGGACAACGCGGAATGAAGGACTCAGGGAAAACTCACCCGCTCGCTGAAAACTTCTCGTCGTCCCCATGGTCGTGCCTCCTCATCTATCGCTAGCAGAATTCTGCAACAACATAGCCACAACATCTTGCTACCGACTGCTTCATTGAGTTCGTTCCGGCCAATGACACACCGCAACGGGTTCGCAATACTCGGCTCCTGACGGTGCTGAGTATTTCCGCTTACTCATCTCGGGAACGACGGTGTAACTCGTTGCCGGCCACACTCTCCCGACGTGTTGCGATGGAAACCACAACTACGGCGACGGCCACAAGCAGGAGGAGATCCATGGCGCGTACCTTCGTTTGAGCCGCCAAGTGCACACGGACGCTGACGGTTCCGATGTGGTGTTTCGACAGCTCAAACGATATTGCGACACCCGCACCAGTCCACCGAGTCCCTTAAATGCGAACAACCTCACACCACGCCGAGAAGCGGGTGCGCGGGAGTGAGATCCATTGGCAGTGCGCACTGAGGCAGGACTACTCAATCGGTTAGCCACAAGCCCCAGAGAACCCGCAGCCAATCTCTACAACTCTCGGAGTGATTCAGAGCGAGACTTAGACTGCTCCAGACGCCAAATAATGTTCGCTACTACCCGACGCAGCAATCTCAATTGCTCGCTTCACTTCCTTGGTTCAATAATGAGCCAGTTGCAGCAAGCACCGAAAGCACCAAGACAATTACAACGACACCGACGCTCCATGAAGCCACCGTCCACCGACCGAAGCGCCTTTTCCGTGCAACCAAAATTTCGTCAGGAGTCTCGTGAGCTGTGGTCGACGGAGCCGGAGTCGCCTCCGCATTTACAGAATCTGATAGCCCAGCTTGGGAAGCTGAGCGATGAAAATGCCAGGTTCACTTGAAACTCCTCATCAGAATGAAGAAGTTCGATCGCATTAGAACCCGAGGTACATCGTCGGGCATACTGCGGGCATATTGGCAACCGCTTCTCGCTTTCAGAGTGAAGAAGAAAGAGTTCGTAAAGTGGACCTCCCTCCGCAGCAGAGTGCGGGTTCTCATCGGGCCTCCGACACCACGGGTTTGCAACCCTGAACCAACCCGACGTCTTGAAGTGTCACCAGAATCGGTCGAGCGCCGACGATCTGAACCGTCAATTTGTCCGGAAGGATGTTGACCGAGTCGACGAGTTCTTCAAAAAGTATCCGTCGTTCGGCGACGCTGGCATCGTCCCAGAGTGAATTCAAGAGCCATCAAGTTTGCGCGTCCAACGTTGGGTTAAAACCACTTGATGGATTTCAGTGGCCAGATCCGTACGAACACTTTGCCAATCAGATCAGACCTCGGCACGGTGCCCCACGTTCGAGTGTCGCAAGAATCTGCGTGCCAGTCACCCATCATGAAATATTGACCAGCAGGCACCGTCGTTGGCCGGATTGGAGCGCCAATTGTGGGCCAGACGGTCCACTTCTGATCGAGCGGCCTGCCGTCGACATAGATGGTGTTGCCTTTGGAGTACAAATGATCGCCGGGCAAACCGATAACCCTCTTCACCAGATTGGTGACAGCGTCCCCGCAGTCCTTAGCAACATCAGGAGGAGCCTTGAAGACCACAATGTCCCCAATGTTGATTGTGCCGAATTCGACACTCAGCTTGTTCACAAGAATTCGATCCCCTTTCCATAGAGTTGGGTTCATCGAACTTGACGGGATGAAGAACGTTTGAAATACGAAGGTACGAACTACGAAGGAGGCCAACAACGCAACAACAAGGATCAGCGTCCACTCAATTGCGACACGACGTTTCCTTTTGGTACGGTTTGGATTGGGTTCGTTGCCCGACGCGTCGGTATCGGTAGCGAGTACGTCAACAGGCACTACGCATCTCCGTTCACTGTCGAGATGGATGTGGTGACACGTACCACGCGAGCATCTTCCTGCTCGTCCGTGCTCTGTTGAGAGTTGCGTGACAATGCAAGTTGGCGCGCGGTCATGAAACTCGCTGCTTTATTGCGGGGTAGGGGTGGTGAACATCCTTCGACGTCGTTGCAGCTCCGACCGTCACTCGTACTATTCCCGAATAGTGCAGTGGAAGTACGAGTCCATCGACACAGCCCGACCCGCCGCCGTTGCATTGACCATGGAGCTCCCCGATCGCGCCAGCGTTGCCACTTGAAGCACCGACCGTGCTGACCGAAAGGATCGACCCGACGAGGTCCGTTGAAACTGGCCTTTCGGCGACTGCGATCTTGAAGTGGTGGGTAGCGAAGGCGGATTCAAGTTGTCGAGCCGCGTCACCGGGCTTGGAAATGACGATGGTGATGGTGGTGCTCGATGCGTTCGCCGGAGTTAGCGACGCGAACAGTGCCAGAGGAGCCGCAGCGATGCCAACGGTGATTGCGGCCATTGCCGAACCGACCCGCAAACCTGGCTTTCGAAATGCTCGTTCCTTTGCAGCACCACGGAGAAAGCTCCCAGCGATGGACCACCACGGGGTTCCATCCTCCAAAAGAGCCGAAGCGAGCACCGTCGCTTCGTCGCCATGTCGAGACCGCCATCGCGTGGGGTAGCAACGAAGCACGGCAGCAATGATTCGGCTCTCTTGGGACCGTCTCACTAGACGGTCCCAAGTCCAAGACGAAGCCGACCAGTCATGCTCACGCGCTCCAGGGCATCGAGGTGTGAGCGCAGGGCGGTGACGCCAGCAGCGGTTGCGCGGTAGGGGTGCCGTCGACCCTCGGAGGGCAATTCCGCAATCAGGCCGAGCCGCTCGAGGCGGTCAAGCGCCCCATAGAGCGTTCCGGGTCCAAGCTGCACTCCGGAGAAGGCCTTAACATCCTGGATCAGCGCGTAGCCGTGTTTCGGACCGTCAGCGAGGCTCGTCAGGATCAGGACAGACGCGTCACCAGCCCGACGCAGCACATCTTGTGAATCCTCAACGTCTCTCGAAGCCACGGTTCTCCTATTACGATGACCAATAGATCAGTGAACGTAATAGTAGCGGATGTCGGGCGATTAGAGTTCGCTACACCCAATCACTGAAGCAACTTCTCCGAGATCGCTTACTAAGTCATATAGAGCACTCGACATCAACTTCTTCTTTCCCTCAACTTAACCAGGGAAACACCCGCCATTAGATTGTGGACGTCGGCCCGCCGACACTCAACCGCCCCACCGATCAAGCCGCCAGTCGGAGATCGTAAAAATCGGCCCATCGACAGATTCCCTCAAAATTGGTATCCGTCTGGCTACCAGAACGCGCATTTCTACTGGATGCCCAGTTCGAGGACTTCCCGTGAAGGCACTCCGATGAGCTCCGACGCAGGCTTGCCGGTCGCATTGGCGTAGGCACTACATACTCGGTACCCGTAGGTGTATCCGAAGGAAAAGGTAATGCCGTCGGCTCCGAAGAACCACTTCTTTTGGTTGAACTCGGGTTCGTACAACACCGCACGAGCTGCGGCGATCTCGTCATCCGTGATGCTCGCACGACTGAAGAATGGGGCTTCGCCGAGCACCTCTTCCTCGAAGAGTTGGGCCATTCCTTCACTGACCAACATCTGTCCGAGGCTCCCGCCGCAGCCTTGACCACGCCAACGCATCGTGTGGTGGAGCTCGTGAACGAGCGTTCTCTCGATGTGGCGACTATCCACTGTCGTCGCTGGATCAAGGGCTACGAGGATGGCGTGGGGCCCGTAGGTGTAGCCACCCACTCCCCACTCGGGGATGGCATCATCGGGAGCGTCAATAACGAGCACGTCCACACCCTCTACGCCGAGCAACTGCTGCGCGGGGGTGACTGCAGCCCGGAACGCTTCGTTTGTAGCATCGACAAGGGCATCGAGCGTTCCGCCGGCGTTGGCGATGAATAGATTCACAGGTCGCACGAATAAATCCTCACAGTGGTTGGGTGCTGGTTGGTGGATGTTCTGATGGTTCCGACCCTCCGCTGCTCTTACTCGGCCGATCTATCTGATGCCCTGAATTTCGCTACGTGGTCAATCGCCAGTGGAAGGTTGCACTTCTGTCGTGTCGGGCCTTGGACAGCAACTGGAACTATGCCAAGTCATGTTGCCGACGGTTGGATACATACTCGCGGCATCGGGCCTCCTACCAAGCCGTTGACAGCCTTAGCCTCTGAATCGGCACGGTCCCTCGCTAGGCTGAGCGCGAAGGAGCCACGTGTCCGAAACCGGGAATAGCGAACCGAACCCTGACTTCGTTGGAGTCATCTCATCGGTGGTTGCTCTGGTCCGCGACACGGACGGCCAAGTCCTCTTGGCGTCATTGTTCGAGAGTGGTCCGTGGTCATGCCTGGGTGGTGGCGTATCCGGCGACGAGAGCCTCGAGACGGCCGCCGTGAGATTCGCCCGCGAGGACTGTGGTCTATCGGTGGAAGTGAGCGATGTTGTGGCAGAACTCTCAGGCGCCAAGTACCGCGTGATCTACGAGTGCGGCGCAGATACTACATACCTCGCCACCGTCTACGACGCCAAGCTCCTTGGCGATAGCGATAGGACCCAGGCACCAATGCTTGTCCGATGGTTCGCCCCCGCAGAACTCGCCGGTATTAATCTCGATGAGTTTGCAACTGCGGCGTTGGCCGACCTGGGGTTTTTGCCGGCGGACATCGGCTGAAGCCCAACCGATCGCTGCGGGCGGACCTTCGGAGTCGAACATCCTTCAGTCTGGCAACCGCCAATGAATGGTGGCAGTTCTGTTGCGTCGGGCCACAGACCAGAACCCACACGTTCTAACTCAAGCGCCAGTGCAACGTCGCATTCTTGTCACGCCGGGCCGCCGGTACTAGTAAGGCTTCCAGTAATACGGCGCGGCTACTCTCGGTAGGATGCCTTCGGCAATGGTGAATTCTCGATGAATGAAGGCCTTCTTATCTCCGGAGGGGCTCTTCAAATTGTTGGAATTTCATTCGCTGCTTTCGGAATACACAAACTTCGAAAGAACTGGACGAAGCTTCCGGGACTGTTGGGTCGGTCTAAAAAACTTATAACAAAGACTCACCATGCATTGAGCAACTTCTTGCGCCGAGTATTCCATCGTCACCAACCAAGGGTGCCCGCTTATCTGAGCGGCACCGCTTCCGCAGTTGTCAGCGTGAGCGGCACCGCAACGGTAACTGTCGCGCCAAGGCCCGAACACGTGAATGAACAACTCGAATGGTTCGCTGGTCGTATTCGCGACCTCACCTTGGAAGTGCAGCATATGCAAGCGGATCTCCTGAATTCGAACAACAGACAAGAAGATGCGGACAAACAAACAAGGGCAGAATTTGTTCGAATTGAACAGGACTTCCGGTCAAATCTCACGAATCTCGCTGCGGGCGGACTTCAAATTCAAACCTGGGGCGTCTTTTTTCTCATTGTCGGAACTGCGCTAACCATCTGGGGCTCCCTCGCGCGTTAGATCCAATCATTCTGGAACGAGACATTCAGTCGCCAGTGGAAGGTGGCATTTCTGTCGCGTCGGGCCCTCGAGAGAATTTTCGTGTGGCGCAAACCGCCGGCATAAGGCTGAGGCCCAATCTTGCCAGCGACGTCTACGACAGACTCACTTTGATCCACGTCGCGCCTCCGTCGGACGTTCGAAGAAGATACGTGGACGTGGATACGTTCGTGCCATTCTGCGAGCAGATAGCCAAGCCGTGTTTCGCGTCCTTGAAGACGAGACCGTTGATCGAGGAACAGGCGATGTTCCCTGTCGCGGTCATCTCGTGACGCGGTCCAGAGATCGCGTACAGATCCTTGGCACGTGCGGTGTAAGGCCCGAAGTCAAGATACGCGAGAGAACTCGACACGGGGTCGAAGGCTCCGCCACCAGTGCCGGAGTACTCGAAACGAGAAATGCTGGTCCAGTGGACGCCGGCGTCACCTGAGTAGAAGAAGGAGGCGAGCATTCCGGTCGGACACTCGGCCCACAGGGCCGTTGACGACGTCGGCGTCAGATTGCACGCGGACACGCTACCCAGAAGCGGCGCTGATGATTGGGTGAACGTGTGACCGGCGTCGTGTGACACGAAGAGCCGCGGAGTTCGCGGACCTTGAAAATTCGCCCAGACGTTCCTGTCGTACGCGGCTAAGGCAAAGCCGCCCTTGGAAAGTGGCGCCGGCAGGGTCTCAACGGTCCACTTCTTCGCAGTCAAAGGTGCACGTGCCAATCGGTACCTCGTGCACGAGTACTTCTTCGCGCAGTGGGCAATGACGGCGTACAGCGTGTCGCGCGTCGGAGCGATTTGAACGATCGTCTCACCGTCGATTGTCCCTTCGCGATGCCACGACTTGGCGCCGTCGGTGGTCAGGTACCAAGCGAACGAGTTGGTCATGTTGAGTGCGGCGTAGCCGTCCGTCGCGTTGGCGAAGATCAGCTGACCAAGGTTGCCGAGAGGACTTCCCTCGGCACGCGAGATTGGCGGGAGGTGAAGTGTCGTGAAGTGAGTACCGTTGTCGCTCGTGCGCTGAAGTTGAAGGCACGGATCGGCACTGCATTTGCCGCCTTTCGTACTGACCACGAACGTGAGCGGTGTACCTATGACGCCAGTGAGCAACTGTGGAATCGGCAGGGACCTTGACGTTGACGAGGCGTTGGCGATCCGTGCTGTCGCCGCCAAGCCGGTTACCGCGACGAGGGCAATGGTCACGAGAAGTCGCCCCAGGACCCGGTGCGTCAACGCGCCGAACATTCCCGCGTTATTATTGCTCTCCGGTGCTGTTGCGCCGTGCGCACGAATCCGACCCCTCAAGACGAACCTCCTGCCCTGTCCGTTCCTCACTGCTCGTGACCCGACGCGTGCGCTGGTGCTACCGCGGTAGTCGAGTCAACGACCGCGCTCACTTCATACAACGTCCAACTGGTGACGACGAATCCGCTCAACGCGGAGACGCCGCTCGTCGACGTCTGCGCAGGATGCGAGCCGGCGAGGGTCTGCTCGCCCAGTAGAGCGCTCGTGGTCGGATCGAAGATGAGCTCAAAAAGGCCAGAAGAGCCCAGGGCCGGATCGCTTGGAGTTTGCGCGATGGCGAGTCCGATGCCGCTGCGACCGAGGTGGTCGGTCGTCGGTCCGATCAGCAGCACTCCCGAGATGTGCGAAGCGACCTTGAAGAGCGCGGCGCGAAGTGCCGGCGGCGCGAACGTTGCGCGCAGCAGGTCGCCGACCTGCGTGAAGTCTTCGAGCGTTCCTGGCGGACCTGCCTCGATGCTTCGACTACTGACCATGCTCGCCAGCTTCGTCGGGTTGGTTGGCAACGTCCACAGGTCGATCGGCGCAGTGGCCTTCGTTCCGCGAGGGATTGTTTCGACGACGGTCGCTTGGGTCAACGAAGGCGAACCTGACCGGAGCCAGTTGGAGCGGTCGCGTGCGGTCGGGAATGTGGGGTCGGACCAGGTCTCGACAAGGCGTCCGGAGCCGTCCGTGGCGACCCAATCCTGGCGCTGTTCGTCGTAGTTGACGTGGAACGGATACTTCAGCAGGTCTACGTATTCAATAGAGTTGACCGACACCGACTTGGTGTACTGATACTGCCCCGGTCGCGGCGTCTCGATCCTTGGCATCTTTGAGGCAACGCGCGAAAGATGCACGAAGGCCGCCGCCGCGGGCGACGGTCGGCCTTCGGGACTCGGAAGAATCTGGAGCACGACGAGGGCGAGCGCCACCGCAGCAACAAGGCCTACGGCGATGACGCCGGGACGTCGAATCTTGGCAGTTCTCACTGGTGTCGCCAGGATCTGGTCTAAACGACGACGAGACGAGACGGTGTCGATAGTCGGTAACCCGAAGAGGTCGATGGGATCAGCTCGTCGTATGAGATCCTCGATGATCACTGTCACGGTGCTTGTCCTTCCACAAAGAGTGCGGTGTTGGCGAACGAGGATGACTCTTTTCCGGCTACGTTCGTGGTCAGATTCTCTACGGCGTGGCGTACGCTATTTCGCGCTCGCCGGTAGCGGAGCTCGAACGCATTGACACTGCAGTCCATGACCACGGCTGCTTCCGTATGGGAGAGTTCGTCCCAGAGCACAATTCGAAGCGCCTCGCGGTCGAGTGGCTTGAGTCGGTCCATGGCCATCAGCACAAGTTCCACACGATGGTCGACGTTGTGCGAAGGTGGAACTTGAACGACGGATATCTCGTTGACCAAGCGCATGCGGAGCCGGCCCTGGCGCAGACTGCTTCGAAGGTGGTGAGCTACGCAGCGCCGAGCGACGCCAAAGAGCCAGAGTCTGTCCTCGGGGGGCGTCGGCACCTCGTCAAAACGCCGCCAGGCGACGACGAAGACTTTGGCCACCACGTCGTCGACTTCGTCCCTCGGAACTCGACGTGCTACGTACGCGGTGATGGCGCGGAGATGGAGCGAGTACGCCCGCTCGAAGTCCGTCGCTCTCTGATCAATCACGCAGATCCCCGTTCGTACAGCGCCCAGTATCTTCCAATCACAACTACATATGCCCGGAAACGGTGAAAACCCGTCAATGTCCTGTTCGCACCCGCGGCCCTGGCAGGTCCTCGGATCACCCGTCCCCAATCGTCGGTCTTTCTACCGCGGGCCCGACTGCCTGGAGGGCGAAGGACTGTACACGGCACCTCCTGCCCGTCGCCAACTCATTCGGCGTGCCGTCGCTCACGACTTCATTGGGGGCCGGATGGGCCGTCTTTAGTCTGGTTGAAGGTGGATACCTTGAATCGTCGGCCCGGCGTTTTACGCCGAAGAGGACTTCAGTCAACTCGCTGACGGAATTCTGTCGCGTCCGGGGATGAGTATGGGTAGAAACCGTCAGCGGATTAAGGGATGGGTGGCATGTCACGACAACGGTGGTACCGCGGAGTCATCCCTTCGATCATGTCAATCGCGTTATCTCTGGTCCCTGCCGTGGGCATCGGCGCGGCAACGTCATCCGCCAGCAGCCTCACGAACACCGTCATCTACGTCGGGCACGGCGTCGAGGTGATCGATGCCTTTGATGCAGACACTGGTTGCAGCTCGGTGTATCTTACGACGAACTTCACTCACTGGAACAATGTGACGCCCTCGCTCAAGGGTGCACACGGCAAGTGTCTCTACGCTTGGAACAGCGCCGCCTTCGTGTCACCGCGTGTCGGGTGGTTGCTCGCGCGAGACGAGGCCGGCTACAAGACCGTCCTCGAGCGCACCGTCAACGGCGGTGCTTCATGGACGAGGCAGCCCAACGGCGATACTGGCAGCATGGCAGGCGAGGAGGTCATTGGCTTTGTCAATGCCGCCGACGGGTGGCGACAGCAGTTCTCATGGGCCGGAAACTCCAACACGCTCGAACGCACGACCGACGGCGGAACAAAGTGGAGGACCGTCGCAAGCTACTCGCATAGCGGATGTCCCGACCTGAGCGACGTGTTCGCGTCGTCGTCCGTTGGCTTTGCGGCGAGCCCACTTGCGGGAGCATCGTCTGACGTCTTTTCCACCAACTTCCCCTACGTGTGGCGCACGCTCGACGGCGGTGTCACGTGGAAGAAGATGAGCGTGACGCGCCCGACGAAGGTTCCGGCCGCCGCGCCAGCTCTCTACGGCCAGCCAGCCTTCACGGGAATTTACGGGACCCTACCCGTCGTCTTCTCCGTCGGCGGACATCAGGACGTGTTCTTCTACGCGTCGAGGGACCATGGACTTCACTGGAAGCTGATTCCGGGACTGGCGTCGCCTCTCGTCGTAAAGGGGTCGATCATCGTCAATTCGCAGACCGCCAGCGGTGGGTGTGGCGTGTACACGTCGGTGCGCCGAGGTCCACTCGTTTCAGTCGACGTCGTGAGTCCGTCCACCTGGTGGGTGTTGCGCCCGGGCCCGAAGGGCGACACCGAGAGGTACATCGTCACAAATGGAAGCGTCTCGTCCTATCGCACCGTGGAACTCCCGGCTACCACCCACCGTGCCCTGTTAGAGGGGGTGAACGCTCGCGACGCTTTGCTGACGGTGGGCAGCGCTTCGGGCGCATTGACCATCTACTCAACCATTGATGGCGGGGCAACGTGGGTGGCGCTGGCACCACCCACCAACGGGACTTCAGGGTTCACCCTGCCGCAGTCGAAACCTCCGTTCGGGTAGATGGACGTCAAAATGGGTGACGACCGAATCCGAGAGCGGTTCCTTCTTCCTCGACAATCTCAACGCAATCTGACGCTCCGTGGCCACTGCGATGTGACATCTTGGCCTAGGAAACGAACTTCAAAGCAGGGGAGATCTGGAGCCATCGAAGCGGACGAAAGCTCTGAATGCCGTGGTGCGCGTCATGGAAGATTGGTCCGAGTGAAGGAGAACGCAATGGCGAAGTGGTCGCTAGTTCTAGGGGTTGGTGGCTTCGTCGCGTTGCTCTTGGTTGCACCGATGCCGTCAAATGCGGCGGCGACCACGGTCCCCGTTTGTACACCCGGACAGCTCGCGGTGACCGTGAGCGCCTGGACGTACAACCCGAGCACCGCTGGATCGGTGTTCCAGACTTTGCCCATCTCCATTACGAACGAGGGCGCCACGTGCGTCATTGGGGGGTTGCCGAAGATTGTTCCGATTGGCATCAAAGTTGCGCGCAAGCCAAGTGGCGAGGTCGTCACCACACTCGTCGAAGGCGCAACTGTTAACTCAATGAAGTACAAGCTTCTGACCCTGACGAAGGGACAGGCGGCCCACACGTATCTGAACCTCGTGCACCCGATTGGAAATGCCACCACGGTGAGGAAGTGGACCAACGCTTGTCGGCCTGCTGCTGCCACGGGCTTCACCATCGACGTTGTGCCAGCTAAGAAGCTCTTGAACCGTCACGTGAAGGTGACCATTCCTAAGGTGTGCACGACCGGTAAGGCCAACGACCTGAGCACCGGGCCCCTGGTTGGAACCGCGGGTTAGCAGACGCGTGCGCACTGTTGCAAGGTTTGGAGACGAACATGTCGCGTCGACTTAGCATTCTCGCGACCGTCATACTCGTGTCCTTTCTCGTGGTGGTGGCTCAGGCGGCGTGGATCCAGGGATTTCACGCCGCTGCGCTGGACCGATCGACGCTCAATCCGCGTAACAATGTCAGCACTGACCAGTACGCCCGTGGCGACATTGTCGCGGCGGACGGCACCGTCCTCGCGCATTCCGTAGCGACGTCCAGCGCGGCGTCCCCGTGGAGGCGGGTGTACCCACTCGGATCATTGACTTCTGGAGTGGTGGGCTTCAACTCGCCCATTTACTCGTGGGGACTCGAGACGCAGTACAACGCCTACTTGACGGCACACGCTCAGCCTGCGCAGAGCTTGGAGCAAGTCCTCGCACCCTCCACGGCGGCCGACTCGTTGACTCTTACTTTGCTGCCCGCGCTTCAAAAGGTGGTGAGGAATGCGCTCAACGGTCGTGACGGATCGGTGGTGGCGATAGACCCAAGGTCCGGTGGCGTCCTTGCCTTGTACTCCAATCCGACATTCAATCCGATGCCGTTCACCTCGTTTGATCCCAAGGTGTTGGCGGCGGCCTGGAAGTCAGTTACCGCTAAGGACGCCGAGGGCTTCCCACCGCTCGGGTTGGTGGCGACACAACAGACGTTCCCGCCTGGCTCGACGTTCAAAGTGGTCACCACCGCGGGCATCGTCGCGTACCAGCCCGCGCTGTTGAAGAGGTACTTCAAGCCAATGGTGAGAACTGCACTCCCCGACACCAACCAGTTTCTGTATAACGACGGGAACGTGAAATGTGGTGGCACCGTCGTGCAGATGCTGCCCGCATCGTGCGACCCGGGTTACGCACTCCTTGGCTTGGCCCTCGGCGCCAAGGACCTGACGGCGATGGCGAACGCCTTTGGCTTCAACGAGATCCCGCCGCTCGACATGCCGTACGTTGATGCTTCGTTCTTTCCAACGGAGTCGTACCTCGCGGCCAATCCTCCATTTCTGGCGTACTCCGCCATCGGACAAGAAGACGTTCGCGCGACCGCTCTACAGGACGCACTGATCGCGTCGGCGATTGCCGACGGCGGGACGATCATGACCCCGCACTTGATGTCGTATGTCAGCGCGCCGGACGGCTCCGTCGCCGAGCGTTACAAGGATTCAATCTGGAAACAACCGCTCACGCGATCTCAGGCGAGTCAGATCGTTTCACTGATGCAAGACGTCGTGAAGTCCGGCACGGCCTACGGCGTCGGATTCCTGCGCGCTGATGACGTGGCCGCGAAGACGGGCACCGCGCAAACGGGCAAGGGCACCACCGACGACTGGATGATTGCGTTCGCTCCCGCCACGAATCCCACGGTGGCGGTGGCCGTCAGCATGCCCAACCAAGGAATCTCAGTGACGGGTGCTGAAGTCGCGGGACCGATCATGAAGTGCGTGATCGAGGGCGCATTGGCACTCCAGCGTGGACTTCCCGCAACGGGGACAGCGGCTACATGCCCGAGGTAGCCAACGGCGTCTGGGGCATGAAGCGTCAGCGACAGAGTCTGATCAGGGGAGCGGAATTGCTTGCATTTGACATCACGGGTTGGGATCGGGACGGTCAGGAGAACTGTTGACCAAGTGAGCGGTAGAAGAGGCAACTTCCAATGGGGCCGTCGAACCACCGACCGATGTTGACCATGTGTCGCTGTCTCTAGCCGCGAGTCTGGATCAGTGCAACTACCTCGTCGCGTCGGTAACCCTGTGCCCGAGCGAAGTCGAGGAGCTCACCAATCCTCGCGATCACGGCACCACGTTGTGGGGTTCCGACGACGCGCACGCCACGCCCCCGGGTGAAGTCGAGCAATCCTTCGTCTCGAAGGATATGCAGCGCGCGGATGACGGTGTTCTTGTTGACCCCGAGAACCGCAGCCAAGTCAATAGCCGGGGGCAGGCGATCGCCCTGGGCGGCTTCGCCGTCGGCGATGGCGCGCCGAATCTCCGCGGCCACTTGCTCGTGAAGAGGAGTGGAATCGTTCTTGTCGACTTGGGGAGTTCGCATGGTACTGTTCGCCATAGTACCATCTTCATGGTCGTTACTGAGGAGTCTCGATGACCATCGCACCACCGGAGACTCGTGAGGATTGGATTGTTGCCGATCCGATTGACGTACTTATTCGTGAAGCTCGACGCCGCACTCGCCGTCGGCGATGGGCCTCCCTCGGTGTGGCGACGATTGTATTGCTAGGGACGGTGGCCTTGGTCGCCCACCAGCACGGCGCATCGCCACAGCGTCCGTCGACCGTGAAGAGCACGGACCGAACCGCGGCACTCGCTCCTGCGCCGTGCACCGCCGCACAGTTACGCGGTGGTCTCATCGGTACGACGGGAGGCGCGGGGACCTTCGTCGAACTCTTCGCGGTTGAAAACGTCAGTAGTCACTCGTGCGCGGTCACGGGCTACCCGACGTTGACCTTCTTCTCGGCGAGCGGAGTACGCGTCGCCCAGCAGGTGAAGTACTTGAGATCCGTCTACGGCAAGATTGGTTTCAATCGCAAGGGAGCATTGCCCTCCGTCACATTGGCAGCCCACAGGGGTGTCGCGTCGTTTTGGATTACGGAAGGGGACATACCAAGCGGTGAACCACCTATGGCGTGTCATCACTACGAGACCATCGCGGTGCAACCTCCTGGCGCCACTCGATCGCTAGCCATCGCACTTCAACCCGACCGCGGTATTTACGCCTGTACGGTGGTCGCCGTCCTTCCGATGATGCCGGGGATCTCGGGCTCGCTGCCGCGACAGAACCTGCGCGACTGGTTCGGGGCAACGGGTCCGACGAACGATTGGTACGGTCCAGGACTTCCCAAGGTCAAATCGAGTAGCGGATGACGCTAGCCCAATCCAGACCGCCCGATTCGATGGGGATGCCTGACGCCACCGAGCTTCTGATCAAGGAGGCTCGCCAGAAGATGCTTCGTCGGCGCCTGTACTTAGCAGTCGTGGTGCTTCTCGGACTTGTCGTGGCGTGCTTAGTTGTGATCGGAGTCGTTCATTACTCGTCCTCGCCGACGCGGACGGTTAGTGGCCCCGGCGGTACAACGCTGTCCGCAACGACGTGTTCCGATGCACGCGTGAAGTTACTCGGCGTAACGGGACTCCCCGGAGCTGCGGTGAGCGCAGGCCTACTCGTGCGTACCTCGGTGTCATCCTCCACGGCGTGCACGATGAGCGGCTACCCGATCGTCGGTGCCCAACTCGACAACCACTCAACCGCGATGGCCCGTGACGTGCGATTCGGCATCTTCGGGGGAATGTCCAAAGTCAACGCACCTCTCCCTCGACTCTTACTAGCGTCGCGCCCTCACGTGGTGTCGTTCACGATCCAGTTCGTCAGCGGCATCGGACATACGTGCCCGTGGATCAATTCACTTCAGTTCACGTTGCCCGGTGCACGGCAAACCCTGACCGCGCGGTCGATGTACCAGGCCGGCATTGGCGTCAGCCGGCTTTGGGGCATCTACTGCGGCTACCTCCAGGCGACGCCACTCTTCAGGGGCGCGAACGGGAAATAGGGGCTGCTGAACGTCTCGCAGACATCTTGACAACTGAACTGACAGCAGACCTGTCGCGAGTACGTTGTCGGCGCAAAGTGAGGGAATCGATCTGACACCCGTGGCACCAAAGACCGTACAGTGAAAGGATTTTGGCGCTTCGGACAGAATTGCCGCCGGCGGCGACATGTACTGAGTGTGAATTGGCCTAGGAAGTGCAGATGGTGACTCCTCAGCCTTCGCGAGAAGATCATGCGAGGTTCGAGGCTCTCTACCTGTCGTACTACAAGCCCATCTACGCCTACGTCCATCGACGGGTTCTTCAATCGTCGGACGTTCCTGACATCGTGTCAGAGGTGTTTGCCATAGCGTGGCGGCGATTTGGCGATCTTCCTGCGAGTCCTCAGGATCGTCTCTGGCTCTTCGGCGTTGCTCATAAGTGTCTTCTTGAACATCACCGTCGCCGGTCGCATCGACTGCGGCTGCTCTCACACCTCGCAGCCCAGCCGAATCGAATCGAGCTTCTCGACACCTCTGTCGATCCTCAGCATCTCCGGGTGCGAGCGGCGCTCCTGGAACTGCGACCGTTCGACCGAGAGGTTGTTCTCCTCGTCTATTGGGATGGACTCAGCCACGCTGAAGCGGCAACCGTTCTTGGATGCTCGGTGAACGCCGTCGCGTTACGCATCAAGAAGGCGAAGGTTCGCCTCCAAATCCAACTGGGCGTTGATTCACCGGCGGCAATTTTGTCCAACGACACATCCTCATTTCCGATCACACCAAAGGAGCAGTTGTCATGAACATCGAATCACTTCTTTCTCAGTCCGACCCGGCGCTCAACGTTCGGATCCCGGATCCCAACTTGATCGACGCGCGCCTGATTTCGGACTCGCCCATGGATAACTACACTCAGCGAGTTCGGAGTACTCATGAATTCGCGCGTTACCGTCGAATCACTTCCAACCTAAATGTTGGAATCAAGCGGCCAGCGGTCTTGGCTGCGCTCGCCGTCCTGGTTACCGCAGCAATTGTCGTGCCGCTCACTTTTGGCCACTCCAGCGCTCCCCGCACAAACTCGAAGCCAGGCGCCTCGACGCCGACTCACGGGGTATGGAGTCTCGCGGGTTACATCTCTCAACCGGGGTGGCAGGCGAGTTCGTCATCGGGACCCCTCCCCACGACTCAACAGTTCACCTTGCAACTCACGTGTCCGACATCGGCGACCTGCTACTCCTCCGGAACGAACTTCCAGAACCACGAGAAGACCCAAGGGGTGATCTCGGTGACTCACGACGGAGGTGCCAGTTGGCGCCAATCACTCGCCCCGGGGGACGGAACTTATTTCTACGGATTCTCATGTCCGACGGCTTCTACTTGCATGGTGGTGGGCGACGTACCGAATACCAATACTCATCCATCCCTGTACACGACCACGGACGGCGGAATGACCTGGACGCCACTCCCCATGCCGGGGTTCAACGAACTGCCGGTTTTCCTGTCGTGCACAACGACGCTGAAGTGCGTCACGATCGGCCTCATCCAAATAGGCACTGCTCCCACTCCCACCGCGTACTTCACTGCTGACGGAGGCCAGAGTTGGACGACGTCGGTGCTGCCGCCCTCGTTCTTCCCGAGTGAGAATGATCAACCAGCACTCGACTGTTTCCCAAATGGGCGCTGCGTTGCTGGCGGCACAAGCGGCCCCGGGCCACTCGGCCAAGGCTCAGCGTCGATGATTTACAGCGAAGACGGGGGAGCAACGTGGGCGTCGGCTTCTGTGCCCTCCATGACCGCGACGTCAGGAATCATGTCATGTTCGGACGACAGTCACTGTGTGTCCATCGAGTCGAGTAATGACAGGAACGGCTATCAGACGGCGAGTGGCGAGCTGGTGACGAACGACGGGGGTCTGACGTGGACGGCGATTCCGGCGACCGGACTAGCGTCGCTGAACGCCTCTGTTCCCATGAGTTTTGATTCAATCACGTGTCCAACAACCGCTGACTGCTGGGCTTCAACTCATTTAATTGAGAGCGAATGCAACGGGACTTGTCCTTACGTACCCGACCAGGCGGTCATGATGGCAACCAGTGACGGAGGTCTTACGTGGACAACCGAACAGTTGCCGCTACCGCCCAACGAATCGTTGCAGTACGTGTCCGACTATCCGGTGTACTGCGCAAGTGCAACCGACTGCCGTGCTGTGGGCACGCTGGAACTGACGAAATCTGCTTCGGACGAGGGCTTATCGTGGGTTCAACAGGACGTTGTGCTGACGTTCAATGGTGGTCCGGTGCCAGGTGTCAACGGTGCATCGAAATCGTAATGATACATTTCATGCCTAACCAATCGAGAGCCGCGAACAGTCCTTCTCAAAGTTGAGAACTCGTGATGGATAAGAGAAGGCTTTCGGCAACTGTCTGCAATTGGGACGAACCCTTTCCCCGGGGCAAGACCACCTCGGCTTTAGAGGTCGTTGAGGTTCACTCGCTTACTGTGTAGCGGGTTCCTCGCTTACTGCCGGATACAATCAACTTGCCGCTTTCAACTAGATGGCGCAGAAGTTTCGCAGTATCAGTTCTGTCAAGGCCAGTTCTCTCGCGGACGTCACTGTTCGAGATTGGACGCTTGGTAGCGAGGTCCAGAATCATCGACTCAAACTCCTCGTCTGAGTACCGAATTCGCGCCGGTGCACCTGCAGTTGGAGATACTCGATAGTGCGCCCCGCCACGGTCCCCTTCTTGGAGTAGAGCCCCAGCGTTGACTAGTCCTTGAAGTAGTGATCGAGCAATGACGCTATCGACACCAAGTAGCGACCTGACGTCGCTGTTGGTAAGGGTCCCTCTTCGAGCGGCCTCTACAAGTACGGGAGCCGAACGCGGGCTCAGCTTGTCATTGTCGATCAGTTGCAGAATCCAAGCACGTTCGACAGATGTGAAAGTTCCAGTTGTCTTCAGAGTCAAAGAGAAGAATCGACCGTCATCCTCAAATATAGGAGGTTCCAGCAGTCCGGCAGTCATATCATCTTCGATGCGATCGATGCCCTTACCAAGATCTTCGGCAAGCCCAAGTCGGCGCAAGGCTCTTAGAACGACATCATTTCTCGCCGCTTGTTGAGAACGGATGTTGTTGATTGTGACAGGTTCAGGGAGTCCGCCGGGTGAGATGATAACGACTTTGTCTTGTCTAATCTCTATGCGGATCGCGGAACCAGCGTCTTGATACGAACGGTGTGCGACAGCGTTTGCGATTGCTTCCCGGACCGCGCGGGGCGGCAGTTTCGGCATGTCGACTCTCCGTGCACCCAAGACGGCGGAAGTGACACCAAGTTCGTCGATGACGTCCCTAGTAGCGATGATGATTTGCTCAGAGGCTGCACCGGAGACCGTCCACGTCTTGTCAGGTTCATCGGAGTCAGCGCCGTACCTACGTATGTCAATGTACGCACGGCAGCCAATGGCCGAAGGATCCTTGAGGAGGAGCAGGCTTCCAGCTACCGTCAATTTCAACTTGTCGCTCCCATTGGAGAGAAGACCCGCTTCACGCAGACGAGTGTCTACATCTTCATTCGATAGGTCAAACGCCTCGCTTAGTTGCGTTAGAAGGATCGCATCGGCATCATCAAGGGTGAATGGTGTTGGGGTGCTCTCAAAGGAGTGGAAAGCACGTTCAGCGATGAACCTGGAAAGCTCTGGACCCTTCAGTGGGGGGTTGCTCGCCCCTTTGCGCTGTCGGACCACCCCTTCGGACGTCTGGGCAAAGCCTTCATGGCGCCGCTCAATGCTGACTACAAGGACAACCTTGGAGTCGACGGTGAGTTCGCGGATTTCGTAACGGCCACAGTTGGATGCGTCTTTAATAGCCTCATGTACTTCACGGGCGCTTTCGCCGGGTTGGTTTAGTCCGATAATGGCCCCAGAGTTCCTGGCACCAATGAGCAGGACACCGCCTTCGAGATTTGAAAATGCAACTGCAGCGTCCTGGATTTTCTTGTTACTGACACCTTGCTTGAACTCGACGTAGTCGTTCTCGCCAGGAAAGGCTCGTGCGAACTCGTCGTTGGTCATGACGAGAGGGAGATTTCCGGGCCGCTCAGCATGGAAGAGTGGATATGGCAAACTTGTTTTCCTATTCCTGTGGAAAACCAAGTTTGTCATAACTTGATCCAAAGGTCAACCAAGGCCGATCTCACTTGCCGGGCGAAGAAGCTGCCGACACTTGAAAGTGACCATCATCAGGAAGAACAAGAGTACTCTTCTCCGTTCGGTTCGCATCGCCACCCGATGCCTGGTTCTGGCGAGGCGTGCCCGAGACTTACTTTGCGATTGTGCTGTAGGCCCCAGACGTTAGAGCTGCTTCACATCCTTGACGCCATTCCCGGGGAACGTCACCGGATGGAACCCCGCCAGCGTTCGAAAAGGACCACACCGAGCACGAGCTGTGCGCATCAAGTCGGGTGTAGTGCATTCGCGGTTGGCGCAGTCCGTGAGTGAAGGCAACTGCGAAGTTGTAACCATCGACGTACGACATAGAGGGACCTCGAACATCCAGGTAGATTGTGGTTCCGGAAAGCGCCAATACGGCGACGATCAAGCCGACGACCAGTGCCCTTCGACGAGGCTCTTTCTTCGAGGTCTGACTCATTTTGCGACAAGGCTAACCCTCAAAGGTGATCACTGTCCTCGGCGTGGCAGGTGCGGCTCGGGTCACAGTGTTCGCCTGTCGGACGCCGCCAAGGTGACGAATCGCCAACTAACTCCACGCTGCCCTTCCCTGCCCATGGAACTGTCGCGAACGCGAGTCCGGCCAGACGGGCCAGCCCGCGTAGATCGGAAGGGCCACAAGAGTCTCTCGCTTCAAACCTCCTCACCGACAGTCGAGATCCGAAGTTGGGTGACTTCGGCCGACCTTACAAGTTGTGCCAGGGCGGTCGATAGGACACAGTCTTGATCCTTCGTCGCGTGCTGGTAACGCAGGGCGGCGCTGGCAGAAGCGTGCCCAGCCCGATGCATCAGTTCGGCGGTTGTTGCACCAGTTGCGGCGGCAAGAGTTAAGCCGGTGTGTCGAAGGTCGTGGGGGTGGGGGTCGAGAAGTGCG
>PKYK01000039.1 GCA_003133665.1 Acidimicrobiaceae bacterium | reverse complement strand
GCCCTCCACTGGGCGTAGAGGGTGACCGACGCGCTGAAGGGGTACGTGGCGCCGTTTGCGTAGCCCGATCCCGAACCGTTCGCGGCGGTGTTCCACCCGGTGAATCTGTACCCGGCGCGCGCAAATCCATTGGACGTCAGCGCAGTCGGGGCGCCCCCACTTTGAGCGGCCATCGTGCCCCTACCGCCATTGGCGTCGAAGGTGACAGTGATCGCGACGCCGGTGACCGTCAACGCGTACGTCCAGGTGCCAGTGTCGCCGTAGCCGTCGCTGTCGGTGCCCGCGACGGTGTAGAGACCGGGCGCAAGGGCACCGGTTGTCGAGATTGTTCCGTCCGCGCTGACGTGTAGCCCCGCACTGGGAGAAGTGGTGAGAAAGGCAACCGTTCCGATGGCGTTGTTCACGGTGATGGGGCCACTGACGAATGAGGCCGACGCCGCCGTCGTTGTGACACCCGAGGTGGCCGACGTTTGATTGATCGTCCGACTGACCGCGACGCCGGTGACCGAGAGTGCGTACGTCCAGGTGCCAGTGTCGCCGTAGCCGTCGCTGTCGGTGCCCGCGACGGTGTAGAGACCGGGCGCAAGCGTACCCGACGTCGTGAGATGACCGCTCGCGTTGACCGTCAGGCTCGAACTCGGAGTCGTCGTGACGAAAGTCACGGTTCCGACAGCGTTGTTCACGGTGATGGGGCCGATCGCGAATGATCCTGACGCTCCGGTGGTCGTGGTTCCCGTGGTCAGCGACGTCTGGTTGATCGTGACGCTGTTGACCGTGAGTGTGTACGTCCAGGTACCCGTGTCACCGTACAAGTCGCTGTTTGTTCCGGCGACGCTATAGGTCCCTGCGGCCAGCGTGCCGGAGGTGGTGATAGTCCCGTTCGCGCCGACGTTGAGGCCCGAACTCGGAGTCGTCGTGACGTACGTGACGGCAAATGGGACGTCAACCGTGATGGGGCCGATCGCGAATGATCCTGACGCTCCGGTGGTCGTGGTTCCCGTGGTCAGCGACGTCTGGTTGATCGTGACGCTGTTGACCGTGAGTGTGTACGTCCAGGTACCCGTGTCACCGATGATCCCGTCGTTATCGGTGCCGGCGACGGTGTAGACCCCTGCCGCCAAGGCGCCGGTTGTCGAGATAGTTCCGTCCGGGCCGACGATCAGACCAGGAGGACTCGAAGAAACGGTGACAAACGTGACCGGTCCCGCGACGTCAACCGTGATGGGGCCGCTGACGAAAGTGGTTGACGCTGTCGTCGTTGTTGTACCGATAAAGGGCGACAACTGGATGATATTGGGTGCGGCCGCCGACGCAACAGGTGCAGAAGTGACCATCGGCACCAGGGTCAGCGACAGAATTCCAAGCCACGCCACACCTCTCATCGAAAGGGCCCTGACTCTCATGTGCGCAATTTAGTACCAATTCCTAGAGAGAGTCGGAGGTCCACCACTCACGTGCCCGGTTCACGCCAGGGGATTGGCAACTCGTGGCGCTCCGATCTCCAAACCCGAGTCAAACCCAATTCTGAATGAGTTCAAAAGGTCGCGTTCTGCTCAGTGCTGAATCGATCGGACTTGGGTCCAGTCACCGGTTCGCCGAATGATCCCCACTGAGGTTCATCTCGTGAGAGCGCGTGACTTCGCTGGTGGAGACTGAGTACCACGAATAGAACTCTTCTCGGCCTCGGCGTTGCGCCTCTAGATGCTCGGGATGATTACGCCACGACACGGCAGACTCGTCGCTGTCGAAGTACTCAATTGACACGTGTTCGTCGTCGGGTGTCTGGAAACTCTCCATCGAGATGAATCCCGGATGCCTGCTCACGAGTTCGTACATCTTTAGAGCCAGTTCAAGGTACGCAGTGAGGTCCGCGTCAGGCTTAAATCTGTTTCGAAACACCACAATCACCATGACACTCACCGACCTCCTTCTTGGTAGCGGACCGGTCGGACTGAATGACAGCCAACTACACAACTTCGGCCGAACCTACTATGAAGTCAACTTGTCAGAGGGATCGGATATTCCGAGGATATCGGCCCAGTATCCACGAAGTGATGCACCACGGAAACGAATCTAGCTCGGTTCGAATTGGATCGACAAAGTGGGCAGCAGCCTTGACCTTCGAAGACAATTCAAGGCGTCGGTGATTCTTTCGCAGCACAATGCCGAACCCGTTCAAACCAGCGTCGGCCACGGACTGTTCACGAAGACTCGCGGTGAGGGCTGTTCACTCAGCGTCGTTGGCATCATCCTCGTCGGATTCTCTTAGCGACTCGTGATGTGCGATTTGGTCGTGTTCGCGCTCGATCAGTTCGGCGTCCTCGGCGAATTCAATGTGAACGAGTAAATCGTCGGCATCTGGCGATGTGCGAATCAACTCGTCGAGTTTGAGTTGGAGGGCCACCTGGTGGCGACTCTGGGTGTGTTGGATGACGAACAACATCACCAGGGTGATCGACGAAGCCACGGTCGAGAATCCGGCTTCCCAGTTTCCTGGGAATCCGACAATCGCAAGAGCGATGATGAAGCTGAACAGGACGAAGGCAACCAGCGCAGCGGCTCCCGCTCGTGAGGTGATCTCATCGACCCATTGCAGAATCCGGCTGATGCGCCGTTGAATCGCTGAGTGTTCCATGCAGTCTCCAATCAAAGATCACGCTTGTCGTCCTGGCGCGTTGTTCAGTCGCCCTGGCGGCGTCGGTCAGCCGAGGGGCTGTTGTGAATTCGCGGCAAATCCTCACCCAGTTGTGGCCGACATGCAGTGGCCAAAGTCGTACTGGGTACGTCCGGACTCCATTCAAGGCTAACCGCAAGGTGACGTCAACGCCAGCCGTTGGTCCACGATCAACGTGAATCCATTGCTTGCGGTACGCGGGTGACCGGTGTTGCGCGCGAACTCGAGCGTCGCGCTCGGTTCGTCACGGGCCGTCACCCGCCGCGGCGAGGAGCCCCGACAGGTGTGACGCTGTGTTAATGGCATTGATGAGCTCGTCCAGATGCAGAGCGATTGATTCGGGAGCTCCGACTCGCACGAGTGACCGCTCGGCGGACTCGAAGAGGGGACGCAGCTCAACTACTGCTCCGTGAGGTTGAGAAGCGAACCAATCGCCAAGTCGCTCCAGTGCATCAAGGCAACCGGCGCTGAGTGCCTCGAACTCAGCGGAGCCCGCAATCGTGGCGCCGCGCTCGGCGTCGATGCGCAGGGCATGGATGGCGCGCAGGATTCGTAGCGTCGTGGCGAGAAGCCCTCGACCCTCGGAGGGATCGATCCGAGTGGCGGCGGGCTCTTCCACCGACCGGCCGACCGCGGCCTCCGCCTTGGCCCAGGCGACACGTGCGGCTCGAGATCGTTCCGTAACCAGGGCCGGTCGCACCGGTCGTGCTTCGACGACATCGATGGCAGCCTCGAGGTACCTGCGCAGGGCAGTGAAGAGCGCGGACTGCGCCTCGCTGACGCCCGCACGCGGCGACGTCGGCCAGATCAGGTAGGTCACGACGGCGATGGCCCCGCCGAGGGAGATGTCGATCAGCCGGTCGAAGGCGGTACCTACCGTGTCCGACAGTGATGTGTTGAGCAGTATCAGCACCATCGCGGTCACGAAGGCAATTGCCACCGAGAAGCTCGCGGTCCACGACGTGTACGCTACCCATGCGGTCAGGGCAACGAGCACCGCGGTCAGCCACAGGTTCGGATGGAGTTCGCTGACGAGGATGGCGGCGACCGTTGCGCCGAGCGCCGTTCCGACGACTCGGCCCAACCCCCTCTTTACGAGGGTGCTGTAATCAGGCTTCAAAATGACCGCGACGGCGAACGGGAGCCAGTAACCACGCGGGAGTGACAGTAACGAACCCACGACTGCCGAGACGGGGACGGCGACCGCCAATCGAATGGCGTGTCGAAAGGCCGGTGAACGGAGTTGCAGGCTGCCACGCACGATGGACAGGTCGATGAGGAGCGGTGGGTAGTCGGGGCCCTGCGGTACGGGGACGCTGGGACGCCACACGTGTTGGCCGTTCGTGTGACGGGTGCTCTCCACAAGGTTTCCGGCGGAACGGAGCTGACCGCCGATGGCCGCCAAGTGCGTCACGCACTGGCGCGCGATCATGTCAGTGTCCGTCTCGCCAAGGCGGAACGCGTCCTGAAGAGGCGTGAGCGCCTCCTGGAACCGGGCGGTGGCCAGGTGCCAGGAGGATGATTGGGGTGAGCGACGAAGCGCCACCGCAATCTCATTGAGGTCCCCCGCCACCGCATCGAGACACGTGGCAATTCCCGAATAGTCACGGCTCGGGTCCCCAGCGGCCAATCGCACCCTGAGGCCCGCCATAGTCGTGAGTTCAAGAAGGATTCTGCGAGCTTGATCGAGGATCGCTCGCAGGTCCTGGACGTCGGTGCGACCGAAAAGCGATGGTGCGGAGAGGGCCCGCTCGGCTTCGTCGAGTGTTGCGATCACTTCGATTGCGGAACGATGTGGATCGGACTGGGCCAGTTCGCCAACCGCCTCGAAGGCATTGGCCATTCGGTTGCGCTGGTAGCGGAGGCTCGGCGGCAATCGCAGGATGACGAGGGCGAGGACTTCCACGAGGGCACCGACCACGACGAAAAGGCTGAGGTGAAACGCTCGGAGAGGCGACCCTGAGAATCGACCCAAGACGACGTAGGCGATGATCGCCTGGGATCCGACCACCGCCTGAGTCTGGCCAAACACAACCAGCATTCCCGCCGCGAAGCACCACGGCACCAGCACCGCGGTGTGGAGCCACGGATACGGTCCCGTCACAGTACCGACGAAGACCGAAAGACCCATGGTCATTGCATCGGCTATGGCGAGACGAATTGACAGTCGGGGCGCGCCCACGAGAGAGATAATGGCGATCAGGTTTGCCCCAATGGCCATAGCGATGGCGTTTCGAGTGGTGCCGAAGGCGAGGCCGAGGACGAAGACAGCAACCAATGGGAGAGCGGTGATTGCCCCGGCGACGGGTGTGAGAAGGGAGAAATCGACCTTCAGCGAATTGCGTAGCGCTGAACGTGTCTCAATCACCGAGGGCGCATCGATCGACGAGATTGGTTGCGACCGCGCGCCGCCACCTCAGCCACCAGCACGTAGTGCTTTCACGAATGACACTTTAGCCACTCAGGAATCGCCAGCACTTCGATACGTCATCAAACCTGTGAGTTCATCTCGAACGGTGCGGCGACTGCCCTTGGTGTCGAAGCAGAATGCAGCGGGTTTGTCGGTGCATCGAAATTGGCCCAGAGCCCGACGCGGACGAATGAACGACGTCGCCGGTTCGAACCTCAGTCGAAGACAGTCGTTTCGATCACGACCTGGTCCCGAGGCGACTGGTTACGTTCTCAACTTCGGCCAGCGGTTCATCAACTGGTTGACGATCGCGATACGGGCTTCGAATCACTCAGCCAACGATCAGGCCCGTCATTGAGATAGGTGTTGCCGATGAGTTCTGGGGTACAGTAGAAATCGGTGACAAGAAAGAAAATGCTGGTACCGAAGGCGCCCGGTCCTGGTCCCGAGTGGAGTTTCTTGACCAAGCACGGTCGGGTTCTGCTGTGCGTAGCCCAGGACCCTGAGGCTCGTCTATGCGATATTGCCACCTTCGTGGGCATTACGGAACGTCGAGTGCACGGTATTCTCAAGGATCTCATTGAATCGGGCTACGTGACCAAGACGAAGACTGGCCGTAGGAATCGATACGAAATCCTTGTGCACCTGCCATTGCCCGATCCCACGCACCGGATCCAGGCGATCGGCGAGGTACTCAACCTGCTCACGACCGAGCGAACCAATTCGGAGTGATTCCAGGTGGAACGGTTGGCGATTCCCGAGGTCGTGATGAGGAAATGGATTCTCAGCACTTTGGGACTTGTCACCGTCTTTGGTCACTGATCTTGACCAATCGAGAAGACGACGGCGTCTGTCGCCACGACGGAAAGCCCGTGAGGTCCATCACTTGTTGTGAAGTTGTTGTTCATGTTCCTTGGAGCCCTCAAATGACGTGACGGGAAGAAACGCCCGAGCGGATTCCGGGCGTGCCGTGTAGAGTGTGGGGGCGGAAGGAATCTTTCCTCCCGGCAGTAAGAGGCCAAGTTCGGGTTGGACGATCCAGTCGATCGTCGCTCGTTCGGGCTCGACGCCTTCATCACATGTGGAGGATTTTATGTCGTTTCGTCATCTGCTTCAGGGCACCGAGCCCTCAATTTCGCCCGGAACGGTGAATTCGGGAAAAGATCTCGCCGTTATTCCAAAGTGGTTCGTCATTGAAACCATGCTCGCCACGATCGCAATAGGAACGTAAATGATCGAATTGAAATCAGTAGCTGGTCTCGACGCCGGTTCGCGGGGAAAATGACGAACGTCCCTTCGCAGAGTCCAAGTTCTGCCCGGATGGCGACCAAGTCCCATAGGGGCGACCCCGGTCGACGGAGTTCACCTCGATCTAGCGCGGCGGCTCGCTTCGCGGGTTTGCCTTCGGACTTTCCGTCGAAGTCTCGTTTTCTGACCAGTATTGGGGAACCGGAGACGGAGGGATTTGAATGTCCGGTCAGTTCACCCAGCGTGGAAAGGGACATCTCGTGAACTTGCGTCCTGCCTCGTACGGTTTCCTGAGCAGCTCGCCGCCCACCGCATGCGGGCTTGCGACATTCACCACCGCGCTCGGTTCGGCGCTGGCCCGTCAAGGCGCCGACGTGCGCGTTGTCCGAGTGCTCGACTCACCCGAGGATCGCGTCACGTCGAGTCTGCGCGTCATCGGTGAACTCATTGCGTCGGATCCCACCTCCATTGATCGGGCGGCTGACGCATTGAACGGGTGCGACGTCGCCCTGATCCAACACGAGTACGGTCTGTTCGGCGGACGCGATGGTTCAGATGTCCTCGAGGTCCTGGACAGGCTTCGCGTTCCCGCGGTTGCGATACTGCACACCGTTCTCCCGCATCCCACGGATCACCAGGTCGAAGTCCTGAACGAGGTCATTAGGAGCGCGGACTGCGTGGTGGTGATGACCAGTGCGGCCGAAGCAACGTTGCGCAACGTGAATGACGTGGGCGAGACGCCGGTTTCGGTCATACCTCACGGGGCTGCCGTCACGAGGTCGAAGGAATGCAGACTGAAATCTGCGCGACCGGTGCTGTTGACGTGGGGGCTAATTGGTCCCGGCAAAGGTATTCAGTGGGTCATCGACGCCATGAAGAACCTCCGCGACATCGATCCCGCGCCGCTCTATGTCGTCGCGGGGCGCACGCACCCCAAAGTGTTCGCGCACGAAGGCGACAGCTACCGCCAATCGCTGGTGAAGCGGGTGGTCGACAATGGCGTCGAAGGGATGGTCCATTTTGACAACTCGTACCGTGACCTGCCTTCCCTCAAAGCGTTGATCGAAAGTGCCGATGTTGTGGTCTTGCCCTATGACTCATTGGACCAGGCAACGTCGGGTGTTCTGGTCGACGCAGTCGCGGCGGGTCGACCGGTGATCGCGACGGCGTTTCCCCACGCGAAAGAACTGCTCAACACCGGTGCGGGCATTGTCGTGGCTCACGGGGACGTCAGTGCATTGAGCAGGGCGATTCGCCGAGTGATCACCGAGGCAGATGTTGCATCAGCGATGGCAGTCGAAGCTCGCAGGATCGCGCCAACTCTGGGTTGGGACGCGGTTGGATTTCAGTATCGCAAATTGACCAATCGACTGCTGCAGCGGGTAGGCGTCGGAGCGTAATGCAGTTTCCGCGGCCTAATTTTGCACACCTGCTTTCCCTGTCGGGACCGTTTGGGACGTACGAACACGCTGATCATTCGCTGGCCAGGGTCGAGCACGGATACTGCACCGACGATGTGGCCAGAGTGCTGATGGTCGCGGCGCGCGAGTCCAATCCAGACCGGGAAGTGGCCGATCTCGCGAGGTCGTCAGTGCGCTTTCTCGACGCGGCGCAGGATGCCAACGGCCAGTTTCGAAATCGACGTCTGAGTTCGGGCACCTGGTTCGGGCCGGCGACCAGTGATGACTGTTGGGGACGCGCGATGTGGGCGCTGGGCACCACGATCGCTCGGGCGGGGGACAGCGATCTGCGGCTCGACGCATTGAGATTATTCAATCGCGGCGCCACGGCACGCTCGAACTGGCCGAGATCGATGGCGTTCGCCACCTTCGGAGCCGCAGAAGTGCTGCGCGTCGATTCATCCAACCAAGGTGCCTTGCGGTTGATCGCCTCATCGGCCGAGGTGCTGGACCGACCCGAGCGCAGTCGGCGATGGCAGTGGCCAGAGGAGCGGCTCACCTACGCCAACGCGGCTCTTGCCGAGGCATTGATGGCGGCGGGCTCGTGTCTGGGCAGTGACCGCCTCGTCGAGTCGGGCCTTCGACAACTCAAGTGGCTCTTGGAAATGGAATCCACTGATGGGCATCTTTCGGTGACACCCGCTGTCGGACGGGGTCCCCAGTCCGATGGCCGGAAGTTCGATCAACAGCCGATTGAGGTGGCTGCGATGTCCGACGCGTGCGCTCGAGCGTTCGACCTGACTGGCGATGGCGAATGGAGAACGGGACAGGATCTCGCGGTTCAGTGGTTTCTGGGCAAGAACGATGTCGGTGCGCTCATGTACGACCCACAGACGGGTGGTGGCTACGACGGTCTGACCGCGAGCGGCCCCAACTTGAATCAAGGGGCCGAATCGACGATTGCCCTCTTGACCACGCTCCAAGGCGCCCGTCGATTTGCGAAAGCGGTCTAATGCGAGACATGGGACTCGCGGTACGTTCCGGACTTCGTATGCGCGCTGATGTGACGAGAGTGATTTCTCGCCTCTTCATTCCCGGGCAGGAACTCGTCGGCGGCAGTGAATCGCGAACGTCGAGCACCGTGGAGCGGGTGCTGGCACTGAGTGAGGCCGACGTCGATTTGGCGTTGGCGGAACTCTTCGATCGATTCCTGAAGCGTCACGAGGACCTGGACGAGGTCTTCGAACTTCACGCCGAGCACGTCGCGGATTACGTCACGTCACCCATCACGCCGAGCCGGCGCAAATTGCTGGGCGCCACGTTCACCCACGAATATTCGCTCGAGGGCGCCTCGGTGTGCAATCCGAGTCTGGTCGCGCACCCCGATCAGTCGAACGCGGGCCTCGGCGGACTGCGGGTGGTTCTCAGTTTCCGGTCAATCGGTGAAGGTCACCATTCGGCCATCTGCTTTCGGACGGGAGAGATTGACTCGCACGGCACACTGACCATCGACGAGCCGGAACCGTATCCGCTGGTGGCGACGACAAGTTCCGGTCTGCTCAATCGCGAAGTGTTTCACGCCCTCCTGCACGACCTCGGCCTCAATAGTGAGACCGCTGCCTCCGTTCTCAACAATTTGGCCGAACGATTCTCATCAGAGGACCTCGAAGCGGCTATCACCAAGCTGGCGACCCACGGTGTCACTCGTTTGAACGTGATACAGGCCGCTGGGATTCTCCGAGGGATTGCCGCGTGTTTCTACGTCGCCAACTTCGACGCGGAAATTGGCCTGTCGCGTCGAGTGCTGTGGCCCTCATCTCCGACTGAAGGCCGGGGGATGGAGGACGCCCGATTTGTTCGGTTCGACGGCGCGGGAGCCACTCGATACGTGGCGTCGTATACGGCGTTCGACGGACGTTCCTTCTCCCAGCAACTGCTCCAGACCGACGATTTTCAGACGTTCGTGTCGTCACCCCTGGCCGGTGAAGGAGCGAAGAACAAGGGCTTGGCAGTGTTTCCACGTCAGGTTGGTGGGCGATACGTCGCGCTCTCTCGCCACGACCGCGAATCGAATGCTATTGCGTTCTCTTCCAACCTCCACCACTGGGAAGAGGTTTCTACGGCCCAGATGCCTCTTCAGCCGTGGGAGGTCCTGCAACTCGGAAACTGCGGCTCACCGATCGAACTACCCGAAGGGTGGTTGGTGATCACGCACGGGGTCGGTCCGATGAGGACCTACGGAATCGGCGCGCTCTTGCTCGAACTCGATGATCCTACGAAGGTGCTGGCTCACCTGCCTAAGCCGCTCCTGGTGGCCGAGGCCGATGAACAGGACGGTTACGTGCCCAACGTCGTGTATTCGTGTGGCTCGTTGGTCCACGCCGGCACGTTGTACCTGCCGTACGGCATCGCCGATCAGTTCATCAGCTACGTGACCGTCAACATTGCGGATCTTCTCGCGGCGTTTCAACCCGTCATCTAGACGGCGGAGCGCGTGGATCCAGGTCAAGACTAGACGTCCGATCTTCCCGCGGCCGCTCGCTCTTCGAGGCTGCTCCCGATCAATGAGGCAATCGATCGAGCCAGGTAGTCAGACGCGATGGACGTCGGCCGTCATCGTGGCCGGCGCAGTCCGCGTCAACAGCACGACGCCGACACACATGGCCAAGAATGCCAGCCCGCCGACCGCCAGATGCGGCACTCCCGCATGGAATCGCTCGCCGTAGATCCAGATTCCAAGCACGATGGCGACTATGGGATCGACGATGACGATGAAGAGTTGGGACACGCTGAGCGGCCCCACGTGGAGCGCCGCCTGTTCGCATAGGAGTCCGGCAACGCCTCCAATGGCGAAGGCGTAGAGGGGCCATCGCGTGAGGGTCCCACCTACGCCGAATGAGGTGAGGGCGTCGGTCGTGGCCTTGATGAACGTCGCTTCCAACGCCCATAGCACTGCGGTGGCGCTGGCCAGGAGTCCCGCCCGACGACTGGGTGAGCCGTCCCGGGCCAGCAACGTGAGCAGTCCGGCAGTGATGGCGCATGCGAGTATGGGCCCCGCCCAGGCGGTATTGGCCGGAACGTGGGCTCCGCCAGTCGGCGTTGTCGTGGCGAGGAACAGCACCAGCCCGGCGGTGGTGATGACGGCCGCTACCCACGTCACCGACCGGATGGACTGGTGAATCCAGAATCTGCGCAGTACCAGCGCGAGCACGAGTTCGGACACCAGGAGCGGCTGGACCACGGACAACGGTCCGAAGTGCAATGCCAGGGCCTGGAACAAGAGCGAACCGGCCAGTGCCACCCACCCGAGCAACCAGAGCGGATGGCGGATGAGGTAGAGAACGAACCGCCAGCGTGACGTCGCTTCTCGCTGACTCGTGCTCGCGATGTGTTGGAGAGCAACGGCAATCGCGTTGGCTAGCGCAGTGAGCAGACCAAAGAGAATCGTCACCTTGTGAGTGACCCCGGTGACGGATTGAGGCAGTAACCGACTCCAGGCACGGTTGAGATCATCGTGCTGGACTCGTCGTTCAACTTCTGTCTCAATCGATGTACGTAGGCGTGCACGTACTGGGCTTCGCGACCGTAACCCGAACCCCAGACGGCACTCAGAATCATCTGATGCGTACAGGTTCGTCCAGCGTGGCGAGCCAAGAACGAGAGCACCTCGAACTCCTTGGCGGTCAGCGCGATCGCAACGTTGTTGAGACGCACTTCGTGATGGACGAAGTCGAGATCAAGAGATCCGCATGAAAGGGTGGCGGGCATCTTCTCGTCGTCCTGTGCTTTATGGCTACGGATGGCCGCTCTGATTCGGGCCTCCAACTCAGCCATACTGAAGGGCTTCGTCACGTAGTCGTTGGCACCTCCGTTGAGGGCAGCAACCTTTCGGTTTTCGTCACCGGCGGCCGACAGGATGATGATCGGCACGTCGCTCCACCCGCGGATTCTCCGGCAGACGGTGAGTCCGTCGATGTCGGGCAGCCCAATATCCAACACGACCACGTCGGGTGACGTGAGGGTGGTCTGCGAAATACCCTGTTCGCCATTGGTTGCAGTGATTACCTCGTGCCCAACCGATTGGAGGCCCAGGCGAAGTGCCCGAAGTAGCGACGAGTCGTCGTCAATCACGAGTACCTTGGCCACTGCCGTTACCGCCCCGCCGCGTGTTCGACCGGAGACATTGTAAAGGCGAAGATGGCGCCTCCATTGGGGGCTTCGTCGCACCAGATACGTTCACCGTGCGCCTCGATGAAGGTCTTCGCAATGGTCAAACCCAATCCTGCTCGGCCTCCAGTGTCGAACTGGGCGAAGCGGTTGAATACTTCCTCACGCTGGTTCAGTGGGATCCCCGGCCCCTGGTCGGCGACTGAGAGCACTACCCGATCATTACGGAGTTCGCCCGTTACCGAAATGACCCCATCGGGCGGCGAATGGCGGTTGGCATTGTCGAGGAGATTGATGAGTACCTGTCCGACGAGAAGGTGGTCCGCGTTGACGTCGGGTAAGGATTCGGGAACGACGAGGTTGATCCGGTCCTTGCTCAAGGTTGGTCCCAGCGCACTTACGGCCTCGCGGACGAGTTCCGCGACCGACGTTGGAGATCGGTGCACCGTGAACACGCCGGATTCGATGCGAGTCATGTCAAGCAGATTGGCGACCAGACGAGTCAGTCGATCGGTCTCGATTTCGACGAGATGATAGAGCTCGTGCGTTTCTTGATCCGTGAGGGTCTTGGCGCGGTTCGACAGGGTTGAAGAGGCCACTTTGATTGTTGCCAGCGGCGTGCGGAGGTCATGCGATATCGCGCCCATCAGCCCGCGACGAAAGCGGTCAACCTCTTCGAGGAGCTGCGTGCGTATCGCCTGCTCGCGCAACTGCGCTCGTTCCAACGCGAGGGCGGCGTCGTTCGCGAAAGTGTTCAAGACCGCTCGGTCGGTTTTGGATGCGGGAAGGCCACGTAGTGCGAGTATGCCCACCGGGTGACCTGAGGCCGACAGCGCGATGGAACGCAGCGCGCTGGAGGATCCGGGCGCGGTGCCTACGCTGACGGGCAGACCGGACTGTGGATCCAGCTGGCGAAGTTCCTCGCTGGTCAATGCGTCCCCCGCGGATGCCGCAACCGTAAGGCGTCCGTCTTGGAGAACAAGAAGGGCCACTCCCGGAATTTCGAACGCGGTGTGGGCCGTCGACACAATGGTTCGCAGGAGATCATCGACGGGCCGGTCTTCGACCAGGAGTTCGGAGAGTTCCGAGAGGCGTCGCATCGCGTCGTTTCCGCGACCGGCCTCGAGGCGGGACACATCGAGAGTGGCGACCAAACGGGCCACCAGAAGCATCACAACGACGTAGACAATAAGGGCGGTCCAGTTCTGACCGGTGCCAACATCGAGGGTGTTGTACGGGGGGACGAAAAGGAAGTCGTACACTAGGAATCCCGCGACCACGCTGACGACGCCGGCGCGGAATCCTCCGATCACGGCGCCAAGAACGACGGGAATGACCAGGACCAACGCTGCAGTTGAGACGCTGATGTGTGAGCGGAGTGGGAGCAAGCCGACTCCCAGGGCCACGGCGCACAAGACCCCCACGATTGAACCAACGAGGTGTTTAGGCACGTGCTCAGTATCCTATGAAATCCGGTGAACGGCTGGTTCAAGACGAAATGAAGGATTAATTAAGGGCGATCAAGGGTTTTTCAGAATCTGTTCAGAATCTTCCCGGAAGAATCGTTCCATGGCAGATTTCTATACAGCAGTAGGCATCATCGGGTTCGCCTTGGCGATGCTCGGACTCATTTGGGCACTGGACCGCGTATGACGTTCAGCCAAATAATCCTTCTGGGCGTCGCCGTTGTCATGTTCTTCTACGTGGGCTACGCCATGTTCAAGCCGGAGAAATTCTAGATGGGGTTCTTCCTTACCATCGTCACGCTCATCATCGCGCTGGGGCTGACCTGGCGGTACCTCGGCTCGTACATGGCCGCTGTGTTCGAGGGCCGCGTCAAGTATTTGGGCTTCGTGGAGCGTCCGATCTACCGACTGCTCAGCACCAGTCCTGAACGCGAACAGACGTGGAAGCGTTACGCCGGAGCGATGATCATCTTCTCGGCGGTGTCGATGGCATTCACGTACGTGATTCTTCGCATTCAGGGCTCGCTGCCCCTCAATCCTCAGCACCTGGGGGGAGTCGGCTCGGCGCTGAGTTTCAACACCATGGCCTCGTTCGTGACCAATACGAACTGGCAGAACTACGGCGGGGAGACGACGATGTCGTACTTCTCTCAGATCGGTGCTCTCACCGTGCAGCAGTTCGTCAGTCCGGCGGTCGGTATCGCGGCGGCCATTGTGTTGGTGCGTGGCTTCTCGCGTCGGAACTCTCCAACGATCGGTAACTTCTGGGTCGACATCACCCGCTGCATGCTCTACATTCTTCTGCCGATCGCGTTCTTCTTCGGCATCGTCTTCGTTGCTGAGGGTGCCGTTCAGACTCTGGCGGGTACCGCGAGCATCCACGACGTGCTCAACGGCGTTACCCAGACCTTGGCGCGTGGACCCATCGCCTTCATGGAGACGATCAAACAGCTGGGCACCAACGGTGGTGGATTCCTTAACGCCAACTCCGCGACGACCTTCGAGAATCCAACGGGCCTGACGAACTGGCTTTCGATCTATCTGTTGCTCGCAATACCAATTGCCTTGACCTACACCTTTGGAAAGATGGTGGGAAGTATCCGCCACGGCGCCGCGTTGCTGGCGGTCGTGGTGATTCTCCTCGGCGTGTGGGTGGGATTCACCAGTTACGGCGAACACCAGAACAATCCGGCCGTCGCCGCCGCCGGAATCCACTCAACCGTTGGCAATACGGTCGGCAAGGAAGTTCGCATTGGCGACACGTCGACCGCCCTGTTCGGAGTGGCCTCGACGAGCACGTCAACTGGATCGGCCGATGCTTCCTACGACTCGTTTACTCCCCTCGGTGGTCTGGGGCTCCTGACCGGCATGATGATGGGCGAGGTCACCCCGGGCGGTACCGGGAGTGGTCTCTACACCCTGCTGATCTACGCCATCATTGCGGTGTTCATTGGTGGACTCATGATCGGGCGAACGCCGGAGTTCCTCGGCAAGAAGATCCAAGCGAAGGAAGTGAAACTCGCGGGACTCGGAGCGCTGGTGATGCCGATCGCCGTGCTGGTGCTCACGGCTCTGGCCGTTTCGCTCGCGGCCGGGAGAGCTGGACCGCTCAATGTCGGACCTCATGGGTTTACCGAGATCCTCTATGGTCTGACTTCCCAGGGCAACAACAACGGATCGGCCTTCGGTGGACTGACGGGCAACACGCCCTTCTACAACATCATCGGAGGAATCGACATGTTGATTGGTCGATTCGCCATCATGATTCCGGCCCTCGCACTGGGTGGAGTCCTCGCCGCGAAGAACGTGGTGCCCGAGTCCCTGGGGACATTCCGCACTGACAATGGAATGTTCGTCGGACTGGTCATCGGTGTCATCTTGATCATCGGCGGGCTGACATTCTTCCCCGCCATCTCCCTCGGCCCCATTGTCGAGCAACTTAGCCACGTGAGGTTCTTCTGATGACGACAGTTTCCAACGAACCAACCGTTACCTCGGGCGGTCACGGCGTAGCGCAGGCTCGGGGCCTGTTCGACCGTCAAATCTTGCGCCACGCGTTGAAAGATTCGATCATCAAGCTCAACCCCGCGGTCCAGGTCAAGAACCCCGTGATGTTCGTGGTGCTCGTGGGCTCAGTCATCACTCTCATTGAAGCGATTTCCCACCCCGGCAAGTTCACATGGTCCATTACAGTCTGGCTGTTCCTCACCGTGATCTTCGCCAACTTCGCCGAGGCCATGGCCGAGGGACGAGGCAAGGCCCAGGCGGACACGTTGCGCAAAATGCGCTCGGAGACCGAGGCCCGCCGACTTCGCCCCGACGGCAGCGAAGAGTTGATCCCCGCGGCTTCGCTGGTGGTGGGTGACCTCGTGGTCTGCGAGGCCAACGACGTCATCCCCTCGGACGGTGAGATCGTGGAAGGAATCGCCTCAGTCGATGAATCGGCGATTACCGGTGAGTCGGCCCCGGTCATCCGCGAGTCCGGCGGTGACCGTTCCGCGGTCACTGGCGGCACCAAGGTGCTATCGGACCGAATCGTGGTGCGCATCACCGCTGAACGAGGCCAGACCTTCATTGATCGGATGATCACCCTGGTGGAGGGTGCCAATCGTCAGAAGACGCCCAATGAGATTGCCCTCACGATTCTCCTGGCCGTGCTCACCATCGTCTTCATTCCGGTCGTAGTGACGCTCGTGCCCTTCGCCAACTACGCCGGCGCGTCGGTGTCAGTCGTGATCCTCGTGTCCCTGTTGGTCTGTCTGATTCCCACGACCATCGGTGCGCTGCTGTCGGCGATCGGCATCGCCGGCAT
>PKYK01000079.1 GCA_003133665.1 Acidimicrobiaceae bacterium | reverse complement strand
CTCGAGCATCGTGAACTCGGGGTTGTGCCGGGGACTGACCCCTTCGTTGCGAAAGACCCGACCGACCTCGAAGACCCGCTCGAAGCCCCCGACGACGAGGCGCTTCAGCCACAGTTCGGGCGCGATTCGCAAGAAGAAGTCGCTGTCGAGGGCGTTGTGGAACGTCTTGAACGGGCGCGCGGCGGCGCCGGTGGGGATCTGGTTCAAGATGGGGGTCTCCACCTCCATGAAGTTCGCGGCCCAGCACCGCTCGCGTACCGAACGAAGCACCGCGCTGCGCCGGGCGAGCGACGTGCGCGTGGCGTCGTTGGCCCAGAGGTCGGCCTCCCGGTGCCGGTAGCGCAGGTCGAAATCGGCGATGCCGGCCCACTTGTCACCGAAGTTGTGCAGGGCCGTCGCGAGCTTCGTCCACGAGGCCACCTTCACCGAGAGTTCGCCGCGCTTCGTCCGCACGACCTCGCCGGTGACGCCTACCCAGTCACCGAGGTGCAGCTTCGCGAACTCGTCGAAATCGTCGGTGATCGCCGCCAGCGCGAAGAGCTGGATCTCGCCGCTGGAGTCGCGCATCGTGGCGAAGCAGAGCTTGCCCTGGGTGCGGAGCAGCATCACGCGGCCCGCGACGTTCACACTGACGCCCGACTCCTCGCCGTCAGCGAGGTGTGCGTAGGTCGTCTGCAGAGCGCCGGCGAAGGCGTTATGGGCGAATGAATACGGTGTGGTCACGAAGCGTCTCCCGAATGATTCCGTTCATGCACGATACGCAATCCGTGGAGGGTCAACCAGGGTTCGACGTGATCGACGTGTTTCGTGTGGGGCGAGATGAGGCCCGCGAGGCCCCCCGTGGCGATGACGACGGCCTCGCCGAGCTCTTCCTTGATCCGCTCGACCAGGCCGTCGACCTGCGCGGCGAAGCCGTAGAGCACGCCCGACTGGATCGATTCGACGGTGGAACGCCCGATGACCGAGCGCGGACGCACCAACTCCACCGAGCGCAGCGCGGCGGCGTGGGTGTAGAGCGCCTCGAGCGAGATCGCGACGCCCGGCGCAATGGCGCCGCCCAGGTACTCCCCCTTGGCGCTGATGACGTCAAAGGTGGTGGCGGTGCCCAGGTCCACCACGATCGAGGCGCCGGGGTAGAGGTCGTAGGCCCCGACCGAGTTGGCAATGCGGTCCGCGCCGACCTCGCGGGGGTTGTCGTAGAGGATCGCCATGCCCGACTTGGTGCCTGGACCCAGAACCGTCACGTCCAGGTCAGCAAACCAGCGATTCGCCATTCGCCGCAGCTGGGTGGTCACCGACGGCACCGACGACGAGATGGCCATCGCGTCCACGGTGACTCGCAGGTCGAGACCCTCGAGGTCCAGCAACTGGGTCAGCACCATGGCGAGTTCGTCAGGGGTGCGGTCGGGCACCGTGGAGAGGCGCCAGTGAAAGGCGAGTCCGCGTTCGTCGGTCGCACGGGCGAAGCCCATGGCGTCGGGGGCGTCGGGGGCCGGCGGCCCAAAGAGCCCGATGACGGTCTCGGTATTGCCCACGTCAATCGCCAAGAGCATCAGCTTCTCCTTGGGGCCAGGGTCACCGGACCGTTGTCGATCAACCGCACGTCTTCGATCAGGCCGGCGACCATCGCTCGTCGGGGTCCGGTCTCGTCGTCGGTCGAAGGCTCCAGCGTGACCGGGTCCACGACCTCGGCGTAGGCCGTCACCACCCCGGCCGCGTCCAGTGTTTCGCGCAGGCGTTCGCGTTGCGCACTCGCGGTCGCCGGTTGGGACTGCACCAGGGTCAACGCCCTCGACAGCGCGAGCGCGCGCCGGCGACCCGCTCGGCTGAGCAGGACGTTGCGGCTCGAGAGGGCCAGACCATCCTCGTCACGCACGATGGGGCAACCCACCACCTCCACGTCCATGGCGAGATCGCGCACCATCTGGCGAACGACGGCAACCTGCTGAAAGTCCTTCTCGCCAAAGTACGCCCGACACGGCCCGGTCACCGAAATGAGCTTCGCGACCACGCTGGCGACGCCGTCGAAGTGCCCCGGCCGGCCGGCTCCCTCGAGCACGTCACCGAGGCCGTGCACCGACACCGTCGTCGGGGTGGGTGCGGGGTAGTCGGGCCACATGGTCGCGAGCGTCGGCTCAATCAGGCAGTCCACGCCATTGCGCTGCGCCATCTCGCGGTCGTAGCCGGGGGTGCGGGGGTACTGGGCCAGGTCGGCCGAGTCGTTGAACTGTCGAGGGTTCACGAAGATGGTCGCGAGGACGACGTCGCCGTGGGCCCGGGCGGCGCGAAAGAGCGACGCATGACCTCCGTGCAGGGCCCCCATCGTGGGCACCAGCCCCACCCGGCGACCCCGGGCGCGCTGATCGTTGGCGTAGGCGCGCCACTCGTTGATCTCGCTCAGGTACTCCACCGTCAGGCGGGCATCTGTGAACGTCGCCGTTCGGCGAGTTCGAAGGCCGCGTTGGCCAGCGCGACGTACGTCGATCGCTCGGACTCGGGAATCGCGGCCAGGTGCGCGTCGATCGTCGCCATGTCGCCCCGCGACGCCGGGCCGGTCAGGGCCGCGTCGGGCCCGAGTTCGACGACGTCGAGCAGGGCCAGTTGCGCGAGCGGCAGGAAGTCCTCGAGGGTGAGCCCCGCGCTTCGGGCGAGCTCGCGCACGTGACCCATCAGCGCCACGACGTGATTGGCCGCGACCGACGCCGTGGCGTGGTAGGCCGTTCGCTGATCGTCACTCAGTCGCAGCATCCGGCCCCGCAGCGAACCGACGACGACTTCGACGATTGGATCGCCCGCGACGCTGTACGTCGCCCCGACGAGCCGATCGGCGCCGCGTTCGTCGGCCGGCAGCGGCACGAGGGGGTGCAGTGACCCGACGCGCGGGTGAGGCGCCAGGACGGCGAGCGTCCGCGACCCGGCGACGTGCGCCACGGCCTGACCCTCGCGGACCGGGAGTCGAGCGGCGACCTGGGCGATCGCGTCGTCGGGCACCGTGAGCAGCACCAGGTCGGCCGATCCAAGCGAGTCGAGTTCGTCGTGGTGCACGAGTTCGACGTCGTGGCCGGCGCGACGAAGGGCGAGGGCGAATGACGTGCCGGCACGGCCCGCCCCAACGATGGCAATCTGCATTCCTGCTCCGATCCGTTCCAGCCCCTCGCGGGTGCCGTTCGGTGTTAGCGCAACGTCTCGAGTGTACCGAGCGCGACGACACGCCCGACGCCAGCGTCCAACTGGTCGTCGCTGACCAGTTGAGGGGCCAACTCGCGCAGTGGCGCCAGCACGAAAGCCCGTTCGTAGAGCCGCGGGTGGGGAACGACGACTTCGGGGTCGTCACTGGTCAGTTCGCCCACGAGCAGCACGTCGACGTCGAGGGTCCGCGGCCCCCAGCGCAGTTCGCGCACCCGACCCCGCGCCGCTTCGGCGGCGCGACACCGATCCAGGAGCTCGCGGGGTCCCGCGTCGGTGGTCAGCTCCACCACCAGATTCCAGAAGTCGTCCTGCGCGACGCCACCGACCGGTTCGGTCTCGTAGACCTGGGACACACGATGGGCGTCGCTCGCGACCACGAGGGCGACGCCGGCCGCCAAATGCTCAGCGCGGTCACCGACGTTCGAGCCCAGCGAAAGGTACGCGCGATGCACTACGGGCGGCGAAGGGTGCAGCGAACACCGACGGTCGCCACGTCCTCGGGAACGGGAGGTCGCGCCTTTCGCACCACCACGGTGACCGCCGCGATCTTGGCGTCGTAGGCCAGGATCTCGTGGGCCACGCGGTAGGCCAGGGTCTCGAGGAGCAAGAACCGACCCTCGGTCGCGATTCGCGCCGTGAGCGACAGCACCGCCGCGTAGTTCGTGGTGACGGTGATGTCGTCGTTCATCGCCGCCTCCTCGAGGGGGCGTTCGAGATCCAGGTCGAACACGATTGGCTGAGGGCGCTCGCGCTCTTCGGCCAGGACCCCCACGACCGCGCTGCACCGCAGTTCGCGCAGTTCAATCCAATCGCTCACGCGGGCGCCTCGGGCAGGTCGAACAGGACCGTGCGACCATCGGGACCGATCGAACGTCGAAAGATCCGCTCGACGTAGGCAACCGACATCGGTACGGTCGGCACTCGCTTGGACCACACCAGGTAGCCGGCGATCACTCCGAGCAGGCGATCGGAGACCTCGTCGCTGTGCAACAAGACCATGGTCTTGTTGTTCATGGAGTTCGCGAGGTCGACGTAACAGGCTTCGAGCACCTCGCGCTGTTGGGGGCCGCCTCGCAGGGCGTAGTGACTGGCGGTCAGCCCGTGCTCGAAGTAGGCACTGAGGTTCTGCATGACGGGCAGGATCGAGATGACTCGACCGAATCCCTGGTGTTTCAGCCACAGGAGCTCCTCGTCGCGTCGCACGCGACGGTGGACCGACGTTGAGCCTCCCGGCCGCTCGGACACGGCGAGGATGCCCCGAAAGACCCAAGTGAAGCTCCGCGGTTCGATGCCGGCCGCCCACTTGCCCCTCACGCGACAACCTCCTCGACGTGCCGAACGAGCAACTCGCGTAGTTGCACCGCCGCCGCAGCGTCGTGTACTCGAACCATACTCACACCCTCGAGCATCGCCCACGCCTCGCTCGCAATGGAGCCCTCGAGGCGCTGATCCACGTCGAGCGTCTCGCCGCCCAGTTGAGCCAGGAACTGCTTGCGACTCGTGCCAACCAGCACTCCGGCCCCGTATTCGCGGGCGAGATCGACGAATTGGCCGCAATGGGCGAGCAGGACCAGGTTGTGTTCGAGTTTCTTGCCAAAGCCAATTCCCGGGTCCAGCCACAGCGGCTTGACGTGGGCCCGGGCGGCCCGCTCGGCCGCCTCGCGAAGGAATGCGCCCACCTCACGGACCACGTCGTCGTACGCGGGGTTGATCTGCATCGTCGCGGCGTCCCCTTGACGGTGCATCGCCACGTACCCGACGCCGAGTTCACCGGCCAGCTCGACCAGGGTGCACGACACGTCGTTCACGACGGCCGCACCCGCGGCCACGGCGGCGCGCGCCACGGCCCCCTTCTGGGTGTCCACCGATACCGGGCCGTAGTGCGAGAGCGCCTCGATCACCGGGACCACCCGGGCAATCTCCTCGTCGGCGCTGACGGTTGCCGCGCCGGGGCGGGTTGACTCGCCGCCCACGTCGACGATGTCGCAGCCCGCGGCGAAGAGCGACCGCCCGCGATTGATGGCGTCGTCCGCCACCGACGTGCGCGAGTCTGGGAAGAATGAGTCCGGGGTCACATTGACGATCCCCATGACCCCGGGGCCTAGCGCCACGTGGACCTTCGTTGATGGATGTACTGCAGCGCCTCGGCGCGATAGGAGGCGTCGTCGCGAAAGACCCCCCGCACCGCTGAGGTGACGGTGGTCACGCCGGACTTCTTCACGCCGCGCATCGACATGCAGAAGTGCTCCGCCTCGAGCACCACGATGGATCCCTTGGGCAGCAGCTCGCGTTCCATCGCCTCGACGATCTGGGTGGTCATGCGCTCTTGGACCTGGAGGCGGCGGGCGAAGCCCTCCACCAGCCGGGCCATCTTCGACAGCCCGGCGATCCGTCCCTCGTCGCCGGGCAGGTACGCCACGTGCGCCAGTCCCATGAACGGCACGAGGTGGTGCTCGCACAGCGACGTGAAGGGGATGTCGCGAACCATGACCATCTCGTCGTGGCCGGCCTCGAATGTCACGCGAAGGTGTTCGCCCGGATCGGCCTCGATCCCCTCGAAGAGTTCCACGTACATGTCCGCCACGCGCCGCGGCGTATCGACCAGACCGTCGCGATCGGGGTCCTCGCCAATGGCGTCGAGCAGCTCGCGGACCAGTCGCTGCACGCGCACGTGGTCGACCATGGCTATACCTGGCCCGTGAAGGTGTAGATCGCGTCGAGGTTGCGGTACCGCTCATTGACATCGAGCCCGTAGCCCACGACGAAATGTGACTCAATCGTGAAACCGACGTACTTCAACTTCTGTTCGACGCGCTGCTCGCCCTCCTTCAGCAAGAGCGCGCACACTTCGAGACTTCGCGGGTTGCGCGCACCCAGGTACTGGCGCAGGTAGTTGAGGGTCAGGCCCGAATCCACGACGTCCTCGACGATGAGCACGTCACGACCCGCGAGGTCGACGTCGAGGTCCTTGACAATCCGCACCACGCCGCTGGTCTTGGTCGCGGCGCCGTAGGAGGAGACGGCCATGAAATCGACCTCCACGGGCAGCTCTATCGCCCGCATGAGATCGGACATGAAATTGATGGCCCCCTTGAGCACGCAGACGAGGAGGGGCGGATTCTTCGCATAGTCCAGGGTGATCTGGCGGCCGAGTTCGCGAACCCGGTCGTTCACTTCCTTGGCCGAGACCACGACCTCGCCGAGATCGTGCTCGGCCCAGTGCGCGGTGAATTCGTCCGAATGAAGGCTTTCCATGAATGGTCAGCGTAGTGGAGAGCCCTACTCGAGCGTGAGGCGCTGACCGCTCCGGGCGAGGCGTCGCCCCCCGCTCAGTTGCGCCGCGACCGCCTCGCCGCGCACGACCGCCAGTGCGCGATCGACTTCGTCGGCGGTCGGCGGGTGGGTGCCGTCACCCCGGTCGACGTCGCGCAGCTGCACCCGCAACCAGCGACGAAGTCGCGCCGTCGGCCACTGGCGCAGCAACCGGCAGTCTGCCGCGGCGAGGGTCGTCGCGTGATCGTCGCGACTCAGTTGGTCGAGCCAGACCCTCTCGTCGTGCATCAGCGACGCCTGGCGCGCCAGCAGCGGGACGACGTCGCGCTCGGCCACATCGCACATCACCGGCACCAACTCCTGACGAACACGATTTCGCCTGAAGGCCGGACTGTCGTTGGTCTCGTCGTAGATCGCCGGAAACTCCGACAACGCCACGTAGTCGTGCAGCGAGAGTCGTCGAACGTCGCGCAGCGGCTTGGTGGGGTCGTTCACCATTGGTGAGAGTCCGTCGAGACCCGATCCCCGCAGCATGTTGAGCAGCACCGTCTCGGCGAGGTCATCCATCGTGTGACCGGTCAGCACCGATCCGGGCATCGCGCGTCGTCGCGCCGCGCGGGCGCGCGCCTCGAAGTTCCCCCCGGGCTCGACGGTGACGTCGTGACGGACGAAGGGCACACCGAGCGAGGCGCAGACCGCGGCCACGTGCTCGGCGTCCGCGCCACTGCTCGGCCGAGCGTGATGATCAACGTGATGCACGGTCGGGTCGAGTTGCGCAGCCCGGGCCAGCAGCAGAAGACCAAGCGAATCCGGGCCACCGGAGACCGCGAGATCGACCGGCGTGCCGGGGTCGGGAAAGTGGCAGGCGTCGAGCAACGGCCGCGCGTCCGGGTTCACGTCTGTAGGTTACGCAACCACACGATGGCCGCGTCGAGTGCGAAAGGCGTCGCTCATTCGGGCCAGCAGATACGCCGTTGAGGCCAGGCCGGTTATCCAGAAGCTGACCGGCCCGCCCAGCCAGACGCCGAGGAACAGTCCGAACCACGAGCTCGCGAGGGCGAGCCCCGTCGACCAGAGCACCGCTTCGAAGGGACGATTCGTCAGCACCTCGGCGGTGGCGGCGGGCGCGACCAGCAGCGAGAAGTCCAGGAGCACGCCGACGATTTGAATTGCGACAACGATGGTGATGGCCAGCAACGACATGACGAGCAGCGACATCGCGCGCGTCGAGAGTCCCCGCGCCTCGGCCGACTGGGCGTCCACCGAGGCGAAGAGCAGTGGCCGATACGCGAAGGACACCACCGCCAGGACGCCCAGCGAAAGGGCGACGACGAGTCCGACGTCGCCCCACGTGACGCCAAGTATCTGGCCGAAGAGAATTGAATAGGTCGCGTTGGCGTAGCCGCTGTAGAGCGAGATGAACAACACCCCAAGTCCCATCGCGGCCGTGAGCGTCACCCCGACGACGGCGTCGCGGTCGTCCAGCGTCGCTGCGCCCGCGCCGATGAGAAGGCCCGCACCGAGACAGAAGACGAGGAGCCCCATGATCGGTGAGAGTCCAAGCAACACCGCCCCCGCCGCTCCGGCGAAACCAACGTGGCCAATGGCGTGCGCCGCAAAGGCCTGGCGGCGGATCACCACGAAGTAGCCGACGGGACCGGCCGCCAAGGCGACGGCCGTCACGGCGTAGAACGCGTGCTGCACGAACGACAGCGCGAAGAGCTCGTGCAGGCTCACAGCGACTCCTCGTGATGCGGTTCGCCGACATGATGCTGGGCCCCTTCGTGCGAGTGGTCGTGTCCGTGCGGGTGGGGGTGGGCCAGCTCTTCCTCCAGCCCCACGATCACGCGGCGTCCCCTCGGCGTCACGATGATCTCGATCGGGTGTCCGTACAGCTCGCTCAGGACCTCCTCGTTCACCACCTGTTCTACCGATCCGCTGCGAACCTGGCGACGGGCGATCCACAACACCTGATCGACAATGGGCGCCAGAGGATTGAGATCGTGAGCAACGACGACCACGGCCGCCCCCGTGGAATCTCGAATGAGGTTGATGAGGTCGACGATCTCGGCCTGGGCGGCCAGATCCAGACCGGCCAGCGGTTCATCGAGGAGCAGCAGTTCGGGCCGGAACACCGTCGCGTGGGCCAACGCCACGCGCTGTCGCTGGCCACCGGACAAGGTGCGCAGTGGTCGATCGGCGAATGACGCCGTTCCCGTCAGTGCCAACGCCCTCTGCACGACATCGTGTTTGGCGCGGTCACGACCCCAGCCGAACCGTGGACCGTCGAAGCCAAGGCCGACGTAGTCACGCCCGGTGAGCGTTGACAACTCGTCGGCATGGCGCGACTGGGCCAGAAAACCGACGCGGCTATTGCCCCGCTGCGGTGGCGAACCCAGCACCTCAAGTGATCCTTCGCTGAGCGGCACCAGTCCGAGGATGACATTGATCAGCGTCGACTTGCCCGCCCCATTGGGTCCGAGCACCGCCGTGATGGATCCGGAATCGAGCGTGAAAGTCGCGTCGCGCCACACCGAGTGCCCGCCCAGTATGACGGCGCCACTGTGCATCGACAGAGCGTTCACTTCGCACATCCTTGGTGCTCGAGAACGGCGCGAATCTTTTCCACCACACCATTTATCCACGTCACGTAGTTAGACCCCGTCATCGTCTCAGTGACGTTGATGACCGGGACACGTGAGGCCCGGGCCTGGGCCACCATCTCATTGGTGAGCGGCGTGGCGGTCTGCACGTTGTTCACGAGGAACGCCGGGTGCTGGCGAAGTTGTCGCAGCGCGAGCGCGAGGCCTTGCACCGGAGGGTCCACCGAGTTGCCAATGGCGAGGCGGAGGCTCTCCGGTGTCACCACTTTCACGCCGATGGCGTTGAGCAGGTAGCCGGTGACGTCCTCGGTCGCGGCGACTGAGACGTCGGCGCACGTTGCTCGCAGGACCGCAATGGACCTCTGGGTGGCGCCCAGTTGCGCGAGCAGCGCCGTCGACCGCGCCGCCACACCGGGATACTTCGCGGGGGGCGACAGTGTGGTGCGTAGCGCCCGCACCAGACGTTCGGCCGCGGCGACATCGTAGAAGATGTGAGGGTTGGACCCGGTCTTGACGTTCATCAGATTCGCCACGTCGATCGTCTTCGGACTCGATGAAGCCGCCTGCACCAGTTTGGTGAGCCAGGTGTCGTAGCCCGCGCCGTTTTCGATGACCACGTTGGCCTGGGCCACGTGGGCCGCATCCGATGTCGATGCCTCGTGCGAGTGGGGGTCCGCATTCGGATCGCTGAGAAGCGACGCCACCTTCGCGTCACTGCCCACGACCTGACTGGCGAGCGCGGCCCACTGGGTCACCCCGGCGACGATCGACGTACCGGCCGAGGGCTTCGGAGGCGTGGCGCTCGCCACGAATACCACGAGAGCCACCCCCAGCGCGGCCAGAACGAGACCAACCGCAGTCAGGGTTTTTCTTGGAACCATTCCAGTTACTATAATTGGAATGGTTCCAAGATGCAACCCGAGAACGGATACGCTCGAGACGTGACCAGCACAAGGAATACGGCGCAACGCCGTGAAGTCATTAGGGTCCTCGGCCGCGTACAGGGCTTCGTGAGCGCCCAAGAACTGCACGGACTCATCATCCGAGACGGTGGGCGAATCGCCCTCGCGACGGTCTACACCCAGTTGAAGAAACTGGTCGAGAGCGGCGGCGTCGACGTGGTGATGACCGACCGCGGCGAGAGCCTCTTCCGGCGCTGCGTCGTCGACGCCCACCATCATCACCTGGCCTGTCGCAACTGCGGAGCCATTGTCGAAGTGGACACTCCCGAACTCGAACGGTGGTCCCACGAGATCGGTGAGCGCTACGGGTACTACGACCTGCACCACGTCCTCGAACTCAACGGAATCTGTCCCGCGTGCCAGTCGAAGTAACCCTCGTTCGCGCGTTGCGCGGCCCTCTTCGGGTCTATCCGATTGACTCGGTGCGACCATTCGGTGTCGATGCCTTCGTCACCGACCGTTTCGGTGGCGTCAGCGAGGCGCCGTACAACGAGCTCAACCTCGCCAGTCACGTCGGCGACGTGATCGATCGCGTCGACGAGAACCGACGGCGAGTCGCCGAGGCGATTGGCGTCACCCGGGATCGCTTCATCACCGTTCGCCAGGTGCACGGCAATGACGTGGCCGACGCGTCGAACGCGCTCCTCGACGGCGAGGCTGACGCCATCATCTGTTCGGCGCCGGACCTCGCGATCGCGATACTCGTCGCGGACTGCGTACCGGTCCTCCTGGTCGATTCCGGTTCGCCACGCATGGCCGTCGTCCACGCGGGTTGGCGCGGACTCCACGGCGGCGTCTTGGACCGCGCGGTGGCCCGGTTCGCGACCCCCCACGCGCTGCACGCCTTCATCGGTCCGGCGATATCGGCCGAGCGCTACCAGGTGGGACCGGAGGTCGCCGAACACTTCGCGGGCGTACCCGGTGCCCTTATCGCTGACGTTGGCGACCGGTCGCGCCTCGACCTGCGCAGAGTTGCTGCTCATCATCTGAGCACCCTGGGCGTCTCCGATGAGCGCATCGTCGTGAGCCGGCAGACCACCGATGGCGGCGCGCTCTTCTTCAGCGATCGCGCCGCCCGACCGACCGGCCGCTTCGCCCTCGTCGCCAGGCGAGCGTCGTAGCATGAGGTTGTCATGAATCGAGACCCCGCGTGAGAACGCGCGCTCAGCTCTTTCGCTACGCCGGACTCGAGGTCGACCTCGACACGCTCACCGGCCACTACGAACTCGACGGTCGCCCCTTCAGCGAATCCGTCACGTTCGAAGGAGTCGGTCACCTGACCACCCCGGTCGTCACCGCGGTCGCCAATCTCTGGTACCTCGTGGCCGGCCTCTCCTACTACAAGGCCGGTGCGGCGCTGCGCGTGGACCTCGCGAGCACCCCGGTGGGCCCGAAGGGGCGGGCGTTGTTGCACGCCGCCCTGCACGACGGGCTCGGCGAGTTCTCCTTTCGAAACGACCTGCCGCTCGATGACGTCATCGTCGAAGGCGGCGTCGACGTCGAGCAGTTCTCACCGCTGCTCAACCCGCAGCAGGTGCTCACACCGTTTGGCGGAGGTATCGATTCGGTCGTGACGGTCACCCGACTGAACGCCAATCTCGACCAGGCGCTCTTCATCGTCAGCCCGGCCAGTGGACGCTTCGCGTCGCTGGAGGCCACCGCGGCGGTCACCGGACTGCCGGTCGTTCGCGCCACTCGCGCCCTCGATCCCCAGATACTCCTCGCCGACGACAGCTTCTTCCAGGGGCACGTGCCCGTCACCACCATGATCACGCTGTTGGCCGCCGTGGCGGCCACTGCGTCGGGTCGAGGTGGCGTCGTCATGAGTAACGAGCACTCGTCGTCGTCGCCCAATCTGCGTTGGCGCGACCGCGACGTCAACCACCAGTGGAGCAAGTCCTGGGTCGCCGAGGAGTTGGTCGCTGACGCGCTCGACGAACTCGTCGGCCACGAGTTCCTGGTGGCGAGCTTTCTGCGTGACCGCAGTGAACTCTGGGTGGCCCAGATGTTCAGCCGCCAGCCGGAGTATCACCACGTCTTTCGGAGCTGCAACCGCGCCTTCGCACAGGAGACCAGTCAGCGTGCGGCGAACTGGTGCGGTGAGTGCGACAAGTGTCTCTTCATCAACCTGATACTCGCCCCCTTCCTGACTCGAGCCGCTCTCCGTGAGATATTCGGGAGCGAGCCCCTCGCCGACCCGAACCGCGCGGATCAGCTCTGCGCGCTGCTCGGACTCGGGCTCGACCATAAGCCGTTTGAATGCGTCGGCGACCCCGACGAAAGCGCAGTGGCGCTCGTCAAGGTGAGTGCGCTTGACGAATGGGCCGACGTGCCCCACCTCGGCGAGCTGTCGCTGCGCGTCAGCCCCGACAGGGATTTCGACGAGTTGCTCGCTCCCCAAGGACCATCGCGTGTCCCGGCCCGCTGGCTTCGCTGACCTCGCCGGCCGGCGCGTTGGCATCTTCGGCTACGGCGTTGAGGGTCGCGCCACCGCCGAGCGCCTGCGTGGTGTCGCCGCGTCCCTCGTCCTCGTTGACGACGCCGCGGGGCTGGGTCCGGACGTGCTCGTGACGACCCAGGGTGGGCACGAGCAGTTGCTGACCTGCGACGTGGTCTTGAAGAGTCCGGGGATCGCGCGTCGTCGCGCCGACGTGCTCGACCTCGAAGCCCACCGGGTCGTCGTGACATCGGCGCTCAACCTGTGGCTCCACGACGTCGATCGTTCCCGCGTGGTGGCCATCACGGGCACGAAGGGCAAATCGACGACAACCGCGCTCGTCACGTTCTTCCTGCACTGCCTCGGCGAGCGGGCCCAGTGTCTTGGCAATATCGGCCAACCCCCCTACGATCCGTCAATCGACACGTCCAGCGGCTGGCTGGTGCTCGAGGTGTCCAGCTACCAGTGCGTCGACCTCGACGTCGCGCCCGCGCTGGTCGTGGTCACGTCGCTCGGTGCCGACCACCTCGACTGGCACGGCTCGCTCGCGCAGTACCAGGACGACAAACTCTCGCTCACGCGCGCCGACGGCCCCCATCGCACGCTGGTGCCCGACACCGCGGCCTTTCGCGACGTGACGGACCAACTCGGCGGCGCTGTCACCTTTGTTCACGCCGACACCCACCTGCTGGCGTCGGCGCTCGGACTCCTGGGCTCGCACAGCGACAGCAACGTCGCCCTGGCCCTCGCGACCGTGTCGGCGCTGACCGGCGAGCCAGCGGAGAAGATCCGCGCGCTGGCCGCCGCACAGGCGTCGACGTTCGTGCCGCTGCGGGGTCGACTCACGCTGGTGGCCAGCGAGACGGTGAACGGCCAATGCGTGCGCTACGTCGACGACGGACTCGCCACCGCACCCCTTCCCACCGTCGCGGCCTTGGAGGTGTTCGCCGATGAGCCCGTCGCCCTGATCGCCGGAGGCTTTGACCGTGGCGTCGACTACGCTCCGCTCGCCGAGGAGCTCGCGCAGCGTCGACCGCCAACGCTGCTGCTCACCATGGGCGACGCCGGACCCCGCATCGAGGCGGCGGTTCACGACCGCGCGCCGACGCTCGCGCAGCGGGCGGTGGGTTCGATGGCCGATGCGGTGCGCGAGGCCCGTGCGTTTCTCTCGGGCGGGGGGGTGGTGCTGCTCTCTCCCGGGGCGCCCAGCTTCGGCCAGTATCGCAACTGGGAAGAGCGTTCCGACGACTTCACCCGGGTGGTGCTCGAATTCACGAGGCAGTGGAGCCTGGGAGGGGATTCGAACCCCTGACCTACGCATTACGAATGCGTTGCTCTACCGACTGAGCTACCCAGGCGCAAGGAGAAAGACTACCCGATGGGCCAAGAACGGCCCTCCCGACGGACTCTAGAACTCCATAAGCGACAGCATCAGGTCGTTCAGCAGCAGCGTCTCGTCGATATTGAGCGACAGGCGCCGGCTGGTCTCGGCGACGGCGTCGATCGCGCGCAGCGAGGCACCGACGCGATACTCGCTTCGTGACTCGGCGTTCTCGGCGCCCTCGAGATTCTCAATCAGTCGTTCGCGGTACACATTGGTCAGCGCCGTCAGCCCGAACCGCAGTTCGTCGATTCGAAATCGCCGCTGTTCCCGCTTGAACTGCGCCTCGATCTCGCGTCGATTCGCCACGGCGCGCTGTCCCAGCTCGCGAGCGTCGAGGATCCGGCGGGCCATCTCCTCTTCTTGCATCGCCACCAGCGGCGCCGCGGCCCGGTCGAGCGCCTCGGAGATCGCGCTGGCCAGCGCCGACGACGACGCGGGCGTGCCGGTCAAGTGGTCGGGAACGCCTCGCCACTGCGCGATTCGGTCGCTCAGCGCCGCGTCACGGACCAACACGCGCGCCCGGCGCAGATTGCCACTCGCCGCGTTTGCCGCGGTGCGCGCGGCGACCGGATCGGCGCCTTCTTGCGCGAGGATCTTCTCGAGATCGGCTTCGCTCAGTCCCCTCAGTTTCACCTCGATGCACCGAGAGACGATGGTGTCGAGGGCGGGCGGCACGTCCTCGGCGGTGAGCAGAAAGATTGTTCGCGTGGGTGGCTCTTCGAGCGACTTCAAAAGTGCGGGGGCGCACGGCGACGCGCCGGTCGTCGTGAGTTCGATGTCCTCCAGCACGACGATTTGGTACCCGCGGCCGAGAGGCCGACGTCGACTCACGCGTTCGGCCACCCGCAGTTCGTCAACCCGCCACGAGACGCCCGACCGTTCGATGAAGGTGACGTCCGCGTCGTTGCCGCTCAAGACCAGACGGCAGGCCTCGCATTTGCCGCAGCCCTTGTCGGGACACTGCAGGGCCGCGGCGAAGGCGGTGACGGCGTCGTGCAGACTCGACCCGGCCGGACCCGTGAAGAGGTAGGCGTGCACCGGGTGGCGCACGTACTGACGCATCGACGCGACGGCCCGGTCCTGTCCGACGAGAGGGTCAAAGACGTCAGGCATCGGGCCAGGGCAGCGTCGAGAGGATCTGATCGATGGCCGCAGCGACCGCAACCTCGGGCGGCGAACCATCGACGACGATCCAGCGATCGGTCGCGCTGGACGCGAGGTCGAGGTAGCCCTCGCGCACGCGCTCGTGAAACGCCAGATCGGCGGATTCAAAACGGTCCTCGTGATCGCGGACCCGTCGCTCGTTGGCGACGTCGAGGGGGATGTCGATGAGGATGGTGAGGTCGGGGTGGCACGATCCGATCGCCATCTCGGTCGCGGCGCGAAGGTCCCCCAGATCGACGCCTCTGCCGAACCCCTGGTAGGCCAGCGTGGAGGCGTAGTAGCGATCGCTGACGACGGAACGACCATTCTTGAGGGCCGGCTCGATGACCGAAAAGACGTGGTGCGAGCGGTCCGCCAGCATCAGGAGCGCCTCAGTCGCGGGCCTCATGGGCGTCGCGGCATCCAGCAGCCAGCGGCGCAGGTCGCCGCCCAAAGGAGTGTCCCCCGGCTCGAACGTGAAGAGCGCGTCGCGGTCCCGGGCCACGCGGCGGGCCTGGGTGCTCTTGCCGCTGGCGTCGATACCTTCAAAGACGAGGAAGAGTCCCCGACCCATCACTCGTCGTCCGCGTGCTGGGCCTTTGCCGCCAGGGCCGCGTTCACCTTCGCCGTCTTGGCGACGGCGGCGCGTTTCGTCGCGCCGACCGACTTCTTGGCCGCCGCCTTCTTGGCGGGAGCCTTCTTCGTCGCCCTCTTCGTGGCCTTGCGTGGCCGCGTCGAAGGTTCCGCGTTGCGACGTTCGGCGAGCAGCTCACACGCCCGATCCAGGGATATCGACTCGGGGGTGTCACCGAGGCGCAGCGTGGCGTTGGTCTCGCCGTCCGTGACGTAGGGACCGAAGCGACCGGTCTTGACGACCACCGCCTTCTTCGTGACCGGGTCGTCGCCCAGCTCCTTTAACGGGCCCGCAGCGGCACGCCGTCCGCGCGGCTTGGGCTGGGCCAACAGGGCGAGGGCGTCCTTCAAGTCAATCGTGAAGATCCGGTCCTCGTTCTCGAGCGATCGGGTCTCCTTGCCCCAGGTGATGTAGGGACCGTAGCGACCGTTCTGGGCCAGGATCGGGTCGCCGCCCTCGGGGTGCTCGCCCACGACGCGCGGCAACGTCAGCAACTTGCGCGCGTCATCGAGGGTGACGGTTTCGGGCGCCATCGTCGAGAGCAGCGAGGCGGTCCTTGGCTTGTCCTTCGGATCGGTCATCTCGCCGACCTGGACGTAGGGGCCGTAGCGACCGGCCTTCAAGAAGATCGGCAGTCCGGTGGCTTCATCGACGCCGAGCTCGCGGTCGTTGCTCGGTGCCGCCAGCAACTCGAGCGCCCGCTCGACGCCGAGCGTGTCTGGTTCCGTCGCTTCAGGAATCGAGGCGCGGTCCTCACCGTGGACGAGGTAGGGGCCGTAGCGACCCGAACGGACCGAGACCGCCAGACCGTCGGGCGCGATGCCGAGTGGGATGGAGTTGATCGCGGCGAAGTCGAATTCACGCGCCTCGTGGGTGACGCGCTCGAGACCGAGCTTGGCCAACTCGGTGTCGGCCGACGGGTCACCGAAGTAGAACCGGTTGAGCCACGGTTCAAGGTCCTGCTTGCCCTGCGCGATCTCGTCGAGTTGGTCCTCCATCGCGGCGGTGAACTGGTAGTCGACCAGATCGGAGAAATAGAGCTGCATGAGATTCACGACCGCGAAGGCCCGAAAGGCCGGCACCAGTGACTTGCCCTTCTTCCACACGTAACCGCGACGGTCGATGGTCTTCATCACCGACGCGTACGTCGACGGGCGTCCGATGCCCAGATCCTCGAGCTTCTTGATGAGCGTCGCCTCGGAGTAACGGTCCGGGGGCTGGGTGTCGTGGCCCTTCGCTTCGGCGCTCTGCACCGGGACGGTCTCGCCCTCGCTGAGCGCGGGCAGGATGCGCTCCTGATCGGCGAGCTCGGCCTCGGGGTCGTCGGTGCCCTCGACGTATGCGCGACGGAATCCGGGGAATTCGATTCGCAGACCCGTCGCGCTGAGACCGACTTCGACGTCGCCCTCGAAGCCGTCGACTCCGGCCAACGTCGTCGCCAGGCGCACCTTGTCCTGGGTCAATCGCGCGTCCACCATCTGCGACGCGATGGTCCGCTTCCAGATGAGGTCGTAGACCGCCAGCTCGTCGCCCCCGAGTTGCGAATGGGCCTCATCGAGGGTGCGGAACGTCTCACCCGCGGGACGAATCGCCTCGTGCGCTTCTTGGGCGTTCTTGACCTTTCGGTCGTACCGTCGCGGGGCGTCCGCCACGTAATCGTCGCCGAACATCGACGAGGCCATCGAGCGCGCCGCCTTGATGGCTTCGTCGGACAATGTCGTTGAGTCGGTGCGCATGTACGTGATCCACCCCTGCTCGTAGAGGCGCTGGGCGGCGCGCATCGTCCTCTCGGGATCGAAGCGCAGTTTCCGGCTGGCCTCGATCTGCAACGACGACGTCATGAACGGCGGCTGGGGGCGTTGCGTGCGAGGTGTCGACACGATGGAGGTGATCTGCGCGTCGCCACCGGTGAGCCGGGCCGCGATCGCGGTCGCCGAGGCTTCGCTCAGGACTTCCACCGAGACCTTCAGGTCGATCTGCCCGGATGCGTCGAAGTTCTTGCCGGTGGCGAGCGATGAACCGTTGATCGACTCCAGCGTCGCGTCGAAGGTGGCGCTCTTGGCGTTGAGCACCGCGGTGACGTCGAACCACGCGGCCGACGTGAAGGCCATCCGTTCGCGTTCGCGTTCGCAGACCAGGCGAATCGCCACCGACTGCACCCGGCCGGCCGAACGGGCCTTGTCAACGGCGCGCCACAGCACCGGCGACACCTCGTAGCCCACCAAGCGGTCCAGGAATCGTCTTCCCTCCTGGGCGTCGACCAGGCGCAGATCGAGTTGGCGCGTCTCGTTGACGGCTTTGGCGATGGCGGCGGGGGTGATCTCGTGAAAGACCATGCGCTTCACCGGGACCTTGGGATTCAGGACTTCTTGGAGATGCCAGGCGATGGCTTCGCCCTCGCGGTCTTCGTCGGTCGCGAGGTAGAGCTCGTCGACCTCCTTCAGGGCGGCCTTCAATTCAGCGACGATCTTCTTGCGGTCGCTCGACACCACGTAGACCGGCTTGAAGTGGTCGTTGACGTTGATCCCGAGTCGAGCCCACGTCTCGCCCTTCACCGAGGCGGGGATGTCCGCCGCGCTCTGGGGCAGGTCGCGGATGTGGCCGATCGACGGCTTGACGATGTAGTCCGGCCCGAGCATGCTCTGGATCCGCGTTGCTTTCGCAACTGATTCAACGATAACCAGGGCCCGGGCCATACTCACCACCTTTCACGAACAACGATGTGGCATCCCTAGCCACGCATCTGTCGCTCTACAAGATAGACAGGTCTGCGACCCCGAAGAGCACATGCTCTCGCCGACCGGCCCAATGGTCGAGCGAATCGCCAGTCCGTTACTGGTAAACCGCGAACTTCTCGCGGCTAACTCGTCGGTGGCGGTGCGGCAACAATCTCGTACTGCGGGTTGAGTATCACCGCTTCACGGCGAAGTGACGTCACGGTCCCGCGTACCAGGAGTCGCGTGCCGCGCTCGATGCCGGGCACGTGCGCACGACCCTGGAACACCAGCGTCACCGACCCGGTGTTGTCGGCGATGATGCAGCGGAGTTCTTGCGTCCCGCCCTCGTGGTTGATGGTCATCGAGCGAACCCGTCCGGCGATCTCGGAGTATTGACGCTCACGCAGTCCCCCGATTGGCGCGGCGTCCGCCGAGCGTTGGGCCAACTTCAGATCCGCCTCGAGATGCGCGTCCTCACGCACCCCGCCGCGCACCACTTCATCGCTCATGGTCTGCTCCGCCAAGTCGCCTTCGGAGATGCGAGTACGACCCATGCGATAGGGAACAATGGTCGCCGCCGTGCGCGGAACGTGCATCACCGCTCCGGCGATGGCGTCCGCCGTGCGGTCGTGCAGAAGTCGTTGCAGGCGCGAAGAGAAGCCCCGCCGGGGCAGGATGACCATGCAGAACACGTCGGGGTCCCGCACGACGTCAGCCACCAACTCGAGCGCGGCTCGATCGACGCGGCGGTCCTCGCATTCGACGATCTCTATGCTGATCCCCGCCGAGGCCGTATTGGGTGCGCCCCACGTCTCTTCGAGGCGCTTGGTCACCATGGGGTCAATATCGAAATGCACTGCGCGGATGGAGTAGGGATTGAGGGTGTTGCAGTACTGCAGCGCGCGCTCAGTCACGAGGTCGTAACTTTCGACGAACACGACGACCCGGTTCATTCGAATGTTCATCTCGGCGTGAGAACTGGTGGCCGCGAAGGCCTGATCCTCGCGCTCGTACTGTCGGTTGAAGCGAATCAACCCCAGGTACATCAGCGGCCCCAGCACCACGATGATCCACGCGCCCTCGGTGAATTTGGCCAATATGAAGACCAGCACCACGATCGCGGTCACCGTCGCCGACGTGGCGTTCACGGCGACGCCGAAACGCCACCTGCCCGATCGCTCCCTGAGGTGGCGAGCCACCATGCCCGCCCCCGCAAGGGTGAAGCCCGTGAAGACCCCGATCGCGTAGAGCGCGATCAGCCCGTTGACCTGGGCGCCAAAGACGATGATCAGCGTCAACGAGACCGCGCCGAGGACAATGATCCCGTTGGAGAAGGCCAGACGGTGACCACGCTTGGTCAACTGACGCGGCAGGTACTTGTCCGTCGCCACGTAGTTAGCGAGAAAGGGAAAGCCGTTGAACGAAGTGTTGCCACCGGTGTAGAGGATCAGCAACGTCGCGAGTTGCACCGCGTAGAAGATCATGTGCCCGGCACCGTGGGATCCGAAGATCGCCAGGACCTCCTGGCTGACCACCGTCGGTGTGCCCGCCGCGTACGGCAGTGCGTGCGTCCAGGCCGCCAACAGGGTCGTGCCCAGGAGAAGGAACGCCAAGATGCTCGACATCGCGACGAGCGTCTTGCGCGCGTTGGGCGATTCGGGACGACGGAAGCTGGCGACCCCATTCGAAATCGCCTCGAGACCCGTAAGCGATGAGCCGCCGTTGGCGTAGGCGCGCAGCAGGGTCAAGAAGGCGAGACCCATCAACAGCCCGGTCCCCTTGTGGCCGAGGTGGCCCTTGACCAACAGGTTGACGGCCGGCTGGGGTATCAGGTGCAGCGAACCGTTGAACTTCTTGATGTATCCGACGATGATGGTCGTTGACATCATCGTGACGAAGAAGTAAGTGGGGAACGCGAAGTAGTTGCCGGCCTCGCGGATGCCTCGGAGATTGCCGTAGATGAGGACGACGACGACGGCCACGGTGATCGGCACCGTGTAGCCCGCGGCCGCCAGCCACGGAATGGCACTGGTCAGCGCCGCAGTGCCAGCCGAGCACTGGACGGCGACGGTGACGATGTAGTCGATGAGCAGTGCAACGGCGGCGATCTGGGCAATGCGCGGTCCGAAGTTGTCACGCGCCACGACGTACGAACCGCCCGCCGTGGTGTAGTACTTGATGACGTCGAGGTACGACGTCGTGACGAAGAACAACACGCCGAGAATGACGAACATGATGGGGACGACGAGCGCGAACGCCGCCAGACCGATGTACGGCGTCAACTGCGTCAGTATCTGTTCGGTCCCGTACGCCGACGACGAAATACAGTCGGGCGCCAGAACGCCCAGCGCCACCATGCGGCCCAGTCGCTCGTTGCCCAACTGCTCGGTGACGTACGGTTTGCCGAGCAGAATCCGCTTCATCCGGTAACCCAGCGATTCGGGGTACACCGTCGACACGTTGGCGTGCGAGGTCAGCACCGGCGTGTTCCTGGTTATCTGCTTGTCGGCCTCTGACACGTTGTTCACACTAAGCGACCGCCCCAGTGGGGGCCAAGACAGTTGCGCCTTTGCTCGAAAGTGTGGTCAGATGACGTGGTGCACATAGTTGTCGTCGGTTGCGGCCGCGTGGGATCAGAGCTCGCGATGCAACTCTCTGAAGAGGGCCACTCCGTGGTCATCGTCGACAAGAACCGCGACGCTTTTCGCCGACTGACCCGATTCCACGGCAAGACGCTGCTGGGGTCGGGTTTCGACCGAGACATCCTGTTCCAGGCCGAAGCCAGCCAGGCGGACGCGCTGGCGGCCGTCACCAGCGGCGACAACACCAACATTCTCTGTGCGCGCATCGCGCGCGACAACTACCACATCAAGAACGTCGTCGCCCGCATCTACGACCCCCAGCGGGCCGACATCTACATGAAGCTCGGTATCCCGACCGTCGCCACGTCGCTCTGGACCACCCAGCAGGTCAAGCGATGGATGATGCCGTCGGACGAATCCATCGAGTGGACCGACGGGGCGAGCACGCTGCATCTGGTTGAGCGAATCGTGCCCGACGAGATGGCCGGGCGCCCGCTGACCAACTTCAACATCGGCGACAATGTCCGGGTGGTCGGTCTCATCCGTGGCGGACAGGGCCGCGTGAACATTGAAGGGATGTTCGCCCAAGAGGACGACATGCTCGAGTTCATCGTGACCCACCAGGGCCTAGACGAACTGAAGGCACTGCTCGAAGGAGGTGCCCGATGAGGGTGGTCATCGCCGGCGGGGGTTCGGTGGGATCGGCGATTGCCCTCGACCTCATTGACCGGCATCATGACGTGACAGTCCTCGAACAGGTCTCCGAAAGGGCCGAGAGACTGAGGTCAGTTCTCCCAGGCGTCAACGTGATGGCGGCCGACGCCTGCGAGTACGCCTCGTTGGCTGCCGCCGACCTCCGCAATGCCGACGTCGTCATCGCCGCGACGGGCGACGACGAGGACAACCTCGTGGTGAGCTGGCTCTCCAAGCAGGAGTTCGGCGTCCCTCGTGTGATCTCGCGAATCAACAACTCGCGCAACGAATGGCTCTTCAACGAGAGTTGGGGCGTCGACGTGTCGGTGTCAACGCCGGCCCTGATCACCTCGCTGGTGGACGAAGCGGTTGAAGTCGGATCGATCATCAATCTCATGGACTTGGCGCACGGCAAGATGCGACTGATCGAGGTCACGCTGGCGTCAAGTGCTCCCGCCGTTGCTCGCAAACTCACTTTGGATGAACTGCACCTCGCCGACTCGGTGCGCGTCGTCGCCGTTGTCCGCAACGATCAGCCAATGATCCCGTCGCCGACAATGCGATTCCTCGAACACGATCACGTGATTCTGATGGCCCGCGAAGACGCTGCCCAGGAGTGCGCGGTCGCGTTTATTGGCTAATTCTTTTCAATCGTCGCCCTGCCCGCGGCAAGGAACAGACCTAGCATTGAGACGTGCGTGCCGCTTTCTTCGACCTCGACAAAACAGTGATTGCGAAGTCGTCACTGGTGGCGCTGGGGCCGGAGTTTCACGCCCGCGGTCTGTTGCACCGCCGAACGCTCGTGTGGGCCGTGATCAGTCAGATGTTCTTCCTGCGATTCGGTGCCGACGAGGAGAAACTCTCCAAGATTCGTGAGTCGGTACTCAAGGTCACCAAGGGCTGGGACCGTACCGAGGTTCGAGCCCTGGTGGCCGAGACCATCAATGACGTCATCGAACCGTTGATCTACGACGAGGCCATTGAGCTGATCGATCATCACCTCGCGCAGGGTGACGAGGTCTGGCTGGTGAGCATGGCGCCCGAGGAGATCGTCGAACCCTTCGCCGAACTGCTCGGCCTCACCGGAGCGATCGCCTCGCGAGCCACGATTGACGAGAACGGGAAGTTCACGGGTGGCTTGGAGTTCTTCGCCCAGGGCGCGAACAAGGCCGTCGCGATCCGGGAACTCGCCGCCAAGCGCAACATCGACCTCACCGAGTCCTTCGCCTACTCCGACTCCGAGACCGACATCCCGATGCTGCAGACCGTGGGCCACGCCTTCGCGGTGAACCCCGACCGGGCACTGGCCAGGATGGCCCACGAGAACGAATGGCCGATACTCAGCTTCACGCACCCCGTGCGCGCCCACGACCGCTCGAAGTCCCACACACCGTTCCTGGTGAGTGCGGTAGTGATCGGCATGGCGGCCATCCTCGGACGGTCGCAGATTCGTCGCCGCTAGAGCGTCAACAGGTCGCGCGCGCCCGTGTCGGACGACGGGTGACGGAGCTTGCTCATGGCCCGGGCCTCGATCTGTCGGATGCGCTCTCGGGTGAGGTTCATCTCGGCGCCCACGTCTTCGAGGGTGCGGATCTCGCCGGCCCCGTCGAGTCCGAAACGCATGCGCAGTATTTTCTGCTCGCGCTCGTCCAGGGGCTGCAGCAGCTTCTCGATGGCGGCCGGCATCATCTTGACCGCCGCGACGTCGAACGGCGACTCCGCCGAACGGTCCTCGACGACGTCACCGAGCTCGGCGTCACCGTCTTCGCGAAGCGGCTCGGAGAGCGAGATGGGCTCGGATCGGAAGCGAAGCGCCTCGATCAGCTTGTCCTCGGGCATCTCGCACTCTTCGCAGAGCTCTCTGATGGTCGGCGGACGGCCGAACTTCAACTCCAGACGCGACTGCGCCTTCTGGACGCGGGCCAGCGTGTCGCCGGCGTGCACCGGGAGGCGAATGGTGCGACCGGTGTTGGCGATGCCGCGGGTGATCGCCTGGCGGATCCACCACGTGGCGTAGGTCGAGAACTTGAAGCCCTTGCGCCAGTCGAACTTCTCGACCGCGTGCATCAGACCGAGGTTCCCCTCCTGGATGAGGTCGA
>PKYK01000009.1 GCA_003133665.1 Acidimicrobiaceae bacterium | reverse complement strand
GCGAGCGCGAACAGGGTGTCATCCTTGCCAATGCCAACATTGCGGCCCGGATGGAACAGGGTGCCGCGCTGGCGAATGATGATGCTCCCGGTCTTGACGGCAGTTCCGTCGAAGGTCTTCACCCCAAGGCGCTGGGCATTGGAATCGCGACCGTTCCGAGTTGAACCGCCACCTTTCGTCTTTGACATTGCTGCTCCTTACGCCTTGGCCGAGATCTTGGTGATCTCGACGGTTGAGTACTTCTGGCGATGACCCCAGCGCTTGCGCTGGTTGGCCTTGGCCTTATAGGTGATGGCCCGGATCTTCGGGCCCTTCTCATCGCCGATGATCGTCGCGGTGACGGTGGCGCCCTTCAGCGCTGGACCGGCGACGACCTTGTCGCCATCGACGAGCAAGACGGGTTCGAACTGGACATCGGCACCGACTTCTTCGGAACGCAGGTCAACGCGGACGACTTGGCCCTCGGTGACGCGCTCTTGAGATGTGCCTACACGGATAACGGCGTACATAGGGTTTCTATAGTAGCCGAAAACCACCCGGTCCCGACACGTCCTACAGGCCGGTCTCGACCACGAATCCCCGGCCGTCACAGACGGCGCACACGTTCGAGACCGACTCCAGGAGACCCTCGTTGACCCGCTTGCGCGTCATTTCGACCAATCCCAGCTCGGAGATGTCAAAGACCTGCGTGCGGGTCTTGTCGCGAGAGAGGGCCTGGCGCAGGGCCGAGGCGACGGCTTCGCGGTTGGCCTTGGGCTCCATGTCGATGAAGTCGATCACGATGATGCCGCCGATATCGCGCAGTCGCAGCTGGCGCGCGACCTCCTCGGCGGCCTCGAGGTTGTTGCGAAAGACCGTCTCCTCGAGATTGGTGGTTCCCACGTTCTTGCCCGTGTTGACGTCGACCACCGTCAGCGCCTCGGTGCGCTCGATGATGAGCGATCCGCCCGAAGGCAGGAAGACCTTGCGGTCGAGGGCCCGGTGGAGTTGCTCGTGCACGAAGTGGCGCTCGAAGAGGGGCAACTCTTCGGTGCTGCGGTCGTAGTACTCGATCCGGTCCGCCAACTCGGGATTGACGGCGAGCACGTACTCGCGGACCTTCTCGTAGAGGACCGGGTCGTCGATGATGACGCCGCGGTAGTCGTCGTTCAGCTCTTCGCGCAGCACCCGAACCGCGAGGTCCAGGTCGCGGTAGACCAACCGGGGCTGGTTCGACTTGGCCACTTCGGCCTCGATGGCGGCCCACTTCTCGGCGAGCGACGTGACGTCGCGGGCCAGGTCGTCGGCCGTCACGCCTTCGGCGGCGGTGCGGATGATGATGCCGTGACGCTCGGGCTTGACCTCGTCGATGATCTTTCGAAGGCGACGGCGCTCGCCGTCGGGCAGACGCTTGGAGATGCCGATCGTCGACGAATTCGGCACGAGGACCGCGAACCGACCGGGGATCGAGACCTCTTGGGTGAGGCGCGCACCCTTGGCACCGATGGCGTTCTTCGTCACCTGGCAGATGATGGTCTGACCCGACCTGATCATCTGCTCGATCCGCTTGTCGTTCGACGGTCCCGTGTTGCCCTCGACCTCCTCGGCGTCGAATGAGACGTCGCCGCGGTACAGCACGGCGTTCTTCGGGATGCCGATGTCGACGAAGGCGAGCTCCATGCCCGGCAGCACGTTCTGGATGCGACCGACGTAGATGTTGCCGTCAATCTGGTTGGTCTCGTCCGCGGCCTTGGCCACGGTGTACTCGACCATCGATCGACCTTCGAGGGTCGCAATGTGCGTCGCCTCCTTGGTGGTGTGCACGCACATCAGGTAGCGGCCCTGGGCGCGGGTGCGGCGCTCGCCGCCACGACGGCGGCGGGGCTTGCCGCGACCGCCTCCGGTGTCGGCGCTGCCCTCGGGGGCCGAGGCCTCAACTGGGGCCTCGACGCTGCGGGTGCCCTGGGTGCGCGGCTGGTTGCCCTGGCCGCCGCCTCCACTGCCGCGGCCACGTCCGCCGCGACGGCGGCGGTTCTGACCGGATTGACCCTGGCCCGACTGGCCTCCGCCACTCGTTGGGGCGCCCGGCGTCGACGACGGGGAGCCCGGTCGGGTGTCGCCAATCTGGGGTGCTGGTCGAGTGTCGCCGATTCGGGGGCTAGTGGGTAAGGCTGACTGGTTGCTGGGTTCGTCGCTCACGACGGGTACTCCTTGCGTTCTTGGGGGTGGGGACGTAGTGCACGGCACTACTACTGCGGATGACAACGCGCCGAGCACGGCTCGCGACGTTGTCGAGGTGTAAAGAGATTGGGGCGTGTTGGGCGATGAGGGTCATGGCGAAGCCCCATGCAACTAATGCGGTCACTTCACTCGCGTGTACCACGTGGCGTCCTCAATGCTTTCAGGGGCAGGGTGCCGTTGCACCGCGCCCCTGAGGCGTTCTTCTCGCGCACCGTACATTCTGCACAACTGCGCCCAACATCCCAAAGGCTACTCGCCAGGTCGACCTAACCCGACTTCTTGGTCGAAAGGGTGGTCGTCGTGGTCGTGGTGGCCTTGGCGGGCAGCGTCAACTGCGCCTTCAGCGAGACGGGCCTGATCGGGTGCGCCACGAGGTAGTTGAAGGCCTCCGCGACCACCGGAGCCGCCGCCGACGTCCCGTAGCCACCCTGGGCGACGACGCAGAGCACCAGGTACCTGGGCTTGCTCACGGGTCCGAAGCCCACGAACCACGAGTTGGGCTCTTGGCCGGGGGCGTTACTCGCCGTGCCGGTCTTGCCGGCGATCGGAAACGAAGCCAAGGAGAAGTTGACGACGCTGTGGAACGTCCCGTACGCCGTTCCCTGGGGACTCTCGACGACGCCGGTCAACCCCTGGAGGATCGGATTGCGCACGCCCGGTGGCAGCGACACGTGTCCGAGCACGCGGGGCTGATACCGCTGGATTACCTTGCCGTGCGCGTCGATCACCGCGGCCGCGACCTCGGGCGCGTAGCGCGTCCCGCCGTTGGCGAACGTCGCGTAGGCGTTGGCCATGGCGATCGGGGTCACGGCCGTCGTGCCCTGACCGAAGGCCATCTCCAGGTTGTCACCCGTGTACCAGCTCACGTTCGGGAAGGCCTTGGGCGCCAGGGCGTGGAGCATCCGGCGGACCTTGGGCGAGTCCACCCGTCCCTGGTTCTCGTTGGGTAGGTCCACGTTCGAGTACTGGTCGAGCCCGTAGCGGCTCGCCACGTTCTGAATCGGGGTCTCGCCGTATCGCCCGGTCTGGGACCAGAAGAGATACCCCAGGTTGTAGAAGTAGTAGTCCGACGACTTGGTCAGCGCGAGCGGCAAGTTGATCAGGCCGGCGCCCGACGTCTCGTCGTCGTGGAAGACGCAGCCGTGATAGCCCTGCAGACAGCCCGGCACCTTGAAGGTGCCGGTGTCGTCGACGAACTTGTTGGGAGAGAGGACGCCGGTCTGCATCTGCGCCGTCGCCGAGATCATCTTGAAGGTGCTGCCCGGGGTGTAGAGGCCTTGGATGGCGTAGTTGTTGAACGCGCCAACCTTCAAGAGTTGCTGGAAGGTTGCGTTGGAGAGACCGTTCACGAATGAGTTCAGGTTGAACGAAGGGTAGCTCGACATCGCCAGCACCGCGCCGGTATTGGGGTTGAGCACGATGGCGGCGCCGTTCAGCGCGGGCGGGTGCTTGCCCGAACGCGGATCGACCGACTTGCGGACCGCCAGGATGTCGTTGGCGAGGAATCCGTCGAGCGCCTGCTGGAGCCCCTCGTCGATGTTCAGCACGACCGAGTTGCCGCCGATCGCCGGAGTGGAGTGCACGGCGCCCAGGATGTTGCCGAAGGCGTCCACCTCGAGGGTCCTCGTGCCGTCGTGGCCGCGCAGATACTGCTCGTAGTACGACTCGATCCCGGTCTTGCCGATCTGCGAATTGGTCTGGTAGTTCTGGTTCGGGTGGGCGGCGATCTCGGCGCCGGTGATCGGTCCGACGTAGCCCAGCACCTGCGAACCGACGTTGCCCCCGAAGGGATAGGTCCTCGTCGACACGTCCAGGACCGACACGCCGGGGAACTCGTTCGGATGGAGTCTGATGAACTCGACGACGTTGGCCGGCGCGTTGGCCATGATCGGTGCGGGTTGGTACGGGTCGTACTGCTGGTTATTCAGGTCGCTGTTGATCTGGGCGACGCTGATGCCCGTCAGGGACGCCAGCGCCCCCTTGATCGAAGGGTCGAGCGCCGCCTCGGCCCGCGACAGCTGCACCTCCGTGGTCGTCACGTTCGAGACCAGCGGTCTGCCGGTGCGGTCCAGAATGAAGCCGCGCGGCGCGGGCACGGTGCTGACGCGCAACGAGTTCGACTGCTCGGTCGCGACCGACGTCTTGTAGTCCAGGATCTGCAGGGTGAACAGGCGCACGATCAAGAGCACGAAGAGCAGCAGGAAGAAGCCGCCGATGATCCGCCAGCGCCGTTCCGGACGGACCCTGGTCTCGTCGGGCGACGCCACGAGGTCGCGAATCCCCACCGGCTTGGACTCGTTGATCGTGCGCCCGCGTCCGCGAAAGGGATTGAGCGACACCCACGGGCGCCACAGGCGCGAGAAGATTGACCCGGTCGGACGATCCCGCCACGAACCCTTCATCGGCGAGCCCGCTCGCCCGCGCCACTCACCGCTCGGGCCAGGCGCGCCATCGGACGCGCGAGCACGAAGAAGGCACAGGCGTTGACGACCATGACCGCGAGCACGCTGCCGCGCCAGAGGGAAAAGTTCAGGGTGAACAGACCGAAGAACGTGTACAGCAGCGGCGCGCTGAAACCGCCGAGCGCGCCGAGCAGTGGCGTGACCCACCACGCGGCTGAGTCGAGATCGCCCACGCCTTCGCGGCCGAGCCTCGACGCGCCGTAGGCCAGGGCCAGCCCGACGGCCGCCGTGAGACCGAAGGGAGTCGTGCCGTGGGTGTCGAAGAAGAGACCCGCGACGACCGCCGCCGTGAGGGCGAGCGACGTGACGCCGGCCAGTCCCATCGCGAGTGGCCACAGCCACACGAGCATGATGACGACGCCGTCAAAACGCAACGTCGTGAATATGGCCAGCTGCAGCCCCACCAGGAAGAGTGTCACGAGGGTCACCGGAGCGAGGGCTCTGCTCACGTGGAGGGCTCCCACAGCACGACGTCGACGTACAGCAGATGACGCAGGTCGGCGGTGGGCCGCAGGGTCACGTTGTAGGTCGCCGCGCCGGGCGTCAACGTGACCTTAGACACGGTGGCGACGGGCAGACCCGGAGGATAGAGCCCGCCGGCGAGGCCGTCGGTGCTCAGAATCGTCCCGGGGGTGATCGAGGTCGTGAGCGGGAGCGACGTGGCGCTCAGACCGTTGTTGACGCCGCGACCACTCACGATGAGCGTGGTCTTGCCCTTGGCGAACGTGACGCCGATCGAGGAGTTCGCGTCGCTGATCAGCCGGATGGTGGCGCCGTGGGGTGTCGTCGAGATGACACTGCCCACGACTCCGCCATTGGCCACGACGGGCATGCCGACCAGCACGCCATCGCTGCGGCCCTTGGAGATGTCGACCGTCGCGGCGAAGCTGGTGGGAGAGATGGTCGTGATCTGGGCCGCCACCGTCGGCAGCGATCCCACGAAGGGGACATTGAGTTGGGTGGTCATCTCCTGGAGTTGACGTTGCAGCGCCCAGTTCTCATTGACCTGGAGCTGCGCACGGCCGAGTTCGTAGCGCAGGCGTTGGTTCTGGGCGACTACGTCGCTGTAGTTGACCGCACCGGCGAGCAGGTGTCCGATCGGGCGGGCGATGACGTCGATCGTCCAGCTGAAGGGCGTCACCGCCAGGTTGGCCGCACTGCGCAGACCTGAGACCACGCCGCCGGTCAGATACAAGATCGTGGCCACCAGCGTCACCACGACGCCTACTGTCCAGAAACGCCGCCGCGAACGATTCGTGGCCACGGGTTAACGCGAAGGGCTGGTCTTCAACATGCGCGAAAAGGTGTCGAGCTCTTCGAGGCACATGCCACTGCCGAGGGCCACGCAGTTCAAGGGATCATTGGCCACAATGATGGGCATGTTCGTCTCAAACTCGAGACGGGCGGCGATTCCGTGCAGCAGCGCTCCCCCGCCGGTCAGGACGATGCCCTGTTCCATCAGGTCCGAGGAGAGTTCGGGCGGCGTGCGGTCGAGGGTGACCTTCACCGCGTCGACGATGGCCTGCACGGGCTCTTCCATGGCGTGGCGGATCTGCTCGGTGGAGATGATGACGGTCTTCGGCAGGCCCGTCACGAGGTCACGGCCGCGAATCTCGGCGCGAAGCTCCTGCTCGAGGGGGTAGGCCGAGCCCAGTTGAATCTTGATCTCCTCAGCCGTCCGCTCACCGAGCGCCAACTGGAACTCCTTCTTCACGAAGGCCACGAGCGCTTCGTCGAGTTCGTCTCCGCCAACGCGAATCGACTGACTGGTGACGATGCCGCCGAGGGAGATGACGGCGACCTCGGTCGTTCCGCCGCCGATGTCCACCACCATGTTGCCGCTCGGTTCGTGGATCGGCAGTCCGGCTCCGATGGCGGCCGCCATCGGCTCTTCGATGATGTAGGCCTTTCGCGCACCGGCGAATTCCGCGGCCTCCATCACCGCACGCTGCTCGACGCCGGTGATGCCCGACGGCACGCAGATCACCATTCGGGGTTTGGCGAAGCGACGCTGGTGCACACGGTGAATGAAGTAGCGCAGCATCTTCTCGCAGATCTCGAAGTCCGCGATGACGCCGTCTTTGAGAGGGCGGATCGCCTGGATGTTGCTCGGGGTGCGCCCGATCATCCGTTTGGCTTCGGCGCCAACCGCCAGCGGCTTGCCATCCTTGATGTCGATGGCGACCACCGAGGGCTCGTTCAGGATGATCCCGCGCCCTCGCACGTACACCAGCGTGTTGGCCGTACCGAGGTCCACGGCCATATCTCGACCTAAGAGTGAAAAGCGACCATCAACCATAAAGACCCTTTAGTGAGGGACCGACGTGCACCCTCTTCTTGCTACAAGGCTAGGGCAAGAATGCCAACCACAACCAACAAACCTGTTTTCAAGCCAAATGGGGGAAGAATATTTCAATCTCGCGTTGCGCCGATTCTGCAGAGTCTGAACCGTGGATGAGGTTTTCGGCCATCTCAATGGCGAGGTCTCCGCGAATCGTGCCCGGAGCCGCCTGCGTAGGGTTGGTCGCCCCGATCATGGTGCGCACGACCTGCCAGGTGTCTCGAGGCCCCTCAACCACCAGCACGAGCACCGGCCCGCGAGTGATGAAGGCGATCAAATCGGCAAAGTAGGGCTTGCCCGCGTGCTCGGCGTAGTGACGTTCGGCGGTGATGTGGTCGAGTGTGCGAAGTTCCGCGGCGACCACGCCGAGTTGCTTGGCCTCGAGTCTCCCGACAATTTCACCGATGAGACCTCGTTCGACGCCATCGGGCTTCACTATGACAAGGGTTCTATCCACGACGAAGAAATCTAACAGCCTCAGGAGAGATGGCGCGAAGCGACGTGGATTACTTCGCCTCGGACCTCGGCGACGAGGTAGAGACTGCCCGCGACCACGATGAGATCTTCGTCGGTCGAGCGTTCGCGCGCGTGGGCGAGCGCCGCGGTGCCCGTCGGATGCTCGAACGCGACACCACCGTGGCGACGAACGGCGGCGGCCACCTCGCTCGCGGGGATCGCGCGCGGCGAGTGCGGCGCACAGCAGTGGAACTCGGTGAAGCCCAGCGAGACGAGCGGCTCGACCATGTCATCAACGTCACGACCGCTCAGCATGCCGAGCACGCAGCGGCGCTCGCCGTGAACGTGAAACGCACCGTCGAGGGTGGCCACCAGCGCCTTGACGCCGGCGGGGTTGTGCGCGCCGTCGACGACGATCATGGGCTTGCGCGAAATCAACTCCATCCGGCCGGGCATTCGTGCACCCGCCAAGGTTGCGCGGACCACTCGCTCGCCGAGCGCGCGTCCGAGGAACGCCTCGGCGGCCACGATGGCGGTCGTCGCGTTGAATCCCTGGTGGATGCCGTGCAGGGAGACCAGCACGTCCTCGTACCTCTCGTACGGCGTGCGCACGGTGATTGCCCGCCCCCCGAGCGCCAACTCGTTTCGTTCGAGGACGAACGAATCGTCCAGCAGCCAGAGCGTGGCGCCGATCTCGTCCGCTCGCTGCCGGGCGATCTCCACGACGATGGCGTCGGTGGTGCCGACGATGGCCACGCCACCGCCTCGAAAGATGCCGACCTTGTCCGACGCAATCGCACTGATCGTCGACCCCAGGACCGCCGTGTGATCGAGGTCCACATTCGTCAGTACCGCCACGGCACTGTTGATGACGTTGGTCGAGTCCCAGGTGCCGCCCATGCCCACCTCGATGACGGCGACGTCGACCCCCTCGTCGGAGTAGTGCAGCAGCGCCGCAACCGTCAGCAGTTCGAAGCGCGTCAACGCCACGTGGCTGACTGATTCGACGTCGGCCAGCCGTCCGAGCAGACTCACCAAGGTCGGGTCATCCACCGGCTCGCCGTTGACGGCGATTCGCTCGTTGACCGCGTGCAGGTCGGGGCTGGTGAATGTTCCCACGCGCAGCCCCGTGGCGCTCAGCAGCGCGCCGGTGAGCATCGTGGTCGTGCCCTTCCCGTTCGTCCCGGTGACGTGGATGGTCGGATAGTCCTGCTCGGGGTTGCCGAGCAGGGCCAGGGTGTCGAATATCTGCTGCAGCGTGGGGACGTCCCGGCGGTTCGGGGCGACGCGCTCATAGTCGACGTGCGACTCGAGCCACGTCAGTGCTTCCACGTACGAATTGAATCGCACGGGCTAGCTCGCGCGACGGGTGCGCGTCGCCTTTCGCATTTCATAGGTGGGCGCGATCTTGTCGCGAACTGACTCGACCGTGACCACGCACTTCACGACGTCGGTGCGCCCGGGCACGTCGTACATGGGTTCGAGCAGCACGTTCTCGAGGATCGACCGCAGGCCCCGCGCGCCAGTGCCACGCTCGAGCGCGAGGTCGGCGATCGCGCTCAGCGCATCGGTCTCGATGACGAGTTCAACCCCGTCCATCGCCAGGACCTGCTGGAACTGCTTCACCAACGAGTTCTTCGGTTCGGTCAACACGCTGATGAGCATCGTGCGATCGAGTTGCTGGACGGCTCCCACTATCGGCAGGCGTCCGATGAACTCGGGGATGAGGCCGAACTTCATCAGGTCCTCGGGCAGGGCGTGCCGGAAGAGTTCGATATCGCCGTTGCGCCTTGACTCGACCGGCGAGTTGAAGCCCATCGACTTCTTCCCGAGGCGCCGCTCGATGATCTCCTCGAGACCCGAGAACGCTCCACCACAGATGAACAGGATGTTCGAGGTGTCGATGGTGATGAACTCCTGGTGCGGGTGCTTACGTCCACCCTGGGGCGGCACACTCGCGACGGTTCCCTCGAGGATCTTGAGCAGCGCCTGCTGCACGCCCTCACCCGAGACGTCCCGGGTGATCGACGGGTTCTCGGCCTTGCGCGCGATCTTGTCGATCTCGTCGAT
>PKYK01000031.1 GCA_003133665.1 Acidimicrobiaceae bacterium | reverse complement strand
ACCTAGTTGGTCAATACATCTAGGCCACCTCACCGTCGCTCGGAACACGAACGTGGACAGTTCCCCGTAGACCCTGCCGGTGAGCCTCAGACGGCAGGCGAAGCGGGCACGCTCTCCATGACGCTCTTGATAGCCTGGGCGGCCCCCAACAGTGCGGAGCTTTCGGCGGGAATGATCAACTTCGTGTTGGGGCTCTCCGCGAACTTGGCCAACGTGTCGAGCTGCAGGATCGCCACCAGCGTGGGATCGGGGGCCTGCAGCTTGATGGCCGCGTACACCGACGCAATCGCCTGCGCCCGGCCCTCGGCCTCGAGAATGAGGGCTTGGCGCTGTCCTTCGGCGCGCAAGATGGCGGCCTGCTGCGCGCCTTCGGCTTCCTTGATGGCCGCCTGTCGCTGGCCGTCGGCGACGTTCACCGCGGACTGTTGCTGGCCCTCTGACTCGAGGATCTTCGCGCGCTTCTCCTGGTCCGCCTGCTTCTGCAACGCCATCGCCTGGAGGATCTGCTCGGGCGGTGTGATCTCCAAGACCTCGACCCGGTTGATGCGGACGCCCCACTTGTCGGTCGCCTCCTCCATCTGGGTCTGGAGCAGCGTGCTGATCTGCTCGCGCTGGGAGAACGCCTCGTCCAACGAGATGCTGCCGAAGACCGCCCGCACGGAGGTGCGCGCGAGGTTGTCGACGCTGACGAGGTAGTCCGAGTTGGTGAAGAGCGCGAGGCGCACGTCGACGACCTGGCTGAAGATCGTCGCGTTCACGATGACCGCGACGTTGTCGCGCGTGATGACCTGCTGGCGGTCTCCCGTGCGCGGCGTCTCACGGACGTCCACGATCTTCATGACCTCGATGAAGGGCACGATGAAGGTCAGCCCCGGGTTCTTCACGTCCTTGAACTCCCCAAAGCGCGTGACCACGCCGACGAACCCCTGCTGCACGATGCGGATCGCTTTGAAGAGGGCGGCGATGACCAGGAGAACGACCACGGCCGCCACGATTGCTAGAACATATCCCACCATCTGAATCTCCTCGAAGAGAGCACGGCACGTTGTCAGACTTCTGGCGTATTGCCCAGTCTCCGGATTGTAGCGGGCCACTTCTCGCCGGGACCTGGGGCCATCGACTCCGGTCGCGGACCTCTCAGGATTCGCCGCGCGTCAGATCGACATTGTGACGTCGCGTCAATCGGGCTGGGACGCGCGGGCGACCCTCTCGACGGCGGCGGCGACCGCCGAAACGACGTTGGGGTTGAACACCGTGGGAACGATGTAGTTGGCCGACAACTCCGATGGCTTCACGACATCGGCGATGGCTCGGCCCGCAGCGATCTCGATCTCCTCGGTGATCCGGGTGGCGCGCACGTCGAGAAGGCCGCGGAAGATTCCCGGGAAGGCCAGCACGTTGTTGATCTGGTTGGGCTCATCGCTTCGCCCCGTCGCCACGATCGCCGCGTACTTCCGTGCCAACACCGGGTCGACTTCCGGCTCGGGGTTCGCGAGTGCGAACACGATCGAGTCGGGGGCGAGCAGCTTGAGGTGCTCTTCGGTGACGAGATTCGGTCCCGACACCCCGATGAGAACGTCCGCCCCGGTCATTGCGTCGGCCAGGTCGCCGGTTCTCTTCCCCTTGTTGGTGTGCGCCGCCAGCCAGCGGCGAGGCTCGTCGAGACGGGGGTCGTCCTCGGACAGAATCCCTCTTCGGTTGACGCCAATGATGTCGCCCACGCCTTCGGCGAGCAGGAGTTTGCTGATCGCGACTCCGGCGGCACCGACGCCGAGTACGACGACGCGGATGTCCTTCATCTCCTTGCCGACCACGCGAAGCGCGTTCAAGAGGGCCGCGTACACGACGGTTGCCGTTCCGTGCTGGTCGTCGTGGAAGACCGGGATGTCGAGCAGGTCGCGAAGTCGCGACTCGATCTCGAAGCAGCGAGGAGCCGAGATGTCCTCGAGGTTGATGCCGCCGTACACCGGGGCGATGCACTGGACGATGCGCACGATCTCGTCGACGTCCTGGGTCGCCAGACAGACGGGCCACGCGTCGATTCCGGCGAAACGCTTGAACAGAAGGGCCTTGCCCTCCATCACCGGCAATGCGGCCTCGGGACCTATGTTGCCGAGTCCGAGCACGGCCGAACCGTCGGTCACGACCGCCACCGTGTTGCGCTTGATGGTGAGTTTCCTCGCGGCCGACGGGTCTTTGGCGATGGCCATTGAGATGCGCGCCACCCCGGGCGTGTACGCCATCGAGAGGTCGTCGCGGGTCTTGAGCGCGATCTTCGGCTCCACCGAGATCGTCCCGCCCAGGTGGAGCAGGAACGTGCGGTCGCTGATGGCTTGGACGTGCGCCCCCTCCACGGCGTCAACCGCGGCCTTCAGCACTTCCGCGTGCCCGTCGTCGATCGCGTTGCAGGTCATGTCGACGATCATGCGACCCGCGATCGGCTCGACGACATCGAGGGCGGTGACGAGACCGCCCGCGTCGCTCACGGCGCTCGCAATGAAGCCGATCTGCGAAGCGCCGTCGAGCGCGACACGCATGGTCACCGAATATGAAGCACTGGGGATACTCATGACAGTCAAGAACTCCTCTGGAACCGGTCTCGGCGGCGCCGTTGGTCATCGACCTGTCGCCGCAGAAGACCCGAACAATCGACGCTGATTAGATGCTACCTAATGTCTCAAAACGAGCTGTAGAGCCTTTGGTCCTATGGGCATTTCAGTGCTGGCCGACCAAGGGCGGCGATGGTTGTCGACATCCTCGTCGAGACACTTGCGTCGAGGATTCTCGCAGTGAAGTCCTTCCGGGCTTCCTTCGACATCGGGCCGCACCCGAACACAATGGACACAGACCTCACTGAGAGACGCCCAGTTCTTCCTCCAGCAAGGCAGCGTGATGCGGACGAAAGGACGTTTGAGTTCACTAGCAGAGTTCCGGTTCGCCGTCGTCGCTACGGCGCGGACCGCACCTTGAGGGTGCGCAATCTGACGGTCGCCCACCACAGGGACAGAAGTGTGACCACTTCGATGAGTCCGGCGAGCCAGCCCCAGACGTAGCCACGATGAACAGAGACGAGAATCACCGATGCCATCTCGAGCGCGATGATCGAGAGCGAGAACACGGCGTAGGGGCCGTGCTGCAGGCCGCTCCGTTGATCCGGTCCGACGGGTTCTCACCCCCGCGCCAGTACGCAAAGAGGACGTCGTGATTCTCACGCCGTGAACAGCCCCGGTAGATATCCAGTTTCACAGGGTCGTCGACACCTACCGGTCGAGGCGAGACGCGTGCGGCGAATCCCGAGAAGGAGACGTTGATATCGAGTCGGACAGTTTCGAAATTGCGGTTGGACGTGGAAAGGGGCCGAATGCGAGTAGTTCGGACGGCCCGTGAGTAAGTGGTCCCCTCACGGCACATCGGTGTTGCGTGCGAGCTAGTGGCTGACTTCGAGCCCGGATAGGAACCGGTTGAGTGCGTCCAGCGTGGCGCGCGACGCCGAGACGAGGTCCTCCTCGGACTCGGCGATGCCGAACCGGTAGGCGTCGTCAGCGAGCGACCGGAGCGTCACGATGACCGGCCAGTTGCTCACGGTGGCAACGTTGACGACCGCGGTGAGCGAGAAGGGGATCTCGTAGCCGAGATCGCGCAGCGCCTCGAGGGTGGCCTCGGCACCGCCGATGAGCGGCCCGCTCCCCGCCCGTCCGACGCCGATGCGACCGTTGTAGCTCAGTTCGACCCGACAGACGCCATCGGATGAGTTGAAGTCGGCCCGCACGAGGGCGACTCTCAGACCTTCGCCCCCACGGAGTTCCGGTGCAGCCTTCGTGTCCTCGACGACGACCGCAGCCTCTGGGTAGTAGAGACTCGCGATCTGCGAGGCGATGCCACGGGTCAGCGAGGGATCCTGGCCGGTGACGACCAGCGTGACCACGTCAACGTTGCCGTTGTCGAGGTGGCTGATCCCGACGTTCATGACGCCCGGGAGCGATCGAATCTCGAGCTCGAAATCCTCTTCAGTGCGCGACATCATCGGTGTTTGGTTCCCTTCTTCTCGTACAGCCGGGCGTCAGCGATACGCAGCAACTCAACGGGATCCGTCGAATCGCGAGGCGACGTCGCGGTGCCGATGGAGAATTCGATGACGCTGTTGGCCGACGCCAGGTACGACTTCAGTCGTTCGGTGAAGCCGGCGGCCTCGTGTCCTTCGGCGTTGCTGAGAATGACGGCGAACTCGTCACCGCCGATACGAGCGGCGGTGTCGCCGCTTCGAACGGCGCGGCGCAGCGCAAACCCGAACTGGCGCAGCAGGTCGTCGCCGGTCTCGTGCCCCAAGCGGTCGTTGACCAACTTGAAGTCGTTGAGGTCGACGATCACGAGGGTGAACGCCCACCCGTACCGGGCGCTGCGCGCCGCGGCGACCTGCAGCGCGGCGTCGAAGCTCCGCCGGTTGGCGATGTTCGTCAGCGGATCGTGGGCGGCGCTGAACCGAGCGAGGTGCAAGGAGAGCGAGAGCTGGCACGCGGTGCGCACCGCGTCGAGTTCCGCGTCCGAGACGATGTCCGGCTCACAGTAGACGCCGGGCGTCGTTCCAATGGTCTCGGACATCTCGGGAGTCAGGATCTTGCCGCCCAGACGGAACGCCTGCGTGCCAAAGGATTCATGCGCGAGGACGACGACGGCGTCGCTCAACGCGTAGCGAAGGGCCAACTGCTCGAGCACGGTGTAGACGAAGCCGATACCGAGCTCGCTCTCGGACAGCTCGTTGAGCATCGTCTGAAACAGCCACGGCTCGTAGTGATTGCCCACCGGAGCGACGGGTGATTTCGCCGTCGCGCCGTTGGTCGAGGTGGTGACGCCATCAAGATCTGGCTCGATATCGTCCGCTGGTGAGACCGCCTCAGCTCTCTGGCCGTTCATGGTCGTCACAACGACAGGTCCGCCAGGTCACGGTCCGTTTCCGGGGATCGCAGGAGTGACTGGGGGGCGGCGCCGGCCTTCAGCAGTGGCGCCAGGTCTTTCGCCGCCACCGGCCTGGAGATCAGGTACCCCTGACCGCGGTGGCAGCCCAGGTCGAGCAGCTTGTCGACGATCGAGCTGTCCTCGATGCCCTCGGCGATGACCCCCAGGTTGAGCGCCTTGCCGAGCCGGATGATCGACTCGACGATGGCCCGGTCGTAGGGGTCGGTCGTGATGCCGCGCACGAAGCTCATGTCCAGCTTCAAGAAGTTGACCGGCAGGTTCTTCAGCTCGGACATCGACGCGAAGCCGGTGCCGAAGTCGTCGAGGGCGATCTCGACGCCCAAGGCCTGGAAGCCCTTCAGGATGCGAGCCGTCAGGTTGGGATCGCCCAGCACGGCGTGCTCGGTGATCTCGATGCACAGGCGGTCGCCCGGGACGTCGTTCACGCGCAGGCACTCCTCGACGAACTCGACGAGGTCGCCCATCTTGAAGTCCGCCGGCGACATGTTGACGCGGACGACGAGCTCGAGCTTCGGATACTCCTTTTGCCAGATCCCGAGTTGACGACACGCTTCGGCGAAGACCCAACGCCCGATGTCGGTGACGAGGCCGGTCTCCTCGGCGACCTTGATGAATTCCGACGCCGCGAGCAGACCCCTCGTCGGGTGCTCCCAGCGCACGAGCGCCTCGACCGCGAGCAGGCGCCCGGTGTGGAGGTTGACCTCGGGCTGGAAGTGCAGACGCAAACCGCCCCCGTCGATGGCCTCTTGCAGCATCAGCTCGGTCCGCGAACGTTCGTTGACGACCTCTCGCAGTTGCGCGTCGAACACCACCGCTTGGTTGCGCCCGCGCGACTTGGCCTCGTACATCGCCACGTCCGCCCAACCGAGCAGGTCCAGGCCGGTCTCCACCCCGGAGCCAGCCATGGCCACCCCGATACTGGCGGTGTGGCTGACCTGCTGGCCGGAGATTTCGACCGGCTCGGCGATCACGTCGAGGATCCGGTACGCGCTCGCGAGCACTTCCATCTCGCTTCTCGCCTTGTCAACGAGAAACACGAACTCGTCGCCTCCGAGCCGAGCCGCGAAGTCGTTCGCCCGGATGCTCGTGCGGATCCGGTCGGACATCGTGATCAGCAAGCGGTCACCGCTGGCGTGGCCCAGGTAGTCGTTCATGATCTTGAACCGATCGAGGTCGATGACCATCACCGCGGTCTCGCGGCGGGCGTCGAGGCGGGTCTTCAGCTCGTGGATCAGAGCCCGACGGTTCGGTAGCCCCGTGAGTTCGTCGTGGTTCGCGTTGTAGGTGATCCGCTCTTCGGCGTCGATTCGTCCCTGCAGTTGGACGAGCATCGACGCCACCGCCTGCAGGGCGTTGATCTCCGCCGGGACCCAGGCGTGCAGTCCGAAGTGGATGAACCCCAAGACCCCCCAGGTCGATTCCCCCAGCAGCAGCGGCACCACGCCACCGGCCACCAGCGTCTCGCCCGAACCCTTTTCGACTCGATCCCAGTACTCCTCGGGAGCGTCCGACTCACCGGGGAAATACGGACCACGGAGGTCCCGGGTGGCCATGAAGATCGGGTCGGAGTCGAACGCCACTTCGCCGAGCGGATCGGGTTCGGGGATGTCCTCGCGCACCGGCCACTCCGCGTCGAGGATACTCAGACCCCTCGCGAGGTCGTTCCGACGAAGGAACGCGACGTCCGCGCCGAGGAACTCGGCCAACACGCGGGTGGTCCAGTTGAGTACTTCCTGACGGGTCTCCGACGAGGCGGACATGAGTCGCACGGCAACCTGGCTGACGAGTTCGTCCAGGCGGCGTTGGTGCAACAGGACGCCTTCACGGGTGGCCAGGGTCGCCACGTGGCTGAGCAGACTTCCAAAAGCCCTCGTCAGCGACTTCTCGCGCGCCGACCAGGTCCGGCCGTGGCGAGCCACGACCAGGGCGCCAACGACCGCACCGTCTTGGACCTCGATGGGGTCAACCAGGACGCCCCATTCGACGCCGTCCACCACACAGGAGAAGGGGCCCACCGGCCCTTCGCCGCCGAGCAGGGTTCGTACCTGATCACTGATGCTTTCGTAGGCGGGCATCGACTCGGGTCCGACCAGCGGCTCCATGTCGAAGCCGGGCACGGACTTCTCCAATTCGGTCACGACGGCGACGATCTCGGTCCCGGGGACGACTTGGAGCAGGGTCTCGACGACGAGACGGGTCTCTTCCACCGCCCGAGTGAGATAGGAGTTCGTGAGACTTCTCATTGGTGCCACACCTTTGCCGACAAAAGGCCTACTTCAAAAGAACGGTCGTGCAACCGCTCTCATGAGGAGGTTTCGCTTTCTGCCCACCAGTATTGCACAGGGTTTCTCGCGAGTAAACCCCTAATTTTGGGCTATTTCAGCCCTGCATCGGCATTCTGGATCCCGCCGAATCGAGGTCGCGGCTGAGTACGTGGGCCAGCGGCAGCCTGACGCTGTGCACCGCCGGCGCGGCCGCATGAAAGACCCGCAGCAGCATGATCGGCGTTTCCCCGTCACCGAGGTTCCAGAGCTCGTTGAAACGCTGGGACAGTTGAAACAACTCCTCCAGGTGTCGCTCCCCCCCGAGCTCGAGCAGATCCTGCTCATCGACGGCATAGATGAAGACTGGCGCGGCGGGCTGAACGGCCAGTCCCTGCATCTCCGCGCCGAGCCAGAAGCGCTCCAGCGCCGCGCCGCCGCGCACGTACCACGACGGGTCCGCCCGGGGCACCGTGATCACGGCCAGTGCCGAACTCGATCCCACCGATGCGCGCGTTCGCAGTCCGAGCGCCTTACCGCCGCGCCAATCGGCCAGGTGGCCCATGACGTCGGGACGGCTCACCAAGCCAAGTGCCGCGAAACTCCCCGGATCCATCTCGAGCGTCCGAACGTCCAAGCCCTCTTCCAACGAATCGCGTCCCGGCCACTTGAGTTCCGTCAGCATCTCGTTGTGCACCGCTGGGAGGAGGAATCGCATTCGGTCGGACTCGGCGAGTAGTTCGGCGCAGGAGTTGATCTCGTCGCGCTCTGCGACAAAATGCAGACGAGCACCTTCTCGTTCGACGCCCTGAGCCAGCAGTTGAACCGTCTTGATGTCAATCTGCGAGGGTTGTCCCATCCGACGGTTGGCGACCCGAGCGTGCAGGTAATCGTTGAACGGTGCGATTCCCAGATCCGTCGACGACCCGAGCTTCATGGTGGCGACGTGGTGCGATGGCCGTCCTTCGGGAAAGAGTTTCACCGGCCCGAGGACCTTCAGTGACGCGGCGGCCACGCGGGCATTGAAGAGTGCTGCACCGAGCGCGACGTAACTGCCGCGGTGCTGAACGTCCATGGCGGACGTGCGATCGGGGAGCATGAAGAAGCGGACCTCTTCGGCGTCGGCTTCAAACCGCCACGGCTGGCTGTTGCCGCCCGAAGGAGCCCTGCGGGCGGCGTCGACAATCAGTTCGACGGGGTCATCGGAGATCAGTGGAGGATCGACCGGCGGCGGCAAACGAAGATCGTCTTCGGTTTGCGTGTCCACCACGACTGGACCCAGACCCTCGAGGATCTCTTCTACGTCAAAGCGCACTCGGCCCGACGGGAGTTCCCCGGCCAACCCGATCCGCCGTACCGCCGCGGCGGCCGTGGCGGCGCCGAGCGTCACCTCGCTGCCGAGTTGGGGCCATCCGGTGATCGTCTGACCGACTTCCAGGAGCGACGCCGCTCCGCGCGCCGAGGCGTCGCGCGGACCAATCAGGCGCATGACGAAGGGGCTCCTCTCCGCCAGCGACAAGCCCGACAACTTCGTGGAGTCCATGTCCCCCAACAGTCCGTGGAAGATGGGTCGGTTCGGCTCGAGGTCGAAGCGTTCGACATCGAGCACGCCCCGGTCGCTCGTCTCCATCAACACCGGTATGCGACGTTCCCGGGCGGCTTCGCGGACGAGGAACTTGATGTCGAGCGAGTCGCACTCCTCAATGACCAGGTCGAGACCGTCCAAGAAGGCGCCGAGGTTGTCGGGGCGGATGCCTTCGGGCACCACGACGACTCGCAAGTAGGGGTCGATCTCGGCGATCCGGCGGGCGGCCACGATGGCCTTGTTGACGCCGAGGTCGAGCACGCTGGCGGGAATACGGTTGAGGTTCGACAGATCGATGGTGTCGAAGTCAGCCAGTCGAATCTCCCCGGCCAGACCTTCCATGGCCAGCACGTGGGCGATGGTGTGGCCGGTACTGAGCCCGACGACGCCAATGCGCAGCGTCCGCTGGCGGGCCTGCTCGGCGCGGGTCAACTTGTTGCGGTTGCGGTCGAGTCGCAGCGTGGAGAACGCCCGTGGCGCCAACAGCCGCACGACGGACCGGCGCCACGGGTAGTAGACCCATCGCGACCCTTCTTCCATCAGGCGGGCGGAAGGTTGGGGAAGGATCTGCGAGAGCTGCTCTCGCTGCTCTTCCAAGCGGTCGAGCACCTGGAGCGAGGACTCCTCTCGAATGACGCGCAGCACCTCCCGATGGCCCCTCGTCCCCACGTCCAGCACCAGCGGTCGCCAGGCGCGCGTCCGCGTCGAGGCCGGCTCGATCGGGCCCACGCCCACGAGAGCGGGGCCTCGGGAAAGTTGTTCGGCTTCGCGGCGCAACGCCTGCTGGTGCGAGGGTGTGCTCAGTTCGTAGCTGCGGGCCCTGCGCCACGCGACGGCGACGGTCCGGTACCTCTCGTCGGGGAAGGGGACGGAGAACGTGCCGATCCTCGACACGCCGGTGACGTCACCGACCGGCAGGAGGGTATCCGACACCGCGGCGATCGTGCACTCCGCACCTAGCCAGGTCATGGCGTGAATGGAGCAGTGCGACAGCGCCGCGGCCAGACGCGCACCGGTCTTGGCCTCACCCTTCGACCATGCCCCTTTGCTCTCGAGAACCCCGAGGCGGACCTCGCGGTCGATCAGTTCGATGATCTCACCGATGTCGGGTGAGGTCGACATCTCCTCGACGATCGCCGCCTGGTGGCTGCCCTCCAGAGGACCGTGGTAGCGCACGCCGGCGACGGCCTGACCATTTGAATCGAAGCCCAGGAAGAACAGCGACACGCCATCGCCGTCTTCGAGTTCCTGACGCCGGAGCGTCCCCTCGAAGCCGTGGCTGCGGTACTTGCCCTCGGCCTCGTTCAGATAGAGGGTCCACAGATCTGGTCGCTCCAGCGGGTGATGGCCTTCGAACCGAACTCCCGACGCCTGGTCGACGAAACCTGCGCCGTACCTGTAGCGGCGACCAACGGAGCTAGCCACTGAAGTTCCTCTCCACCCTGCAATCTCAATCCGGCAACGAACCCGGGACATCGCTAAGTTCTCCCAGAACTATAGTTTTCGAAGGTACGAAATTGGTGGAGCCTCGGAGCCAGATAGGTCGATAGCGATGGTTGAAACCCCGTTCGCCCCAACCGCCTGTCGCCTATCGACTGCACAGTACCGAGAGGCCAATGTCGGCGGCGGCGCCTGCCGATGTTCCTCCAACCTCTTCGTTCTGCCCAGCAAGAGCGGACGTCCAATCGATGGACTCGTTCCTGAAGACGCGTACGCACCGTGCTAGGACTCTTGATCGCTTTCTGCGCGCTGTTCGGGCTGGCCATCGGGTCGTTCACGAACGTCGTCATCTACCGTGTGCCACGCCGCGAATCAATCGTGTCGCCACGCTCGGCGTGCCCCTCGTGTCACGAACCAATTCTCGAGCGTGACAACATTCCCGTGGTTTCGTGGCTGCTGCTGAAGGGACGCTGCCGCAACTGCCACTCGCGGATCTCAGCGCGCTACCCGCTCGTCGAATTGACGGGCGCCGCGCTCTTCGCGGGGGCGGCGGCACGCCTGGGCTTCAACTGGGACCTCCCGGCCTTCCTCGTTCTCCTGGCGAGCATGCTCGCACTGGCCTGCATTGATCTCGAGCACCTCGTACTTCCGAAGCTCATTGTCTATCCGACCCTCGCGATGGTCGCCGCCCTGCTCGTGCTCGCGGCAGCCGCGACCGGGCAGTGGCACCGACTCCTCGTGGCGGTGCTCTGCGCACTCGGCTGGTTCATCCTCTTCTTCGCCTTGAATGCGGTCAGCCCACGGCTACTCGGCTTTGGCGACGTGCGGCTCGCTCCGGTGCTAGGTCTCGCACTCGGCTGGCTCGGCGTCCGCTACGTGCTGCTGGGCTTCTTCGCGGCCAATCTGATTGGCGCGGTCATCGGCGTAGCCCTCATCGCCACCAAGCGGATGAGCCGCAGTCAACAGATCCCCTACGGAATCTTCTTGGCGCTGGGTACCGCGCTCGCCCTCTTCGCCGGACCGGAACTGCTGGCGCCGTTCCAGCGATTCTCGTAGCGCTTGCCACTGCCAGGGATTGCCCGACGGAGTTGCTACAACACGAATTCGGTGCGCAGTCCCTCGCTGTCCCACTCGCCCTCTGACGGGATGCGCTTCGCGGCGCGCCCAAAGACTCGCCTCGCCGTCCACAGCAGCGCCGCGACGTCGAACAAGTGACTCCGAGGAATTCCTTCGGCATCACTATCAAGAATCCGGTTGATTCCGTGTATGTTCGACTCGAGAATCAACCTTCGCTCCTCGCGCCCCTCCTCGGTCTTCTTCGACCAACGAAGGGGAGCATTGTCGTTCAGTTGATAGAAACTCAACTCGGGATTTCCGGAGTAGACGACGCGCTGACGGAACGCGGACATCTCCGCGGCAACTTCGATGTACCGCGGCAGGAGCGTGGTGGTGACGGCATCGAGGTGAGAGTCCACCCACGAGACCTCTCCGGTCAGCGTCGCCCGCGTCGGCGCGTCGTGGACGGTGAGAGCACGCCGGCCCAAGAGCGCCCGAGCCTCGCGGTCACAGGTGCGCGCACCCATTCCCGGTTTCTCCAAGAAGCCAATCGGCGCGTTCACCACAATCGCGACGAAGGACGGCCGCTCGTCGAGCACCTCCCGGAAAGAGGAGAAGACTCGAGGTTCCTCCGGCGCGAACGTGACCGTGGCCATCTTGGCGCTGGCGACGACCCAGCGTCGGCCCCACGGGGTCACTCCGGCGACTACGGAGTACGGTAAATCTGGACCGCGACGTGGACTCACCGGGATCGTCAGATCGGGGCGGCGACGTAGCCCAACTGATCCAGGATTCGGATCAACTCCTTCGGATGTGCACTGACCGCCATAGCGTCATCGTAGGAGACAACACCGTCGTTGATGAGTTTGCCGAGACTGTGCTCCAAGGTCTGCATCCCTTCCTTGGCGTTCGTGAACATGACGTTCATCAACTGGTTTGACCGGCCCTCTCGGATCAGGTTTCTCACCGGATTGGTCGCGATGAGCACCTCATAGGCCGCGACCATTCCGCCCCCGATCTTCGGGATGAGTCGCTGGGCGATGATTGCGTAGAGGGAGGCCGCAAGCTGAATCCGGGTCTGTTCCTGGCGCCACGCGGGAAACACGTCGATGATTCGGTCGACTGCCTGAGCGGCGTCATTGGTGTGCAGTGTCGCGAACACCAAGTGGCCGGTCTCGGCCATCGTGAGGGCGATCTGAATCGAGTCGATGTCACGCATCTCGCCGATCAGCAGGACGTCGGGGTCCTCGCGCAACGCCGAGCGCAGCGCCCGGTCGAACGAGTGACTATCCTGTCCGATTTCTCGCTGGGAGACTGCAGCCACCTTGTGTTCGTGCACGTACTCGACTGGATCCTCGATCGTGAGAATGTGACAAGGGCGCGTCGAATTGATCCGGTCGACGATTGACGCCAGTGTCGTTGACTTACCCGAACCGGTCGGGCCGGTCACCAGCACGAAGCCTCGGGGCTGTTGGGCCACCATGTCGGCGACCATGGGCAGTCCGAGCTCGGCAAAGCTGGGGATCCTCGAGGGGATCAACCGAAGCGCAAGAGCGGTTTGACCCCTTTGCGTGAACATGCTGCCTCGAATTCGAGCACGATCGAGCCAACTGAAAGAAAAGTCGACGTCCTGTTGTTCATCGAATATCGCCTGTTGGTCAGGATTCAACAGAGGCCGAGCCAATTCGTTGATCTTCTCACCCGTCAACATCGCGGCACCTTCAATCGGCTGGAGCTTGCCATCGACGCGGACACGAGGTGCCGAGCCTCCCGAGAGTAAGAGGTCAGAGCCACCACGATCCCAGAGAATCTGAAGCCAAGGATCTAGCGCCATGGTTTGATTGCTGTTCATTAGGTCTCCTCTTGTCGCTACGGTACCAAATTTGAAGTGCCCGGCACGAATGCCGGGCACTTCAACTCACACGGACTTGATCTAGTTACGAAACGCCTTTGCAGCTATCGGGGCCAGCGTAAGCAGTTGAAGTAGCAGAGACACTAGCCAGTGTCACCGCACCAGCCGGAGTGGTCTTTACATAGAGCGTTCCACCAAACACTCCGAACTCGTAGTGGGGAAGATTGCTAGGCCACGACTGAATGTAGGGGCCATCTGAAACGGTAATCAGGTTGCTTGTGGCCACTGCACTGGCAGTTGGGGCTGTGTAGTCAACCGGTGTACCAGCATGCTGGGCCTCGAATGCGGCCATTGCCGTAGAAATGGTGGCGCCATCAGCCTGACATGCTGCAACAGCACTCTTACCCGTGATACCACCCAGGGCGAAGATGACGACCGCGGCAAGGATACCGAGGACGACTATCACGATGAGTAGTTCAATCAATGTAAAACCGTCAATCTCTCCTGCAGCCCTTTGTAGCTGCAGTCTGCGATAGGTCGCAATCATATTCGTAGCCTTTCCTTAACTGGCGGGCCGACATTCGGAACCAACCGTTCACATAAGTCGTGAGCAAACTCTTTTTACCATACATGAAATCAAAAGACAACTGCCGAATGCCAACGCAGTCAAATCCACTTGACATTGGTTGGAACTTCCTGATCTGACGAAGAATCGGAGCAATAGAACCCACCGGGAACGCGCCTCGGTTTGTCTGGCGCTGAGCACGTGGCTGGATGTTCCGACGAACCGCTCAAATGCCACACTCCGGAACAGAGCCTGTGGCGCCAAACCAGCGGCTGTCATGGCGATGGACAGGACGATCGAGTCCGGCCAACCCACTATTCATTTCGGAATCGAGCCGCAGTCGACCGCCGCCAAATTGACACGGTGGAAGCATTCTCTGATGATGGCATCTCCAATGGCAATTCCGGCAGTCGTGTTGATTGCCAGTTCCCGGCCACCTCTAGTAGGACCGCAGGCCGATGGACCAACGCCGATCAGAGGACTGCCGGTCACCGAGTATCTTCTCCGGTCCTACCTCAAGGATGGGTATAGGCCACAGTCCAACTGCCGCTGTGAGAGAAACTACCCGAGACTCTGTGTACCTGGACATTGACCTGGTCGTTCATTGCGACATTCACAGAAACCGCAACCGTGCATGAGGGCGTGTTGAGCGGAATCGTGCAGGAGAGACCCGTGGAAGCCCAGCTGCCACCCGAGATCACACCCACGGTGGCGTTGTAGGTCGAAGAGGGGCTGGGAGCATCGAGAGTGAAGGTCATGCTCGTCAGGTGGGTCGTGGTCGTGGTCGACGGTGTTATGCCGTTCTGCAGGGCATTGCTGGAGCCTGCGGCAGCATTGACGGGGTTGATCGGGTAGTAGAGAGCGGTACTGCTACTGATGGTGGCGTTGTTCGTGTTCCCCGAATACGTCCCGCTGGAGCTGGCCGCTACGGTCATCGACTGATGGAGTTGCGGCGCCGCGTTGTAGTTGACATTGCCCGGGTCATCGAAGTTCAGAGTGCAGGTACCAGCGCCGATGAAGTGGACTACGCCCCCGGAGACGGTGCACACGCTGGTGGTGGCAGAGGTAATGACCACCGCGTCCCCCGAGGTGGCGGAGGCCGATGGAGTGTAGGTGCCACCAACGGTTGCGCTCGACGGAGCTGACGAATTGATGGTGATGGCGCTGGCAGTCTGGCCGACACTGAAGGTCTGTTGAATCTGGGTGGCGGCGCCGTAGTTGGAGTTCCCGGCGTCGTTGAAGCTCAGAGTGCAGACACCGTTGGCGATGAAATGAACTACGCCCCCGGAGATCGTGCACACGCTGACGGTTGCTGAAGTGATCGCGACCGGGTCCAGCGATGTGGCGGAGGCCGATGGAGTGTAGGTGCCACCAACGGTTGCGTTCGACGGAGCTGACGAGTTGATGGTAATGAAGTTGGCCTTCAGGCCGGAGGACGAACCCACCGTCGATCCCCAGTCCCACGCCTCCAACACCGCACCGGCGCCAAAAGACGTGCTACCCCCCACGGCGTAGTCGTTGAAGGAAACGACGGCCTGGAGCAAGGGATTCAGTGCGCACGACGTGTTGGAGACAGTCGCCAGACAGGTCGAGAACGTCACGACCCTGGTGCGGGGGGCGGCGCCGAGGTATTGGACGGTGCTGCACCAGACCGCCATGTCGAAGGCATCGGTGAGCAGGTGGGACGGGGCGCCATTCCCCCAGCAGTAGGAGGGATTGGTATCAGTCGGATTGTTCGCGGCAAGCAAGGTCTGGCCCGGATCCACGAGCGGGGCGTAGCGAATGTTCTGAATGGCCAGCTCGGTCGCGTTGCTCGCCGAGTAGTTCATCAGGCGAGCCGATGTGAAGTGTGCAGTGTTGTTGAGGTTGTTCGTGGCCCAGGTCGACAAGGCAATGACGATCAAGCTGATGGTCAGGATGTAGATGAGCGCCAAGATCAGTATGGCGCCGGTTTCGGTACCCTCGCCGCCCTTGACTGATTCAGCCTTGAGCCCAGATCCCCGATTGCCGACGCACGCTTGAGGGCCTTCGTTACACGGGCCTTGCGCGGTTGCTCTTCGCTCGGGCATCATTCGCACTTGGTCTTCGTACCGCGGCCATGTGGCGCGACGACCAAGCGTTCGAATCCTGGGGACACTGCTGCCCCAAGGGCATTCGCCCGATGGCGCCACTGACGAGGTGGTTCAGTGATCATCAGAAGTTCGCCTTGGCCGGTGATTCATTGACGGCAGTGGTGCTGGAAGCTGTCCCGCCGAGGTTCGTTGCGGCTCCGCTCGGGGTCCAAGTGAGGGTCGTCGTGGTGCTGGTGGGAGCGAGCGCGGTTATGGTGCCGCTGATGAGCGTACCCAGCGTCACCGTCACGACGGATCGTCCGCCCACCGTGGTCATCGACATCGTGGCGTTGAGGTAGGCAGTCGTGCCGCTTCCTAGGTATCGGTTTCCGGTCGGATCACCG
>PKYK01000043.1 GCA_003133665.1 Acidimicrobiaceae bacterium | reverse complement strand
CCGACGGCGAGATCATCGAGCTGGGTGCCAAGCGTGTGCGTCACATCGACACGCCCCACGTCCCGCACGGCTGGGAGGCGAGGGTCCTCTACGAGGAGACCACGGGCACGCTGCTCTGCGGCGACCTCTTCACTCACCTGGGGAATGGACCCGCCCTCACCTCTGACGACATCGTCGAACCCGCGATGCAAGCGGAAACCGTCTTTCGCAGCACTTCGCTGGCTCCCGATACGGGCACTGTCATGCGTCGCCTCAGCGACCTGAAGCCGACCACCCTGGCGTTGATGCACGGCTCCTCCTTCGGGGGCAACTGCGCCGAAGCGCTGAACGATCTGGCGGGCGCCTACGAGTCGCAATTCATGGCGGCACGCTGACAGTCGCCGCGGGCAGCATTCCCTGAGTGCCGCCAGATGTCCTGACGCGTCTGGGGTGGATGGCTGAGGCGCCCAACCAACGTGATGACCGCGGGGGCTGGGCGCGGTCGAATCCCCCAGCTCCCGGTCGATCGGTCTGAAGGTAGCCTCTATTTGAAATGAGTGATGAACGCCGCCGAGTGCTCGTCATCGAAGACGACCACGACCTCGCAAGGGCGGTGGCGGATCTGTTGGGTGACGAGGGCTTCCATGTTGAACAGCGCCACGACGGTGAATCTGGCTTCCTCGAGGCTCGTGACGGCCGGTACGACGTCATCGTGCTCGACATCATGTTGCCCAAACGCAACGGATTCAGCGTCTGCCTCGACCTGCGCAACGCCGGGGTCCACACGCCGCTGCTGATGCTCACCGCCAAGGAAGGCGAGATGGACGAGGTCGAAGGGCTCGAGGTCGGCGCCGACGACTTCCTGCGCAAGCCCTTCGAGCGATCGATCTTGATCGCTCGGATTCACGCCCTCCTACGCCGCCACGAACGCGAGCGCCCCCAACAACTCGTGGTCGGTCCGGTTACCCTCGACCCGATGCGCCGTCACGTGGTCTCGTACGGCCGCGACGTGACCCTGACGCCCCGCGAGTTCGCGCTGCTCGAGTATCTGCTCAGCCACACCGGACGCTCAATCGCCAAGAGTGAGATCCTCGACGCGGTGTGGGGCTGCGACTTCGATGGGGACCCCAACATTGTCGAGGTCTACATTGGCTACCTGCGTCGCAAGATAGACATTGCGGAGAGCCCGTCGATCATCCGTACTGTTCGTGGCGTGGGCTACAGCGTTCGCGACGACTGATGGGTCCGAAGCGTCAACTGTCAATTCGGGCTCGTTTGACGCTGTTCTTCGTGATTTCCATCGCGGTCGTGCTGGCGTTCACCGGCGTGGCTCTCGTGAACCTGGTGCACCGCTCGCTGGTGACGAGCGCCACCAATCAGATTGAGGACGCCTTCGCCCAGACGCAGGCCCGCTTCGCCACGTCGACCCTGTCGCCGTTCGCCGAGGTGGTCCTGCCGATGCACGGCGACGTGGTGGTCCAGGTGACGAACAGCTCCGGGACCAAGGTGTGGGCCGCCAGTTCGGCCATCGCCGACGCTCCCGTTCTGGCGCACGGCTCGGTTGACGCGACCGCGCGAAGTGGGCTCGCCCTGACGCTCGTGCATTCGCCACGGACCGCCGGCACCTTGTCCCAGATCAGTGAGGGGCAGGTGCAGACCATCGCCACCACGCGCGGTCCGGGGCTGATCTTTGGCTACGTCTACGGCACACCGATCGCGCATAGCGTCGGAGTGCTGCTCGTCAGCGTGGTCATCTCGTTTCCGCTGCTCCTGCTCTTGTCCGGCGGCCTCATCTGGTTGGGAATCGGCCTGGCGCTCGCCCCCGTCGAATCGATTCGACGTCGCGTTGACGTGATCGCGGCCCGCGACCTGTCCGAACGCGTTCCGGTGACGGGCGGTGACGATGAGATCGCCCGGATGGCTCGGACCGTGAACGCCATGCTGGACCGTCTCGAGTCGTCGTCGAAGTTCCAACAGGAGTTCGTCTCCAACGCCAGCCACGAATTGCGAAGTCCGCTCACGACGTTGTTGGCGACGGTGGAGCGGGCGGCGAGTGACCAGGACAACGCCAACTGGGCCCAGGTCACCGACATCATCATGCGTGAAGGGCGTCGGCTCGACGGGCTGATCGAAGACCTCTTCTGGCTCGCGCGCCTCGACGAGAACCAGATCGAGACGATCAGCGTCGACGTCGACCTCGACGACCTGCTGTTCGAAGAGGCCCAGCGGATTCGCACGATGAGCGAGTTGAGCGTCGACACGTCCATGGTGCAGCCGACTCGCGTGGTCGGAGATCCATCGATGCTAAAACGCATGATTCGAAACGTGGTCGACAACGCCTCGCGCTACGCCACCAGCGAGCTGCGCTTCGGTTCGCGCTACGACGGTCCGTTCGCCGAGGTGTCCGTGGCTGACGACGGCGAGGGGATTGACGTCGCCCAGAGCGCGAGGTTCTTTGGGCGCTTCGTGCGCGCGGACTCGGCGCGAAGTCGTCGTTCGGGGGGCACGGGGCTCGGACTGTCAATCGTCACCGACATCGTGACGCGCCACGGCGGCTCGGTCCGCTTCGTGGAGGTGGCGAAGGGTTCCAAGGTCGAACTACGGGTGCGTCGCGACGGCCAGCGTTCGTAGCGCCGCCGTCCGGGCGAACGCCGTGGCCCCTAGAGTCAACTTCATGAATCCAGTTGAGCTCTCGGAAAAGACCGCCGATCCGGTCCAGGTCGTCGGCATGAGTTTCTACTTCGACCAACTCACCATCGAGCGGGCGAAGGAACTCGGTCTCAACGTCTTTGAGTTCTACGGTCTCGGGCGAGGCGGCGTGCTCGGCAACGTCGACTCGGACGTCGTTGACCGGGCCTTCACGTTCTTCCACCCGAACACGATGGCCTTCCTCTGGGCCCGCCCTCGCCAGAAGGCCGATCCGGTCGCGACGGCCAGTGAGCATCTGCAGCAGGCGTACGCCTTTGCGGACCGCACCTTCGGCGCCGTGCCCGCTGAGGTGCTCGCGAACTTCGCGTCGGGCGCCCACCGCGTGGTGGCCGCGGTGGCCCCGGGCCACTACGCGCTCGTCGACGGCTACCGCCAGTATCCGGTGCCCGAGAACGCAGCGCACGCGGCCTACCTCGGCGCCATTCTGTTGCGCGAACTACGGGGCGGTGCCCATATTGACGCCGTCAAGGAGGTGGGCCTCACGCCGGTCGAGGCCTGTTACCTGCAAGACGCCACCATTTTCAAGCTCCACGGCTACGGCGACGACGACGTGCCCGTCGTCAACCCGGCGCTCGAGGAGAAGAAGGTGGAGGCCGAGGAGATCACCACTCGCACGATGGCGGACTTTTTCTCGGTCCTCACCGACGAAGAGTGTCAGCAACTGGCCGACGGGGCCGACTCGATGTTCAGCGCCCTCGCCAGCCCCGTGCCGGTGAACGGTTAGCCCCATGACCCCGCACCGTCGCGTTCAGTTGTCGCGTGATGTGGTGCTGACGATGCTGACGGTGGGAGCGCTGGCCGAGACCGCCTGGACGGTGTACCTCGGGTGGCGCCTGCCGCGTCACTACGTGACGAATCACTGGGACCTCGCCTGGGTCGGAATCGACAGCGTCCAGGTGCTGATGCTGCTGCTCGCGGCCTGGGCGGCGTGGCGCCGACGCGCGGTGCTGATCCTTTTCGTGAGCATTTCGGGAACGCTCCTGCTGGTCGACGCGTGGTTCGACGTGACCACCGCGCGCTACGGGGACTTTGACCAGGCGGCCCTATCGCTGTTGATCGAGGTGCCCGCGGCGCTCGTTCTCTTTTGGATCGCGCACCGAACCGTGAAGCGATTGACGGGCACGTGGCTGGCCGACACGGACCTGGCGGTGCTGCCGGTGCGCCGAATACCCATTACGCCGCCTCGGGCAAACGGCCCATCGGAGCCGACCTAGTCGTAGGCGACGCCCTCGAGCTGGAGAAGGAAGCGCTTGACGTCCGTTCCCCCGCCGTAGCCACCTATTCCGTGCCGGGCGACCACCCGATGGCAGGGCACGAGCACGGGCCAGGGGTTGACGCGGTTGGCGTTGCCGATGGCCCTCATGGCGCGCGGACGACCGATGGCGAAGGCGACGTCGGCGTAGGTGCGGACCTCACCGAACGGAATGTCGCCGAGGGCCTCCCACACCTCGCGTTGAAACGGCGTTGCGGGAATGTCGTCGAGGGTCACGTGGAACTGCTTGCGCTTGCCCGCGAAGTACTCCGCCAACTGGTGCTGCGCCGTTGCCACGGCCTTGGGGGCGGTGCCCCTCGAAACCCTCACGGCCTCATTGGGCAGATAAATATGGGTGATCACCTTGGCCGTGCCTTCGACGCCCCAAGTCCCGACGGGTGAAGCAACGGTCGCGACAAATAGTTCCACTCTCCAGTTCTACTCGGTGTACCGTCGCGGTGGTGAAGCGGGTGATTGCACAGAATGGCGATGTCTCGCTTTCGGTCCGGGTGGCCGGCGAAGGGCGCACGTTGCTGCTGCTCCATGGCTGGCCGGACACCTCAGCGTTGTGGGACGACGTGGTCCCCGACCTTCTCGACGCGGGCTACCGCGTGGTCGTGCCCGATCTTCGCGGCTGTGGGCAGAGCTCGAAACCGACGACGACCTCGCTCTACGCGATGCGTCATCTCGTCGCGGACGTGCGCTGCATCGTTGACGCCGTCGCCGCGGAGCGGGTCACGCTCATCGGGCACGACTGGGGCGCCAACCTCGCGTGGGTCAGCGCGGCGTACCTGCCCGAGCGGGTGGAGGGTCTGGTCGCGCTCTCGGTGGGCCACCCTACGTCGTTTCGATCCGCGGGACTCGAACAACAGATCAAGAGTTGGTACACGTTGCTGTTCGCCCACGAGGGGCTGGGTGAGGCCTTCTTGCGCAAGAACGACTACGAGGCGATGCGCAAATGGCTCGGTCATCCCCGGGTCGAGCAGATCATCACCGAGTTGGAGCGTGACGGACAGATGACCGCGCACCTGCGGTGGTACCGGGCGAACATTCCTCCCGAGGCGTTTGTGGTGGACCCTCCGGTCCTGGCGCTCATTCAAGCGCCCGTCCTCGGCATCTGGTCGAGCGGTGATCACGCGTTGAGCGAGCACCAGATGACGGGATCGAGTGCGTACTGCGTGAACGGTTTTGACTACGTTCGCATCGAAGAGTTCGGTCACTGGTTGCCCCTCGAAGCGCCTCACGTCGTGTCGGATGAGATTCTGAAGTTTCTTCGACACGTGTGAGGTCATTCGTGACCAAGGTCACGTCCATTGGCGAAAGACCGCATTGTTGGGCTGCTAGAACAATGTTATGAAAATTGCGCTCTTTAAAGAGTCGCGACCCGGGGAGACCCGGGTCGCGTTAACGCCCGACGCCGTGACGACCCTCGTGGGCGACGGCTGGGAAGTAGTGGTCCAGCGAGGTGCCGGCGAACGAGCTCACTTCAGCGATGAGGCGTACGCCGCCGTTGGCGCGACGATCGTCGACGAACCCACGGGCGACGTCAATCTTCGCGTGAACCCCCCGACGCTCGAGGAGGCGGCGAGGCTGCCCGAAGGTTCACTGCACCTCTCCTTCCTCTCGCCGCTGCTCGCGACCGATGTCGTGAAGGCCTTGAATGACCGGCGCGTGACGGTGCTCTCGTTCGACCTCCTGCCGCGCATCTCGCGAGCTCAGTACATGGACGCGCTCTCCTCGCAGGCCACCGTGTCGGGTTACCGCGCAGCGCTCGCGGGGGCCACCTACTTCGACCGTTTCTTTCCGCTCCTCACCACCGCGGCCGGGACCATTCGCCCGGCCAAGGTGTTGGTCATGGGCGTGGGGGTCGCCGGCCTGCAGGCCATCGCGACGTCGCGTCGACTGGGCGCGAAGGTGCGGGCCTACGACGTGCGCTCCGCCGCGAAGGAAGAGGCGGAGTCGGCCGGCGCCGTCTTCGTGAAGCTCGGCGTCACTGCTGACGCCGTCGGTGGCTACGCGCGCGAACTCACCGATGACGAGCGCGTCCAGCAGCAGGCCGCCCTGTTAGGGGAGGTCGCCAACGCCGACATCGTGATCACGACCGCCGCGGTGCCGGGTCGCAAGGCCCCGATTCTGCTCACCACCGCCATGGTCGAGGCAATGGGCGAGGGATCGCTCGTGATCGACATGGCGGCGGACGGCGGCGGCAACTGTGAACTCACCAGGGTCGGTGAAGTGGTTGACCACCACGGCGTGCGCGTCGTGGGGATGGCGAACCCGCCCGCCCAGATGGGGGCCCACGCGAGTTTCATGTTCGCCAACAATGTCCTGAAACTCCTCGGGCTCTTCGGTGCCAAGGGCCAGCTGAACCCCGACTGGAACGATGAAGTCGTCATCGGAGTGACCGTGGCGCGTAACGGAGGCATCAACCATGCGCCGACCGCCGAGGCCCTGGGCCTGGCCCAAGTCGCCATTACCCCTGACGTGAAGGAGAACGATTAATGGGTAACGTCCTGTTGCAGTACGCGACCGTCCTGGTGCTCAGCATCTTCGTGGGCGTCGAGATCATCGCCAAGGTGCCGAGCATCTTGCACACGCCATTGATGAGCGGGTCGAACGCCATTCACGGGGTCATCCTCGTCGGTTCGATGCTGATTCTCGGTGCCGCCAACACCAACCTCGAAGAGGTGTTGGGTTTTCTCGCCGTGATCCTCGGAACGCTGAACGTGGTCGGCGGCTTCGTCGTCACCGACCGCATGCTCGAGATGTTCAAGGCCAAGGCGCCTCAAGCGCGAAAGGCGAAGACTGACGAGGTGAGCTCGTGAGTCGCGAAACACTCATCGACCTTCTCTATCTCATCTCGGCGACGACATTCCTGTTCGCCCTGAAGGGTCTGGGCAGCCCCAAGCACGCACGCCGCGGCAATGCCGTGGCGGCCGCAGGCATGCTCGTCGCCGTGGTGGCCACGTTCTTCAAGTACGTCGACGGCCATCCGCTGCACCACGTCGGTCTGATCCTGCTCGGAATCTTCATCGGCACCGTGGTGGCGGTGCCCGTGGCCCGATTCGTCAAGATGACCGCGATGCCCCAGTTGGTGGCGATCTTCAACGGTGTGGGTGGCGGCGCGGCGGCGCTGGTGTCGATCACCGAGTTCGTTCACATCAAGTCGAGCCATCCCGCGACGTACGTCACGCTCGAGGTGCTGCTGGGCGTCTTGATCGGGACGGTCTCGTTCTCCGGATCGGCCATTGCGTTCGCCAAGTTGCAGGAGCTGATGACGGGCCGCCCGGTCACCTACCCCGGCCAGCAGATCATCAATGGCGTGATTGGTGCAGTGGCCCTGGCCTTGATCATCACGATCCTGGTGACCGAGTCCACGGTCCTGCTGTGGGTGCTGCTCGGGCTGGCCTTCATCCTGGGTATGGCCTTCGTGCTGCCCATTGGGGGCGCCGACGTGCCGGTGCTCATCTCGCTGCTGAACGCCTTCACCGGTCTCGCGGTCGCGGCGTCGGGCTTCACGCTGGGATCGAACCTGTTGATTGTGGCGGGAACCCTCGTGGGGGCTTCGGGTATCTTGCTGACGCGCCTGATGAGCAAGGCCATGGGCCGCAGCCTGTCGAACGTGCTCTTCAGCGCCTTTGGCTCGAACATCACCGCGAGTGGCGCCACCGAGCGCGCGGACGGGCGCAGCGTTCGATCCGGCACCGCCGAGGACATCGGCGTGCTGCTCAGCTACGCCAGTCGAGTCGTGATAATCCCCGGGTACGGCCTCGCCGTTGCCCAGGGCCAACACGTGCTTCGTGAACTCGCCGAAGAGCTCGAGGCCAAGGGCATCGAGGTCTTCTACGCGATTCACCCCGTGGCCGGGCGCATGCCGGGCCACATGAACGTCTTGCTCGCCGAGGCCAACGTCCCGTACGAGCAGCTCAAGGAGATGGACGAAGCGAATTCGGAACTCCAGACGGCCGACGTGGCTCTGGTGGTGGGGGCCAACGACACCGTGAACCCCGCGGCGAAGGATGACAAGACGTCGCCGATCTACGGCATGCCCATCATCAACGCCGATCTTGCCGAGAACGTGGTCTTCCTGAAGCGTTCCATGCGCCCCGGATTCGCCGGGATCGAGAACGAACTGCTCTACAACCCCAAGACGGTGCTGGTCTTTGGTGACGCCAAGGACACGCTCACCAAGTTGGTGGCGACCGTGAAAGCTTCCTAGCCGGCACTGACGCGCGGCGGCGATCCAGAGAGTTTGCAAGAGACTGTCCACGGCTCTCACCGTGGGTTGAGGGGCCGGCGCTGGGCGCCGCGCCGCGGGGACTACGCCGTCAAGAGGTCGAGTCTCTCAATCTGTTCGCTGTCGAGCTGGCGAACGGCGCTGACGTTGGCCCGCACCTGATCGGCGGACGATGCCCCGGCAATGACCGACGCCACCTGATGGTGGCTCAACAGCCACGAGAAGGCCAGACTGAGGATCGGGACATGGATCTCTTCGGCGTAGGCGAGCAGCGCACCGACCCGATGCCGGAATTCGTCGCTCAGCCAGTGCACGCTGCGCTCGGGCGGCATCAGGGCCAGACGCGTGCCTTCGGCGATCGGCTCACCGGGGTGGTACTTGCCCGTCAGCAGTCCGTTGGCGAGCGGATAGAAGGGGAGAAAGCCCAGCCCGAGCTCGTCGCAGACGTCGAGCACGCCGTCACGCTCGGGTTCGCGCGCGAGGAGCGAATACTGATTCTGAATCGAGACGAAGGCCGGTCCGTCGCCGGCCGCCGCCTTGGCGTCACGCAACTGGGCCACCGTCAGATTCGAACAGCCGATCTCGCGCACCTTGCCGAGCGCCACGAGCTGGTGCAGCGCTCCCAACGTGTCGGCGATGGGCACGGTGTCGTCGGGGAAATGGAGTTGGTAGAGGTCGATGTAGTCCGTACCGAGCCGACGCAGTGAGTCGTCGCAGGCGCGCTTGACGTAGTCGGGGTGGGCGCCGTAGTGATCGTCGTCAATGGGCATCCCGAACTTCGTGGCGACCACCGCCTCGCCCCGCCGGGTCCCGAGTGCCTTGCCCAGCAGGACCTCGGACTGGGTGCCCCCGTAGATGTCGGCGGTGTCGAAGAAGTTGACTCCGGCGTCGAGGGCGCCGCGGACCACGCTGGTCGTACCGGCGAGGTCGAGGCGGCCGCCGAAGTTGTTACAGCCAATGCCCACCACCGAGACGTGCAGCGAGCCCAGCGAGCGTTTCTCCATAGCCACACTTTACGTATCGTCGGCGGAGCACGCAGGCCCCCGGTCGGCGACGCGGGGTCGGCGAGGTCCCGGCGACGTGCCAAGTACGATGACGGTACCTAGACCGAAGGAGTGTCGATGAAGGTCAGCGTCAATTTCGATCTGTGCACCAGCAACGCCGTCTGCATGGGTATCGCCCCCGAGATCTTCGAAGTCCGTGATGACGGTTACCTCTACATCTTGAATGAGAATCCCGGTCCCGAATTCGACAGCCGACTGCGAGAAGCGGTCGCGAGTTGTCCGAACGGCGCCATCTCGGTTGAGGAATAGCACGTGACCGGGCCCCGGGTCCGCTTCGCTCCGTCCCCGACGGGTTACTTCCACGTCGGTTCGGCGCGGGCCAGCCTCTTCAACTGGCTGTTCGCCCGCCAGACCGGCGGCACGTTCATCTTGCGCATCGAGGACACCGACACCGAACGCAATCGTGACGAGTGGCACCAGGGCATCATCAGCGCGATGACCTGGTTGGGTTTGGACTTCGACGAGGGCCCGTTCCTGCAGAGCGACTTCCTCGCGGACCACATCTCGGCGGCTGACGCGCTGCTCCGGGCGGGCTACCTGTATCCCTGCAGTTGCACCCGCGAAGAGATCGACGAGCGCATCAAGGGAAACGCGAAGCCCGGCTACGACGGTTACTGCCGTGACCGGGCCGTGCCCCGTTCCGCGACCACGGCCCTGCGTTTCCGGGTCCCCGACGAAGGTACGACCGTCGTTCCCGACGTGATCCGGGGCGACGTGACGTTTCCCCACGACAGCTACGAGGACTTCATTGTCGTGAAATCGAATGGCGTGGTGCTCTACCCCCTCGCCAACGCCGTCGATGACCGCACCATGCGGATCACCCACGTGATCCGCGGCGAGGACCTGCTGCCCACGACACCCAAGCAGGTGATGATGTGGGAGGCGCTCAACCGCTGCGCCGGTGTCGCGAGTGTCCCCCTGCCGCTGTACGCACACCTGCCGCTGCTCGTCAACGAACAGCGCAAGAAGCTCTCCAAGCGCAAGGACCCCGTCGCCGTGGAGACCTATCGCGATCAGGGCTACCTGCCCGACGCCTTCGTGAACTACCTGGCCCTCCTCGGGTGGAGCCCGCGTGGCGGCGAGGAGATTGTCCCGCGCTCGGCGTTGATCGAACAGTTCCGCCTCGCGGACGTCTCGCACTCGCCGGCGTTCTTCGACGTGAAGAAGATGACGCACATCAATGGGGAGTACATCCGCCGGTTGAGCCCCGAGGAGTTCGTCGAGCAGTCGGCGCCCTGGGTGGCGCCCTGGTCGACCTCGTGGCGACCGACCGACCGCACGGTGCCGTGGAGCGAAGCGCAGTTTGACGCGTCGCTCTACGGCCGGGTCGCTCCACTGGTCCAGGAGCGGGTCGCCACGCTGGGCGAGATTCCCGCCATGGTCGACTTCTTCTTCCTCGACGCCCCCGTGACGGACGAGGCATCGTTCGCAAAGGCCATCGGGAGCGACCCCCTGGCCCAGGCGCTGCTCGGGGCGACGGTCGAACGCTTCGGCGAGCTCGACTGGACCGCCGCCGCGCTGCACGAGGCGGTGATCGAGCTCGGTGAAGCCCTGGGGCTCGCCCTTCGAAAGGCGCAGGCGCCGATTCGCTGCGCCGTCACCGGCACGTTGGTTGGCCCGCCGTTGTTCGAGTCACTCGAACTGCTGGGTCGCGAGCGAACGCTGACCCGACTGCGCGACGCGCTGGCGCGTTCGGCGTCATGATCTTTGGGCCCATCAAGTTGATCCTTCGCATCATCAGCGCCTGCTTCACCCTCGTGCTGGTGTACTTCGCGGTCACGTTCGTTCAGATATGGATGACCGGCCACGAGCACTCGAAGGCGACGGCGCAGGCGATCCTCGTCTTCGGCACGACCGAGGACAACGGCAAGCCGTCGCCCGAATTGACCGCCCGCCTCGATCAGGCGCTCTGGCTCTACCGTCATCATCGCGCCACGTGGGTCGTCGTCACCGGGGGGAACAAGCCCGGCGATACCCACACCGAAGCGGGCGTGTCGGCCGCGTATCTCGCGGCCCGCGGGGTGCCCGCGTCGAAGATCCTGAAGGGGTACGGCAACGACACGTGGCAGAACGTGTCGACGGTGGTGGCCAAGTTGCGCTCGCACGACATCGTGACGGTCCTCGCGGTCACCGATCCCTTTCACGAGTACCGAGCCATGGCGATCGCCTCGTCGCAGGGGCTCGTTCCCCAGCCTTCGCCGGTGCCCAACTCGCCGACGATCAATCACTCGCTGTGGCGCTACTACGCGAAAGAGACGTTGGAGGTCGGCGTGGGCCGCCTCATTGGCTACGGGCGATTGAGCTCGTGGACGACGACGGCCGGGAGCATTCCGCTGCCCTCTGGCGGCTAGCGAGTCAGAACGGGTAAGATTACCCAACCCTTCGGGGGTGGTGTAATTGGCAACACAACTGGTTCTGGTCCAGTTATTCAGGGTTCGAGTCCTTGCCCCCGAGCGAATTGAGTGAGAGTGTCGCGACTCTCGTTCGCTTCATGGTCCCATCGTCTAGTGGCCTAGGACATCACCCTCTCAAGGTGGAGGCACGGGTTCGAATCCCGTTGGGACTGC
>PKYK01000013.1 GCA_003133665.1 Acidimicrobiaceae bacterium | reverse complement strand
GCTCGTGGTCAATACAACTAGGCCGCGCCGCGCCGCGCCCACGCTCTGCGCAGGACGTCGAGAATCTTCTCGGCACCCTGAGCGCCGACGATCATGAACCTGCCATCGACAAGCATTGACGGCACGCCCGTGATCCCGAGCTCGTGCGCGGAGAGCTCATCGCCGCGTACTTGATCCGCGTACGCGTCACTGCGCCAGAGTTGGTCGGCGCCCTCCACGCCAACTTCGTCCGAGAGCGCCGAGAGCGTTTGGAGATCGCTGAGGAGTGCGCCCTCGCTGAAGTAGGCGCGAAAGAGTCGTTCTCCCATCTCGCCACCCCGGCCCTGGTCGCCAGCCAAGGCCATGAGCCGGTGAGCGTCGAAGGTGTTGGTTGGCCGAGCGCGTTCCAATGCCCAGGCCATGCCCAGTGATCGTGCCTGATCCTGGAGTCGTTCGTTGATCGCCCGGGCGTGGTCGACGCCAATGGCGTACTTCTTCGCCAGGAGTTCGTCGAGGGGGAGATCGCTGCTCGATGCCGATCCCGGGTCGAGCTCGAAGGCCCGGTGTCGGACGACCACGTCGTCGCGGTGCTCGAATCCCGCCAGGGCGCCGGCGAATTGGCGAGCGCCCAAGTAGCAGAAGGGGCAGACGACGTCGCTCCAAATATCAACAAAGAACGACTCGGGCACCTCGCAATCGTGTCACAGACGGGGTTCTCGGGGCCGGAAAAGTGACGAATTGGAGGGAGGCGATCCTCCCCGGAATCTCTGTCACGACGTTCGCCTTAGGCTTACACGAGATGTTTGAGTTCCTTCGCCAAAATCCAACCGTTGGTTTCGCACCCGTATCGTTCGTCAACGACCCTGCGGTGGTTGCGAGCGGCAACCGCTTCGTCTCAGTGAATTCGGCCCGGAAGGCCGATTTGCACGGCCAGATCGTCACCGACACAATTGGCCCGCCCCAGTACTCGGGCGCAGGCGGACACGAGGGTTTCCTTGCGGAGGCGAGCCTCTCGCTGGAGCACACGTCGCTCATCTGCCGGCCGGCGGCCGCGACGGTGGACGGTGAGACGAAGAGTCGCGTTACTCGCAGTCTCGCGTCGCCCTCGGCCGTGGCCACCCCTCGACACCTCACGGGCGTTGACGTCACCGAGTCCGGCTGCGCGGATCTGCGGGGACTTGCGACCAAGGAGCGCGCTCACGCGCTGGCCCTAATTGCGCACCCCCAATGCCGTGACGAGCTCGTTGACGCCGCTGAGTCGTTAGGACTCTAAATGTTGATAGTTCGTGATTTGGGCATTGAGATCGGCGCGCGTCGTATCTTGGAACCCGTATCGTTCACGATCGGCAACGGCGAGAAAGTCGGCCTCGTGGGACGAAATGGGGCCGGAAAGTCGACACTGCTTTCCGTGCTGCTGGGCTACCACCCAGAGCACCTGAGAATCAGTGGCACGGTGCAGCACCAGGGCACGCTCAGCCACTTGCCCCAGGAGCCGGTGCCCGGTGGATTGGGAGTCGAAACCATTGGTCTCTCCCACGTGCTCTCGGCCCGCGGTCTCGATCAGCTCGACGCGGATATGCAGCACGCCCGCCACGCCTTGGCGGCCGACCCGACCGAAGCGACCATTGAACGATTCACCGAACTCGAGGCTACGTTCGGCGAGCGGGGCGGCTACGAAGCCGAGTCCGAGGTTGCCCGTCTGGCGGCCGGTCTCGGATTGAAGGAAGACCTGTTGCTCGAGGACCTCAATTCGCTCTCCGGGGGACAGCGTCGCCGCGTCGACCTCATGCGGGTGCTCTACGAGCAGCCCGAAACCATGGTGCTCGACGAACCGACGAACCACCTCGACAAGGCGGCGAAGCGCTGGCTGTTCGACGAGTTGGAGCGTTTCCGTGGGACCGTCGTCGTCATCAGTCACGACCTCCCGTTGCTCGACAAGGCGATTGATCGCGTCCTGGCCCTTCGCGATGGTCAACTCCGAGAGTACAAGGGCAACTACACGAAGTTCCTGCAGCAAGAAGAGGCGCAGCGCCTCAGCGAGGAGAAGCTGGCGTTCCACCAGGATGCCCAGATCGATCGTCTGAAGACCCTGGCCGACTCCATGCGTGGCCAGACCGAGAAGCGGGCGCGACTGGCCAAGGTGCTGGACCGGCGCGTGGACAAGCTCCGTGACGACCGTGTTGAGGTGACGAAGAAGGAGCGCAAGGTCACCTTCAAACTGCCCGCCCCACCGCGCAGCGGCGACGTGCCGATGACCGTCGAGCACGTGTCGGTTCGCTACGGTTCGCTCGAAGTACTTCGCGACGTGAACTTCATCACTCGCCGTGGTGACCGAATCGTGATTGTCGGGAAGAACGGGGCCGGCAAGTCGTCGCTGTTGCGCTGCCTCGCGGGCACCCAGAGCACGCAGACCGGGACGGTGAAGTTCGGGGCGAACGTGAAGGTCGGCTACTTCGCCCAAGAGCACGAGCAACTGGACTTCAGCAAGACCGTGCTCGATCATCTCGCGAACGCCACGGTGCAGACCGAAGTGCAGCGCCGGTCGCTGCTGGGCGCCTTTGGCCTGAAGGGGTCAGCGGCTCACCAGTTGCCGGGAACGCTGTCCGGCGGCGAGCGGGCCAAACTCGCGTTGTCCATCTTGGCCGCCTCGGACGCCAACCTGCTGCTGCTCGACGAACCGACGAACAACCTCGATCCAGCGAGCGTGGAGGCCCTCGGGGAGATGATGCACCAATGGAAGGGGACCATCGTCGCCGTCAGTCACGAACTGGGTTTCGTCGAAGCGCTCGAACCAACGCACGCCGTGTTGCTGCCCGAGGAGTACTTCGATCTCTGGCGTGACGACTATATGGACCTGATCGAACGCCGATAGATCGCCGCGGCCAAGGTTGGCCCGGACGCTGACCCTGCGTCAAGCGGGAAGAGGCGCACGTCGCGCTCGTCCCCGCTGAAGACCTCAACGAAGTCCCGTCGACCGACGGCGAGCGAGAAACCCGACCACTCGGGATTCTCGAACGCAACGCTCATGCCGAGCACGTCGCGAAACAGGTGGACGATCTCGTCAGAGTGCTCGGTCCGGGGGCCAACGAAGCACACGTGAGTTGTTCGCATCTGGATTCCTCCGGGCGCTGGCGGCTCAGCCCGACCACGTGGACCAGTCATGGGGTGACGACGCCCCCAGATCACGGTGCTTCACCCCCAGGGATTTGGCGCTGCGACCGGGCTAGGGCTCCGGGTGAAGGAGTTGTGCTTCTTGCGCACTGGTCAACCAGTGGGTGGGCCACTCTCGCTCGCCCCACCAATCAACGACGTCATCAGCGCTCTGCGACAGTGGGCGCAGGGTGAGACCCTGGGACAGGGCCGAAGCGTTGTCGACGCACAGCGCATTCTCACTCTCGGGGCCGGACCACAGGGGGAACTTCGCCTCGAGTCCCGCTTGGAGGACGCGGTCCGGATCGACCTCACGGACCGTCGAGCCCTGTGGAGCGAGATGCTGCGCGAGGCGTTGCACCATGTCGACGAAGGTGTCGGCGGGGTAGGGTCCGGCCACATGAAACGCCCCGAGCACCGAGTCCCGCGCGAGGCGAACGACGAAATCGGCCAGATCTCTGGCGTCAATGTACTGCAACGCGTTGGTGCGTGGCCCCGGGACAGCGATCTCGCCACCTCGGCGAACACGCTCCACCCAGTAGGGGAAGCGCAAGGTGGCGTCGTGCGAGCCGATGACGAAGGTTGGGCGCACCACCGTGAGGGCCGTGGCGAAGTACTTGCGGGCGGACCTCTCGCAGGCCGCCTTCAACGGCCCGTAACTCTCGCCGGTGATCGGCTCGTTGTCGTCAAACTCCCTCTCGGGCGAGAGCGCCGCCGTCGCCTCGGTGGCCCCCGGGAAGGGAGGGTCGCTGTACGCCGACACCGAGGAGATCTGGATGTGGTGGCCCCCACGTTCGCCGAGGGCCGCGGCCAGCAGTTCGACGTCGCGGGGCCGGTAGGCCACGGTGTCAACGGTCACGTCGAACAGCCGGCCCCCGAGGGCGGAGAGATCCCCCTGTCGGTCGCCGACCAATCGCTCGATGTCGGCGGGGAGGTCGTTCGGCGTCACCCCACGGTTGATCACGGTGACGTCGTGGCCCTGACGCCACGCCGACCAGGCGATGGCCCGGCCCACGAACGAGGTTCCACCGGCAATCAAGATTCGCATGAGTACCCCCTACTGGATCAATGCGATGTTAGGGGCGAAGGCCCCTCTAGCGCTTGCGCGAATTCTTGGAGTTGGCCCTCCAGCGCTTGCGCTGAGCGGCCATGGCTGACGGATCGCGACGACTCTCCTGATGGGCCATTTCCGACTGGATGAGGCGCCAATTCTCGAGTCGACGCATCGACAGCTCACCCGATGCGACGGCCGCCTCCACGGCACATCCCTCGTCGCCACGGTGGCCGCAGTCTCGGAATCGACACCGGGTGGCGAGCTCGCCAATGTCGGAAAAGGTCTCGGCAACGCCCTCCTGACCAACCATCAGGTCGAGCAGGCGCAGGCCGGGGATGTCGAGCAGAACGCCCCCGCACGACAGCCGGTAGAGCTTGCGGGTGGTGGTGGCGTGGCGTCCTTCGCCGCTACGACTCACGCTGCGCGTCGTTTCGTCGCTTCCCTCGAGAGCATTGAGCAGCGAGGTCTTGCCCGCTCCGGAGGCTCCGAGCATCACCGCAGTGATACCTTCGTGGAGCAGTCCGCGCAGCTGCTCAATACCCTCGCCGCTGAGCGAGCTGGTGGTCAGGATGTGCACCCCGGGAACCGATAGTTCGGTTTCGCCTCGCAGCGCGGGCACGTCGACCGCGCCGTCCGCTTTTGTCAGCACCACGAGCGGTCGGGCGCCGCTGTCCCACGCCATCACGGCGAACCGCTCGAGCATGCGAACGTTCAGTCCACGGTCGATGGGCACGACGAGAAGCACGAGGTCCAGATTTGCCGCCAGGATCTGGACGTCGCGCTGATTGGGATCCGGACGACGCAGTGCGCTGCGCCGAGCCAGCACCTTCACGATGTGGTTGTCATGGAGCGCTACCCAGTCGCCAGCGACCGGACGCAGGTTCAGGTTCGTCGCGAAGTGGCACGTGGAGATCACCTCGCGGCCGTCCTTGTGACACCAGATGACGTCAGCGTTGGCACCGTGCACAATGCTCACTCGGCCGAGATCCATCCCCTCGGCAACCTCCAGGGAGTCTGAAGCGGTCCGTCCGAGTGTTCGCAGGAACTGCTCCACCTTCATGGACGGGCCGACACCGGTCCCGGCGCTCTCTTCGTTCGCTGAATCATCCATGCCTGCCCAGTATCCCCCGTTGAAGGGAGTCCTCGCAGCGACGGGCGAATTGGGGAGAAAACCATGGCCGGATGGTCCAGTTGAGATCCTCGAGGGGTGCCGTCGCGTGGTCACGTGAGAAGCGACAGGGTAATGCCTGGTTTAAGGCCCGTCGAGGGGGATTCTCGCCTCGACCGCGGTTCCCTCTCCGGGCGCTGATCGCACGTCAAGGTGCCCCCCAAGAAGTCGCGCCCGCTCGCGCATCCCGAGCAGTCCAAGGTGTTCTGGATCGTGTTCGCCGAGGCGTTCGGGGTCGAAGCCCTGACCGTCGTCGGTGATGTTCAGTGCGAGCTCTTTGGGCTCGATTGAGATTGCTATTGACAGGTGCGTCGCACCAGCGTGTCGAAGGGCGTTTCGTACGGCCTCTTGAGCGATGCGAAATGCGCCGAGCTCGACCTCGGATGCGAGACGGGTCTCGGTTCCGATGACCCTGAAGCTGATCACCGGTTCGACGTCGTCGCGGATGTCATCAACGAGGCTCGAGAGTGCGGCGACGAGTCCAAGCTGGTCGAGGGTGGGTGGACGCAGGTCCCTCGCGAGGTTGCGAAGGCGCGCGGCTGCATCAAGCGACTGGCGGCGGGCCTCCTTCAGACCGTCGGCCACGGCACGAGGGACGCCCTCGACCTCCCCGAGGCTTTCGAGGCGTCGAGCCAGGAGCAAGAAGAGTTGGAGTGGTTCGTCATGCAGCTCGCGGGCCAATCGGCGACGCTGATCCTCTTCTGCTTGAACCACGAGTTGTGCGTAGCGCCTGGCTCGTCGGCCCTCGGACCGTTCCTCGGTGACGTCTTCGAAGATCACCTGGGTGAACAAGTCGCCAACGTCGACCGGCATGGACACGACGTCCAGTCGGTAGTCGTGGCCATCGGGCAGCAGGAGCACTCGACCGACTTGGTCCTTGAGAGCGGTGTCCCTATCGAAGAGCGACGCCTGCGACTTCCCGACGACGTTTTCACCGAAGAGCATCATTGCGGCGGGATTGGCGTCGGAAACGGCGTTTCGACGGTCGAGGACGAGTATCGGTGAACGGTTGGTTTCGAAGAGACGGTGATAGCGGGCTTCGATGTCGAGTGACTTCGCCATCGCTCGCTCGACCCGGTCGTGTCCGAAGCGCTCGGCGTCGATGCGCCGGCCGAACACCAGGGCCAGAATCACGATGAGGGCGAGGTTGATCAGGTCGCTGCCGACGTGACCCTGGTCGCGGGGCAGCAGCAGGTCGGGCAGCCACAGCAGGATCGCCCAAGTAGCCGTAGCCGCCGCGCCCGCCAGTCCGAAGCGGAGCGCGGCGTAGGCGACCGGGAGGAACAGCAACGCGACAGGAAGACCCGAGGGGAACGCCCCGGTTTCGGTCGCGACGTGCAGGTCCAGGAGCAGGTGCAGTCCCGCGATAACCAGCACCATCGACTGAATGACCCAGAAGCGCCCCTCACGAACCGGTGGGTGCACCGCCAGTTGGAGGACTGCCCTGGAATCAGCCCGCGTCGTGGGTGCTGTCATGTTCCTCCGGAATCACAAGCCGACGGCCGAGTGCGTACGCCACGGCCTCGGTCCTCGATTGAACGCCGAGCTTGGCGAGGACGTTCGAGACGTGGCCCTCGACCGTGCGCAAACCAAGCCCGAGTTCATTGGCGATCTGCTTGTTCGATCGTCCCCGGGCCAGCAGCTCGAGTACGTCAGTCTCTCGCCGGGTGAGTGTGCCGATGTTCGACGAGTCGCTACGCACCCTGCGATTGAGCCGAGTCGAGACTGCCCGATCCAGCACGAACACTCCGCCCGCCACGGCCCTGACGGCGTCGATCAGTTCTCGTGCCGAGGCGGTCTTCAAGAGGTAACCGCTGACCCCGATGTCGAGCGCCTCGGCGACGTACGCGTAGTCGTCGTACGCACTCAGGATGAGGATCCGAACCTCGGGCAGCGATGCCGCGGCCATTCGTGCCAACTCGAGCCCGCTCATCCCCGGCAGGTTGACGTCGACGAGCGCAACGTCGGGGAGGAGCGACTCGAGCACCCCCATCGCCTCCTCGCCAGAGATGGCCTGACCGACCACCTCGAGATCGGGAGTCTGTTTGAGGAGTTGGATCGTGCCCTCGCGTACCAGGGCGTGGTCGTCCACGATGACGACGCGAACCCTCGTGGCCGGTTGGTCAGCTACTGCGGTTGGGACCTGGAGCAAAGGGTCAATTTGGACCTCCTCTGCGGGCGTCGAATCATCCATGGGCCTCAGTCTGCTCCTCGAACGAACCGGGTGCCAACATGGGACCACGAAAGTCCGCGTAGTTCCACTCAGATGCCCGTGAGATCTGGGTTTTCCGCAGCGTGGTATCCGGCTTCCATTTCACGCCCTAGCGTCTCAGGATGTAGTCATGGGTGAATTGTTTGGTGCCGTACTCGGTCTGCTGGTCGTGGTTTCGTTCGTGGTGATCGGTTTCTACCTGACCGCGGGTGTGGCTGCATCGGTAGCGACGATGGCTCGTGCCCGCCGCGATCGCCAGTTGATGGACGAGCTCGATGGCGTCCTCGAGGAGGTCCTCGGACCACGGACGTCGCCTTCGCGCAAGTTCCCTTCGCCCCCGCGCGTTCGACGCAACTAGGTTGCCGGGCGAAGTCCGCGGTCCTGCTGGCCCAACTTCTGGGTGACGGTCGCACGCGGGGCTCTTCGTGATCGGCAGGTTGCCGGGCGGTCGCGACGAACTCGCCTTGCGATTTCCCTGGTGCAGTCGGCAACGGCGCCGTTCCCCCATGGGGCGGTGGCGTGGTCTCCCGGACCGGCGTCACCCGTCGCAATCGTTGACTTCCACCCGCAATGGCCCCCCGGACGACCCAGCGCAACGGAGAGGCCAATTCGCTGAATTCGGTGACGCAAGGCGGTTTTCGGAGTTGAAGACGGGTGATTCACAGCCGTCACGCCACCTTCTGGATTCCGCACATAATGCCCGACTGTGGTTGACAAGACCCCGCCCACGTGATAGTACGTATCTAAACCCGTAGTACTACGGTGATAGGTCAAGTAGTTTGCTACACATGAGTACGGGGGGTACACATGACATATGAAGTTGAGGATCGAGAATCCCGTCTGACGGACCCGGTGGCGGTGGCGATTCGGCTGCGCCCCCAGCAGCGCGAGGGTATTGGCGAGCGTTTCGACGCCTCGGATCCCCACCAAGGTCTGGACATCGCCCGCAATCCTCTGATCGCGCGCATCCTTCACAATCGGAAATTCCAGTTCCTGCTGATCCTGCCCAACCAGATCATCTTCTGGACCGTGATCTTCGTGGGTCTGATGGGTACCGCGGTGCCGGGCCTGAACTTCGGTGCGGCGATCACCTGGTACGTCTGGTTCTGCCTCGTGTTCGTGATGATGGTCGTCGTGGGTCGGGCGTGGTGCGCGATGTGCCCCTTCGGCGGCTTCGCCGAGTGGATCCAACGCCGCAGTTTCTTCCAGCGCACCCAGAAGACTCTCGGTCTGGGTCGCAAGTTCCCCGAGCCCCTCGCGCGCATGGGCTTCGTGCTCCCGGTCGGATCCTTCCTGCTCCTCACGTGGATCGAGGAGTACTTCAACATCGCCGGGCCCGGAAATCCGGCCTCGACGAGCTTCATGGTGATCGGCATCGTCGCGACGGCGCTCGTCTTCTTCCTGGTCTTCGAGCGCAGGACGTTCTGCCGCTACATCTGTCCACTCACCTCGGTGATCGGCACTATCGGCTCCATGGGCTCGGTGGCCGGTTTCCGTACCCGCGATCGCGACAAGTGCGTCAGTTGCCAGACCAAGGACTGCATGCGCGGTGGTGACGAGGGCTTCGGCTGCCCGTGGTACACGTGGCCGGCGAGCTCGGACTCGAACCTCTACTGCGGGCTGTGCACCGAGTGCTACAAGTCCTGTCCGGAGGAGAACATCGGACTGTTCCTCCAGAAGCCACTCACCTCGGTGGTCGCGCCGAAGCGCCGTCGCGCCGACGTCGCGTGGGCGGTCGCGCTGCTGTTCGGGCTCGTCCTCTACCAGCAACTGAACGCCCTCAGTTTCTACAACTCTTTTGACGGCTGGCTGAACACGCACCTGCACTTCCCGCACTATCCCAACCCGGTTGCCTACCTCGGGATGATCCTGCTCTTGTCGGTCGTCATCGCCGGCGCGGCCAAGGGCATCGGAGTGCTCAGTGCCCGGCGCGACATCGAGTTCGATCGCCCGGGCAACTTCATCGACAAGGATTCGCGCTTCCGCGCCTACTTCCTGCCGATCGCGTACGGACTGATTCCCGTGGTCGGTGCGGACTACTTCGCGCGCCAACTGCCCAAGTTCTTCAAGAGCGCGCCGAGGGTCATTCCCGCCGTGCAGCACATGTTCGGCTTCGCGGGCGTCAACTCCCCGCTCTACAACGCCCGGATCCTCTCGGACCCTCGCATCATCGTCGTCCAGGTGTGCGTGATCGCCCTCGGCACCCTCGGCGCACTGTGGGCGATGCTTCGGATCACGAACCGCGAGCTGGTGCCCGTGAGCCGCAACGCGCTTCTCGTGCGGACCACCACCCTGGGACTGGTGAGCGTATGCGGCGCGGTCACGGCAGTGCTCTACGTGGCGATGCAGGCAGCGAACTGACCGGCGATGTCGAACTACCCAACGCAGACCGACCGGGTCCCACGGGACACAAAGGAGTCACTATGACCCAGAGCATTTTGAGCCACGAACGTGCCTACGGCGCTCACCCCACCGTCCAGGTCTTGACCGACCGGTGCGCCGGGTGCCAGGAGTGCGTGATCAGGTGTCCGACCGGCGCACTCTCGATGGAGACGTTGCGGTGGGTGGCGTCCGCCGACGACGATCTCTGCGTCGGTTGTCGCCAGTGCGAGCGGACCTGCCCCTTCTCGGCGATCGTCGTCGAAGGGCCGATGCTCGTCGAACCGCGAATCGAGCCCGAGCCGGTCCACCCGGCTCGCCTGCTCGGCGACATCAGCGAGATTCGTTCGGGATTCGCCGGTTGGCCCGAGGCGTTGGCCGAGGCCGAGCGGTGCCTGCAGTGTCCCGACCCCACCTGCGTGCGAGGCTGTCCCGCGCACAACGACATCCCCGGATTCATTGCCTCGGTCAGAGCGAGGGATTTGGAGGGCGCCCACGAGATTTTGCGGCGCACCTCGACGCTTCCCGATGTCTGCTCGCGGGTGTGCAATCAAGCCGCTCAGTGCGAGGGCGCGTGTAGCTGGTCCCTCGCGGGCGGCGTCGCGGTCTCCATCGGTCGGTTGGAGCGTTTCATCGTCGACAACCTGGAGGTTGCGCCTCCCACCCGTTCCTCCGAGGCCAACGGGTTGTCCGTCGCCATCATCGGCTCGGGTCCCGCCGGCGCCGGCGCCGCGTGGGATCTCTTCGAGGCCGGTGCCATGGTTACCGTCTACGAGAAGGACGCCACGCCGGGTGGCCTGTGCGTGTGGGGGATTCCCGACTTCACGCTGCGTGAGGAGCTCGCGACGCGGCCCTGGCGTCAGCTCAGCCGCGCCGGACTCGATCTGCGCTGCGGCACCGAGATCGGTCCCGACGACATCGACGGACTTCTCTTCACCCACGACGCGGTCATCGTGGCCAACGGAGCTGGCGTGCCGCTTCGCCTCCCCGTGCCCGGTGCGGACCTGGACGGCGTGGTTGACGCCACCACTTTCCTGCAGGGAGCGAGGGCCGCACTCGAGTTCGGAGGTGACCAGCAAGGATTTCGTTCCTCGCTCGGGCTCGCCAGCGATGACGACTCGCGAACTCCGAACGTGCTCGTCCTCGGCGCGGGGAACACGGCAATGGACGTGGCCCGAACCGCACGGCGGCTGGGCATGAACGCAACGTGCATCGACTGGCTCGACGAGCGCTTCGCGCTCGCGCGGCCCGACGAACTTGAGGAGGCCCGTCACGAGGGCGTCGAGGTCTGCTTCTCACGCACGCTGACGGCGTTGCGCGGCGAGGGTCGGGTGGCTCGAGCCGAACTCGCCCGCACGACTCAGGACCGCGCCGACCGACGCCCCAAGGTCCTCTCGGAGAATCCCGAGGGGCGCGAGGTCGACCTCGTCGTGATGGCCATGGGCTACCGACTCGATCCGGCGTTCACCGACGTGCTCCCGGGCACTCCGGTTCGTAAGGAGAGCCATGGTGTCGCCGATCGACGGTGGACGGCCAGTGGCATCCTCGCCAATCACAACGCGGTGGGCCAGCTGGCCCTCGGGCGCGAGGTCGGGCTCTGGGCGGCCACTCTGCCGGTAAGTGACCGACTGTGGGTGGTCGGGGACGCTCTCACCGGACCGGCGACGGTGGTTGAGGCGATGGCCCAGGGTCGACGCGCGGCCGCAGCCGTGCTCGACGCCCGCCCCGCCCGCCCCAGTCGTCAAGACCGCGAGCAGTGGAGCGGACCGCGCCGAGTGCTCGTCTGCTACGAAAGCGTCGGTGGCAAGACCGCTCGCGCGGCCGAGGCGATTGCGGACGGCTACTCGGCCCAAGGGGTGGTGGCCCGGGTACTGCCGATCGCGAGGGTGGGCGCCGCCGAACTCGCGGCCACCGACATGGTGGTGGTGGGGAGTTGGGTCGAGGGATTCGTCGTCGCGGGTGTCGGTCCGGCCAAGGGGATGCGCGCATGGCTCGCTGACCTGCCGCGCCTCGGTGGCAAGCCCGTCGGGATCTTCTGCACCTATGGCGTGTCGCCCAAGGACACCCTTGGCGAGATGCGCCGCTCCTTCCAAGAGAGGGGCGCGGTCGTTGTCGCGCAGGCGGCGTTCGGACCAAAGGAGCTCGACGCCAAGGCGGGAGTCTTTGGACCACGGGCCTTCGGCGAGGAGCTCGCCCTTCAGATCATGACCAACGAGGCGACGTACGTGCCCGTTGAGTAGCAGAGAGCGGTGAACGAAAAAGGGGGGTGTTTCCGATGGAAGAGAGTCCCTGCTACCGGCGCAGACTCGCCTGTGTCTACATGCGCCTGTTCCGACCGCTGGCCCCTCGGGGGCCCCGGCGTTCCAAGTTCGACCAGATGACGGCTCGTTGGTGGACCCGCATTGACGTGATCGCGTTTCGACGCCTCGGCGTGAGCCTCGGCGTCAAAGCCCTGGGAGTAGATGACGTGTTGTTGCTGCGCACACGGGGCCGGCGCAGCGGACAGGTGCGAGAGGTGCTCGTCGCCTACGTCGAGATCGACCAGGTCCCGTACATCTGCGCAGCCAACGCCGGCTCTGACAGGGCTCCGGCCTGGTACGGGAACTTGCGCAGCGGCGGACCGGTGGAGATCGAACGCAAGGGACGTCGCGAGGCGGTCGTCGCGCAGGTCCTCGAAGGGGACGAGCGCGAGCGGGTCTTCGAGGCGGTCTACCTGGCGTTCCCGCACGTCCGGCTCTACCTCGCTCACACGAGCCGCCCCTTCCCCGTCGTGCGGCTCGGGCCACTCAATGTCAACCCCGCCGATCCGCCGACGCACCGGGCGATGGCGATGGCCGGGGTCCGGACGGTGTCTCGGGGCCCTGAGCGCAGAAGCGCCTAGCGTCGGCGAGTTCGTCGCTGCAGATCAACGCGAGGAGGTCGGTGGATCCTCGATCGGTGCTACGGGTGAATCGGTCGGCGATCGCCGCGGCCCGTCGACGGGCGGTGCAGTGATCCCTTCATCTGGAAGTCGGGTGGGTTGCTCCTCGAGGACATGGGCGAGCCGGCGCAGGAGTGAGCGGACCGTAGCGTGCGCGACGCGGGCGAGCAATGCCTCGTCGAGGGCGTGGCCGGCGCGACCCAGAGGTGGGCGATAGCGACCCGAAAGGTGGAGTTCGGACCTGGCGGGATCAAGAGCCGACACGCGCAATTCACCCTCGAAGCGCGGAAAGAGCCCGGACGGGCCCGTTGCCTCCCACGTGACCGGGATGACCAGACCGTCGGTAGATTCCACCGGCGTGCCAAGGTGGACGGCGACGACCTTGCCCAACCAGGCCGGTCCACCCGGCCCGATCCGAACGAGAATCGCCTCGTTCTCGGCGTGTGCGGCTTCCAGGTGGGGCACCAGCCACGCACTCCCCGTTCGAAGCCCCTTCGCCACGCCTGGCGCCGCGAGTTCGACCTGCACGGAGTCGGTCACGACGACGGTGGCGGGGTGGTGGCGATGTCCTTCACCGGACACCGCATAGGTGCCCGCCTCGATTGCCCGGTCCCTCTCGACCAAGTCGGCCAGGCTCGTCGAAGCCAGCTCCGTTCGCAGTGCGGCCGTCGCGGCGCCCCACGTCTCGTGCAGCGGACAGACCGACTCCCACTGGCACGGGACGTCGCCGAGCACGCACGTTTGGGGCGCCAGCGGTCCCTCGGCGGCTTCGACCACTTCAAGCAGGCTCACTTCGCTGGGAGGTCGACTCAAGCTGTAGCCGCCGTTGGTGCCGAAGAACGATTGCGCAAGACCAACGCGCACGAGGTCCCCGAGAATCTGGGAGACGTAGGTGCGCGGCACCCCCATCTCCGTTGAGACCTCGCGCAACTTCTTCGGTTTCCCCGTTTCGTAGCATCGGGCGAGGCAAATAGCAGAGCGCACCACGTAGTCACCCCGCTTTGAGAGCGCCAGATTCATTGCGTTAGTTTAGCGAGCATCTTGACGTTTGGTCAGGCGATAATGGCTCGACGTTGACCGGTGAATTCCCCAATCCTTTCGCAGTTGCGAGAATCGTGCCAAGCCCGATGAGGGCCAGACACCCGACAGACTTCGGCGCGGGCTCGGGTGCAGTTCGGATCTTGGGTCGAAGCGCGAATCACCAGTTGACCCTTTCTCCGTGGTCGTGATCGGAGGATTCCCGGTGTCGCCAGACTCCTCGTCACTCGGTGAATCGACTTCCCGATGCGGCAACACACGTGCCCGCGCGCCGCCCGGTTCGCCAGCGAAGGCCGGCCAACACGTCTGGCGGCCTTCGATTGGCCGCCCGACCGTGAGCGTGACGCTCGTCACGGTGGGGGTCTGCGTCACGAGACCAGTTGAAGTGGCGTGGGCTCACTTGGATTCTCGATCGCGACGTGGACGTGATGGATCACGGCTCGCACATGACCATTGTTCGTGATGAATTCCGGTCTTGAGCAGCGCTCGTCGAATTCATTTTCGCCAAGTACCTCGCGGAGTTTGACGCTCCTTCGGAGCGACCTGGGATACCTTGGTGCCATGGCCAATCCTCGCGACGTCGTTTCCATCGAGCGAGTGATTCGAGCGCCAGCAGCGGCAATATTCGACGTGCTCGCTGATCCTCGACGTCACTATGAGTTTGATGGTTCGGGTTCGGTGAGGCAAGCACGGCCTGACTCGCCAACCCGGCTCTCGCTGGGGTCGAGCTTCACGATGGACATGAAGCGCGTCCTGCCCTACGGAATGACCAACACGGTTACGGAGTTCGACGAGGGAAAACGGATTGCCTGGGCTCCGAAGCCGGCAAACGGGCGCGGTGCACGGTTCTTCGGCCGAATCTGGCGCTACGAACTCGAGCCAATCGAAGGCGGGACCCGTGTGCGTGAGACCTGGGACATCTCCAAGGAGGCGTTCAGGCTTCTCCTGCGCCACCTGTCGACGTCGCGATTCCAGCGCGACATGACAAAGTCGCTCGAGCGCCTTGAGCGTCTGGTCACTTCAGGGCCCTGAGGGCTCGCGGCGTTCTTGAGGGCTACTCGATTAGTTCGGCGCGCAAGGCGTCCGCCGACGAGGTCGGCGTGACGCGATCGACCACCGCGTGTTCGCAGCCCACCCACGCCGCGGCTTGACGTAGGGCTGACGCAATCAGACCGGCGGCCCTGGCGTCGTCGACGACCACGTGGCGAGCGTGCAGCGTTGCGCCGACCCTCTTGGGATCGACGAGTCCGACGAGGCGCTCTTTCGACAGCACCGGCATCGCGAAATAGCCGACGACGCGTTTGTGGGCCGGGACGTAGGCCTCGAGGCGGTAGGTGACCCCGAAGAGCCGCTCCAGTCGGGCACGATCCCAGAGCAGTGAATCGAACGGCGACAGCAGGACGGTACGACCTCGCAGTCCGGCCCGGAGGCCCGCTTCGGCGTCTTTCGCGAGGTAGGCCTGATCGCGCCATCCCTCGACGCGAACTGGTCGAAGTGAAGTCGTCGCCACCACCGAGCGGACCGTGATGGTTCGTAGGCCGTGGTAGGCGGCGAGGTCGGAGGCGGTTGCGATACCCATTGCGCGGCCGGCCGATTCGACGAGTTCGCGTGCGCAGGTTTGGTCATCGAGCTCTCGCTCGCGCAGTGACGCGGGGATGGCTCGCTCCGCGAGGTCATAGACGCGTTCGAAGCCACGTCGCTCACGACAGACAACCGTGCCGACGTCGAGGAGCCACTCGGCGGCGATCTTGATCTCGGACCAGTCCCACCACGCGCCACCGCGCTTGGCGCCGCCGAGTTCGCGCGAAGTCAGGGGACCCAGGTCACGCAGGCGGCTGATGACGTCAGCGCAACTGCGTTCGCGGTCCTGCAGTTGGTGCCAACGAAAACCTCGCGCGGCGCGGGCGCGGCGTTTGGCGGCGAAGGCCGGCCACAGTTCCAGCGGCAGGACACAGGCGGCGTGTGACCAGTACTCGAACGTCTCACTGGCGGACCCCCAGTAGGCCTCCTCGATCTTCTTTCTCGGCACGGAGCCCAAACGGGCGTAACCGATGAGTTCGTGCGAACGGGCCAGTACCGAAATCGTGTCGAGCTGAACGCCACGAAGACGATGCACGAGTTCGCCAGGCCCGCCCGCCAGACGCGGACCTCGCAAGCCCTGCGAACTCAACGCGATGCGGGTGGCTTCACGAGCCGACAGTGAGTCGCCGACCGGCGCCGTTCGGGGAGTGGTCCGCACGGACCGATCGTACTTATCGGCCGCTGCACCGGCCGACGAGTCCGTCCACGTGGGCGAGGGCTTTGGTGAAGGGCGCACCGCGTCGCACGGCGAACGTCAGACGGAGTCCGACCACGCAGGTCTCGGAGACTCCGGCCTCGTCGAGCCACTCGGCACTGCGGACCTTCGGCTCTAGCCCGCTGGCCGGCCCTGCTATACCGTGAGCGTTGTGACCAGCACTTCGCGGTTCCGATTATCGATTTGGCGGTCGCGCTTCGGATCGCTGTTGTGGCTGACGCTCACCACGGTCACTCTGCTCGCGGGCGGTGTCCTCCATTGGACCGCGATGGGCAATGGCGGAAATGCTGCTTGGATAGTCGTCGCGGCAAGTGGCATCGCCCGTTCGTTGGTTTCGATGATTCAGAGTGTCCGAAGGGGTCGGCTCGGGGTCGACGTCATCGCTCTGCTGGCGCTCGTCGGCGCCGTCTCCGTCCGGGAGTATCTCGCCTCGGCCATCATCAGCGTCATGCTGGCGAGTGGTTGGGCCCTCGAGGGGTGGGCCGCCGGTCAGGCCAGACGCGAACTGCAGGCCCTGTTGGAGCGGGCTCCGAAATCGGCCCACCGCTACCAGGACGGGGGCCTCAGCACGGTGGGACTCGACGAGGTCGCGCCCGGCGACGTGCTGATGGTGGCGTCGGGAGAACTGGTCCCCGTCGACGGGACAGTCGTGTCAACGTCCGCGGTGCTCGACGAGTCGGCGTTGACCGGCGAACCACTTCCCGTTGAACGTTCGATGGGCGACCAAGTGCGCAGCGGCGTCGTCAACGCGGGAGGTCCCTTGGACCTGAGGGCCACGACGAGCGCCGAGGACAGCACGTACTCGGGCATCATCCGCCTCGTCTCGCAGGCCGAGGCGGCCCAAGGCCCGTTCATTCGCCTTGCGGATCGCTACGCGCTGGGCTTTCTCGTGGTGACGTTGATCACGGCCGGTGGCGCCTGGGTCGCGGGAGGAGCGAGCCGCGCCGTGGCCGTCCTGGTCGTCGCCACTCCGTGCCCGTTGATCCTCGCCGCCCCCGTCGCGTTCGTGTCGGGACTCTCGCGCGCCGCCCACCGCGGCATCATCGTCAAAGGCGGGGCGGTACTCGAGCGGCTCGCCAAGAGCACGACGCTCCTCGTCGACAAGACCGGGACGGTGACCGTCGGCCACCCCGTGCTGGTCGAGATCGTCTCGGCCGGACCGATGCCGGTCGACGAGATACTCGCCCTGGCTGCCTCGTTGGACCAGGTCTCTCCTCACGTCCTGGCGAACGCGGTGGTCCAGGCCGCGCTCGAACGCAAGTGCGGCCTGGCGCTGCCCACGGGAGTCGAGGAACTCGCCGGGCTCGGAATCCGCGGAACCGTGTCCGGGCACCGGGTCGCGGTTGGCAACGCCGAATGGACCAGCGTGATCGGCACCCCGGCGTGGGCGAGGTCGGCGCAGCGCAAGGCCCGCCTCGACGGCGCGCTCACCGTCTTCGTCACCATTGACGACGCCCCGGCCGGCGTACTGGTCTTCGACGATCCCCTGCGGCCCGACGCGGCGCGGACCCTTCGGTCGTTGCGCAAGGGCGGGATCGGCCGAATCGTCATGGTCACCGGTGACCGAGTTGAGGTGGCCGAGACCGTCGGGGCGGTCATCGGAGTCGACGAGGTCCTGGCCGAGCGCTCGCCGCAGGAGAAGCTCGACGTCGTGAGGCTCGAGACCCGAAGTGCTCCGACCATCATGGTTGGCGACGGGATCAACGACGCGCCCGCGCTCGCCTTGGCCGACGTCGGGGTTGCGATGGGCGCGCGCGGAGCGACCGCCGCCTCGGAGGCCGCCGATGTCGTGCTCACGGTGGACCGCCTGGACCGCCTGGGCGAGGCGATCGAAGTGGCGCGGCGCACGAGGCGGATCGCCGTCCAGAGCATGGTCGCCGGGATGGCGATGTCACTCGCGGCCATGGCCGTGGCGGCCGTCGGACGGTTGCCGGCGGTGTGGGGTGCCATCCTGCAAGAGGGCATCGATGCGGCCGTGATCTTCAACGCACTGCGGGCCCTTCGCGGTGGTGGCACCGAGATGCGTCTCGCGGAGAAGGAGTCGGCGCTGACGAGACGATTCCGCGACGAGCACCGTGCGATCCGTGAGAACATCGATCGGCTTCACGAGGTGGCGGACGGACTCGGCACCTTCGAACGAGCCGAGGCCGTTGAGCGGATCCGCAACGTCCACCGCATGCTGGTCGAGGAGGTCCAGCCCCATGAAGACGCCGAGGAGCAGGTGCTGTATCCGGCGCTCGGCCGCTTCTTTGGTGGGAGCGATCCCATGGGGACGATGAGCCGTGCCCACGTTGAGATTACGCACCAGATCCGGCGACTGGGTCAGTTCATCGATGACGTTGGTCCGGAGGGACTCGACGAACTCGACCTTACCGAACTGCGGAGCATGCTCTACGGGCTATACGCCATCTTGAAGTTGCACACCGCCCAGGAAGAAGAGAGCTACCTGTCGCTCGCTGATGAAGCCGGTGAGATGCCCGAGGCGTCCGACGCGCTTCGCCGTGGGACCGGCTAGGCGCTCCGGGGGTTTCGCGCCGAGCGTCGGTCTCCTGCGCGAGCGAGACCAACGGTCTGGGCCGAACAGGAATGTCCGGTGCGCCGCCTACGCACGTCGCGGCACCGGAGGCTGACGCAGGTCTGCCGTCAGGAACACCAACAGCGCCGTGGTCGCGCATCCGGAGGCGAAAGCGAAGGTCGCCCAGGCGCCGACAACCGACCAGAGTATTCCCCCGATCACTGAGGCCAGCACCAGGCCGATGCTGATGACGGTCTGCAGCAGACCGTAGATGCCGGCGGCGTCCTTCTCGTCGGTGATGAAGCTCCCGACGAGCGCCCTCGACACGCTGTCGGTCAACGCGATGTAGAGACCGTAGATGGCGAAGAGGATCCAGACACCGATCGCGGACCGGTTGAGGGCGAATCCGGCGTAGACGACCACGTAGATGACGACGCCAGCGGCGTAGACACGTCTCGGACCGAACTTGTCCGCCAAGGCTCCCGCAGGCGTCGACGCCGCACTGTAGACGGTGTTGTAGACGACGTACGCGAGGATGACCAAGGAGAGACTCAGTCCGACGCTCTTGGAGCGCAGGATCAGGAAACTGTCCGAGCTGTTGCCGAGAGCGAACAGTCCACTCACTATCATGAAGATCTTCAATTCCCGAGGCAGCGCTCCCAGTCGCACCCTTGGAGGTGACGAAGGGTTCTCAGTTCTCGAGTCGGTCCCTTCTCTCGTCGCCCCAGCCCTCTCGTCGGGCGCAGGCATCTCTGGCCGGTGCTTGATATCGTGCACGAACGTCACCGCCAGAACACCGATCACCGAAGGGATGAGCGCGATGTAGAGGACGGTTCGTATGTCGTTGTTGAATGCTCGCAGCAGAGCGAGGGCGATCAACGGCCCGGCGACCGCTCCAGCGCTGTCCAGACTCTGTTGAACGCCGAACACCACGCCCCGATTCGCGGCGTTCGAAGCGTCGAGCAGCAGGGCGTCCCGGGCTCCAGTGCGGATGCCCTTGCCGAACTTGTCGAGGACCCTCCCTACGAACACCAAGCCCCAGGTGCGCGACAGCGCCACGACGAGCTTGGAGACCGTGGATGCGAGGTAGCCGCAAAGGACAAATGGTTTGCGCTTTCCCAGTCGGTCCGACCAGCGACCAAAGACGGTCTTGAAGAGTGCGGCGCTTCCCTCGGCCACGCCGTCGATGAGACCAAGGACGGCCACGGGAGCACCCAACACCTGTGTGATGAAGATGGGCAACAACGGGTAGAGCATTTCGCTCGCCGTGTCGTTGAAGAAACTGACGACCCCCAGCACCCATACTGAGCCCGGTGGTTTCTTCATCAACCCACTTCTCCGCATCCTGATCTTCGATCAATCGTCCAAGCTGCGGAGCGAAGGTCCCAGACAACACCGAGAACGACAACACCGATCATCCCATTCTGGCGATGCTACCGCCGACGGAATTGGCCAAAGGCGGACAAGTCGTGGGGTGGTTGGACCTCGACTCACTGGAGAGGCGAGGTGCCGATGACCTCGGTTGAATCGATCGTACGCCACCGGCCAACGGGCGGTGTCTACGATGGGCTCTTCTTGCATCCTTGTGACCAGGCCATCTGGGTTGACCATCGCGCGAACTGGACGATTTCGCCCATCGGATGTAAAATTTGCCATGGAAGTAGTGCCACCGCCCCAGGGCGGGGCGGTGACCGTTCCGCGAAGCGGAGGTTGACATGGCAGACACCAAAATGTTGGACAGGCGCAGTGAGGCGCCTATGACCATTGCGGGGGTGCCGTTTCCGTCGTGGCCGTCACGTCGGTGGTTAGATGAATTTTTCCGTGACAGCGCCTGGCATCAGATGATCAAGATCGAGGAGTGCACTGAAGGCGACACGATGGTCATTCGAGCGGAGTTGCCGGGAGTGGATCCGGACAAGGACATCCAGCTGGAGGTTCTTGACGGCGCACTGGTGATTTCGGCGGAGAAGACCGAGTCGCACGAGGAGTCGAGCGACCACTTCCACCGCAGTGAGTTTCGTTACGGTTCGCTCACGAGGAGCGTGCCCATCCCGAAGGGCATCGACGAGTCGAAGATCGCCGCCACCTACAAGGATGGCGTGCTGGAAATTCGATTGGCCATGCCGGTTCGCTCGTCGAGCGAGGGGACGCATCGAATCGAAGTGCACCGCGCTTGAACTGATCACCAAGGTCGACGACACTCCTGGTTGTTCTGGCTGGGGGCTGTTGGTTGACTGCGAGTTCGGTATGACGAACGTCGGGTTGGATGCATCGCTCGACTGACTTGGTACGCGACAACGATCAAGGGCCCCGGACTAGCCTCCGGGGCCGTCGCCGTTGCACTCTTCGAGTGCAACGGGCGCGAGAAGTGATGGTGACTCTTGGTCCTCAGACGAACGGGCGCCCCGAACGAATCCTCCGACGAGAGTCGCGCAGGCTGACGTTCCAGGGGAACTCGCGAAGTGGCTTTGGCAGACGTCGGTTGGCCAACGCGAGAATTCCGGTGAACCTCTGGAATCGCGCCGGACGACGGGCACTCCAGTGAAGTCCGAGTTCGTCGCGGAATCGCTCAGGCAGAAAGCCTGCCGTGATGAAACGGTGAGCCGGTCCGAGGACTTGGCGCAGTGGCGTCGGAAGAAAACCCAGAGACGCGACGCCATTGAGGTAGTTGCGAGTGGCATCGTCCACGGTGACGTGCGGCAACGAGGCGTCCCAGTAGGCGTCGAACGCGGCCCGGTCGACCGGCCACAACGATGGCGGCACCTGCAACGTGGTGGCGAAGCGCGAACTGTGCTGATAGAGGGCGTCGAGCGTCCTTGAAGACTGTTGGCCGTACAGAGCGGCGATTGAGTCTTCCAGCCCGCGGTACATGCACGCGGCGACCCAGAGTTGGAGCGCAGGGTCGAAAGCGCTGTACTCGACAGGGCTCTCCGCCCCCGATTTCACCAACCGGTGCTGGCGGTTGACCTCGCGTCGCAGCACGGCGCGCTCGTTCTCGGTCCCGAGCAGTGCGATCATGACGAAGCCGAGCGTGGTCCGAGTGCGCTTGAACGGATGACGGTAGAGCGAGCCCGATTCGACCTCGCTCTCGACAACCCCGTGCCCAATCGGCAACCGAGAGAGTTGCATGATGACGTTGGCCCCCGCCGGAGCGAGGGCCAAGCCACTCATGATCAACTTGCGGAGTTCCGGTGGCATACCGTCACCCGCCAAAGACGAGTTCGCAACGGCGTTCACTCTCGCCATTGGGTCCACAATCCTCCTTCACGGCGCTCGCACAAAGACTAGGAGTCTGGCTCCACCGTTGACGGGGGATCGCGACGCAACCCACCGACCGAGCAACTGCCGTGCATCCGCGCACGTCGTGTTCGGGCGGCTCGAGCGGCCTCGAGTCGGTCGGCATCGGGCCGTGGAATGACAATCGCCATTGCGAGCAGGATCTCTGGCGCCGAACGTGCCGTCGTGCGCGGTCGTATTCACCTGGCGGGAGCGGCCGAATCCCCGTTGTGAGGGCGCCAGCGAAGTAGCAGCGCCCGAGGGCGACCGGTCATCGCCCGAGAGGTGCATCCGGGTTCCCTCGAGCCACCTTCGGCTCGGTGGTCGCGTGACCTCCTGTTTCCTTAGCCGTCCCGTTCCCCGCGGCATCCCAAGCCTCTGGTTGCCTCAACATTTACGTCGTTCTTAGGCGGGACAGATCAAATTTCTTGATGACGAGCAATAGGTTCTGACGAGTGTCTTTGATCAACTCCTGTCGTCTCCTCGGAACGTGTTCCAGTGCGGATTCTCAATTCGCGTTGTCAGCCGTGCCTGCTCTGGCGGAAGTCTGCCGGGGCGGCTCGTTGGGAATGGTGCAGCAGTCGTGATCAGGGAAGGTCAATCCAAGGGTGCGGGTATGAGGCGTCGAAGAAGTGCACTCATGCTGCTGGCGTCGCTGAGCCTGGGTTCGGCGGTCATTGTGAACACGGCCGGTGCGGCTCGGGCAGTCGTGCCGGGCCCCGGAAAGGCACTGGCAACGGCTCACGAGGGGAGCCATGCATTGGTCACCCCACTTTCATCGCCTGGGGCGGTGCAGACTTTCCCGGGCGCGCCGATGGCAGGGGAGGGTACGTGGCATCCAGTCGGCCGACTCGTTAACGGCCTGCCCGCGGTCTACACCACGTCGATTCGTCTGCCGGGCGCTTCGCCAGTCGTTGCCGGCATCGCTTGGATGGACACCAGGCTTCTTCGGGCACGGCTCTATTCGGGAAGTCTCAGTCCGGGTGGGTTGTTCTGGAAGTTCACGGCGCCAGTTTCTCCGAGTGCTTCCCGGACACTGGTCGCGGCCTTCAACGGCGGTTTCCAGCTGAAGGCGTCGAATGGCGGGTATCTGAGCGAGGGTCATCTCGTGGCGCCCCTGCGCGCCGGCGCGGCCTCCCTCGTGATCTACCGGAACGGATTGGCGACGGTCGGTCAATGGGGACGAGACGTCTCCGCGACACCAAACGTCGTGGCGGTTCGCCAGAACCTGACGCTGCTTGTCGATCACGGTCGGATGGTTCCCGGGCTGAATCCTAGGGATGTTGCAACTTGGGGGGCCGCTCTCAACGGGGTCATCAACACCTGGCGCTCGGGGTTGGGCATCACCGCAAACGGTGCCTTGGTGTACGTGGTTGGACCGATGAACATCGTCGACCTGGCCCAGTTGCTGGTCCGCGCTGGCGCGATTCGAGCAATGACGCTGGACATGAATCCATTGTGGCCAGTCTTTGCCACGTACTCGCCCGCGAGTGCAAATGGATTCGCGTCCCCCGGAAACGGCAGGGATCTGCTTTCGACCCTGCGACAGACTCCGGCGCGGTTCTTCCAGACTGCGTATTCTCGGGACTTCGTGACGATGTCTGTGAGGTAGCAGGGCCTTCGGCACTCACCGAGTCACGCTGGTTACGAGTCACACTGGTTGGACGTCCGAGTGTGACCGTTTCGAATGGGTGTTTGCAGAAAAGGTGCGTCGTGTCGCGTTGCTCGGCTGCGACAGCGACACTGCCCACCGTCCATCTCGTCACTGCCCTCGACCTGGCGAGCCCTGACGGCGAGAGCGAAGCACCCGAGCCCTTTGCCGCGTCGATGCGCGCAACCGGAGGCCAGGGCCCTCTGGGAAACTGGCACGAGTACGTCGTTGCTCGCCGCCAATGATGAGGCTGCACGGGCACTGGCTGCCCGGCCAGCATGGCGAGTTAAGGTTCGGACCGTTACATTCGCCGCCTGGGACGAGTTGCAGAGAGGGACCAGTGGAGACCGACGTTATTTCGGCGAGGTCCTTTTGCGCCTCGCTGCTTGAGGCGAGCGGCATGGAAGCACGACCCGCGCATCGCACCGCGTGGGCGCTGGTGACCGCTGAGGTGTGGGGTCGACCGTCACACGGTCTGCTTCGACTTCCCTACTATCTTGATCGATTCGCGTCCGGTGGCTCTGACCCACGCGCCAGTCTCGAACTCGTGCGGTCGGGCACAGTGACGGCCGTGCTCGACGGAGGGAATGGTTTGGGACATTGGCAGCTCTGGGACGCGTCGGAACGGGCGACTGCAATGGCGAGCCGTCACGGCATAGCGGCCGTGTCAGTCGCGAACTCGGGGCACTGCGGCGCGCTCGGGTTGTACGTCCTGCCGATGCTCGATGCCGGCCTTGTCGGCCTCGCGTTCTCGACGGGTCCGGCGGTGATGCCCGCCTACGGTGGGGATCGCCCGGTCGTCTCGACGAGTCCGCTCGCAGCCGGGATTCCGATGCGCCCGCGCCCGGCGATCATCGACCTTGCGACGAGCGCTGTCGCGCGCGGGCGAATCGCGGCCCACGCGGCATCCGGCGAGCCGATCCCCGAGGGTTGGGCCTTCGATGCGGCGGGCGACGTGACGACCGATGCGACGAGCGCGCTGGCGGGGATGCTGGCGCCGCTTGGCGGTGCCAAAGGCTTCGCGCTCGCGTTTCTTGTGGAGTCGCTCACCGGCGGCATCGTCGGTCCGAGCCTCGCCACTGAGATCGCCGACCCGCTCGCTCCCGGAGCGGCGGCCTCGGCCCAGCGCATTTCCCATCTCGTCATCGCCCTCGACCCGGCGAGCCTTGACGGCGATGGAGGTTCGCCGGAGCGTCTCGAGCGCCTTGCCGCGTCAGTGTGCGCGACCGGAGGCCGCGTGCCTGGCACCGGGCATCTCGCGCCCGATGAGATTCTGGACACCCGCCCGCTGATCGTTGCCGACCAGCTCGCCGCGACCCTCGTCGGAATCGCGGAGGCATCCGGCGTCCCCATCCCTGAAGGGTTCGTGCGGCCGTAGGCGCACCGCCGCACGCCGTTGAGCCACGCGGCAAGCGCACTCGCCGTCAACGCCAGACCGACTAGGTGTATTGACCACGAGCGT
>PKYK01000071.1 GCA_003133665.1 Acidimicrobiaceae bacterium | reverse complement strand
TCAACTAAACCGACAGCAGTCCCCTTCGTGGGCGCTTCGTGGGCGCTAACGGGCGCGTAACACTGGACAATGTCGGTACGCAGTGGACACTGCTGGTCAATCAAAAGCCCGTGCAATCATTGGGTTGTACAGCAAAATCCTTGGAGCGGGCGACGGGAATCGAACCCGCGTTCTCAGCTTGCGCACCCGGTGTTCCAGCCGGATTGCTAGGCGGGGACTGGGTTTACCCCCCACGGTGGCCTTCCTCTCGGGGCCTCTTGACACTCTCACGACACCGAACAGTGACGAAGGGCTCGGGGTGCGCAACCAAGCCCACGGCGTCGGCGATTGCGCCCCGTGGTTGGACCCTCACGGGTCTGGCCATGACCACTGCAACCACGACTACGACCAGCCGGACCGCGCGCGCCGAGACAACCACCTCGATGCTCGCGGCACCGGACCACGACTACGCGACGTGCCCGGGGTGCGACCAGGTGCTCCACATCGCAGACCTCGCCGCCTGTCTGCACGAGAGTGTCCACACCCTCTACAAGTGGAGCGCGATCGGCTCGCCCGTCTTTCCCAAGCGCCTCCACCTGCGCAATGGGCGCGTTGCCACGACGTGCCGGCTCACGAAGACCTGGATGGCCGAGGTGTCGTCATGAGGTTGCTCACGAGCTGGTTCGGCAACGACGCAAAGCCCGTCACGACCGCCGCGGGCCCCCGCTACCAGATTCGCTGGCGCCTGCTGGGCGACGGTGGTCGAGGCTTCGTCGAACGCAAGCGCACCGACTTCGTCACGAAGGCCAAGGCCAACCACTTCATGGAGGAGCTCGACAAGGCCCACTACGGCCTCGTCGAGAAGGACGGCCGCACGTGGCGCTTCGACACGAATGGTCAGCCGACCAACCTGCGCGCCGCCGACGAGACCGTGCTCGGGGCGATCGATCTCTACATGAAGAACCGGTGGTTCACCGAATGGCAGGAAGCCCAGCGCGCCAAGGTGCGCGGCCGGATGCAGCGCGTGGCGATCCAGCTGACCTCGCTCTCTAAGGCCAAGAAGAAGCTCCTGTTCGAAGCCCTCGAGACCCAGCGGACCGATCGGGGTACGCGCCCGACGCCGACGACGCTCGAGCAGTGGGCCGCGCGCTGGCTGCGCGACCACGCCTTCTTGCCCAGTCAAGAAGAGGAGCTGTCCTTGGAGTTGGCTGACGCCAAGGCGTGGTTCGAGACGGTCTCGATGCCGCTCTGCACCCTCGGCCTCACCGAGATCACCGACCTGCGTCTGCTGATGGTGGGCGAAAACGGTGAGGGGAAGTTGGAGCAGAGCACCCGGCGCGCCTACTGGGGTGGCGTGCTGGTGCCGTTCCTCAACTGGCTCTACGAGTCCGGACTAGTCGAGCGCCAGCCCCTACGAGGCCAGACCAAGGTGAAGCGTGACATCCAGGGCGAACGACCCGACTCGACGCAGATCTTGACGCCCCGACAGGTGGCCACGATGGCGGCGTGGTTCAGGCGCCACTACGGCGAGGTCTGGGAGTTGTTCCCGCTGCTGGCCACGTTCTGCTCGCTGCGCATCGGGGAAGCACTCCACATCCGTCTGTCGGACTTCGTGGTGCGCCGTGGGCGCTGGCACCTGCGGGTGAGCGATCAGATCCACCGTGTCATCAAGGCCTACAGCGACGACGGTAAGGGCAAGCAGGTGTCGCCGACCAAGTCGCAACGTCACACGACCCCCAAGACGCGCGAGATTCCGCTGCCGCCCAAGGTTGCTCAGCGGCTCGTGGACCTGTTCGGCGAGCGGCTCGGCGTGGACGAGACCCACCTCTTCCGAGGACCGCGCGGTGCCGTTGGCAACGCCGGCGACGTGCGCAAGTGGTGGAAGCAGGCGCTTCTCGAGGTGGTGGTGCCGACTACGCCGGATCTGGCCGGACTCACCCCGCACGCCATGCGTCACGCCGGCATGACGTACTGGTTCGCCCAGAAGTTCGATGAGAAGCTGATCCAGCGCTGGGGCGGCTGGGAGTCGCTCGTCGTCATGCAGGACACGTACCGCGGGGTGCTCGAAAGCCTGGAGGAAATCGAACTCGAGGGGCTCGACCGGTTCGACGAGACATGGGTGTTTGAAGGCGACGAGGTCTCTGTGGTGAATGTTGTCAAGTCTGATGTAGCGAAGGTCATTGACATCGCCGATTGGCGAAGCCGCGCGGTGAACTAGCGAGACCGCGGCGGCGGCGTTGAGTGCGATTAGTGGTCACTCGTTGATGAGCCGGTTCGCGTATGACCTAACTAAAGGTGAGCCGTGGTCCTGCCAACCGTGAGCGACTGACACCGACCAAAGCCGCATGGATTGGATCTCCGAGTTGAAGTTGGGTGACCAGAGCGCGACCCATACGACTGAGACGGCGCAATCAATTCGCGGACGTTCATCCGGAAGCTGTTGGAGGGCGAGCTTCGCACTGTTGCCCAAGTCTGAAGGGGTAATCCACAGGAACAGGTGTCTATCGTCTGCTTGTGCACTAGCTAGCTTCTCCAAGTTGTCGTGCACCGCCCGCTCGACGAGTTCGGTTAGCTCCGTCGACCGAATGAAGCCGCCAGTGCCGACGGCGACCTGGGCTGGCTCCGTTTGCCTGCGCGGGAGCGGGTTGGCAACCTGAACTCCCATTGCGCGAAGCGCTTGGACTGCGTTGGCTACGGCGTCGATGGGATCTACAAAGTCGACCATGGCGTCGATGACGTTGCCGCCAAGATGAGGTTCAAGGATTAGGAGTTGAGCGGCAAGGCTCTTCTGTAGTTGCTTTACCCGCGGAGTAGAGACGTCGACGCGTGGCTGGGACACCTGGATGGACCAGTGCCACTGAAGACCCGTGGTGTCTATCGGGCGCCTGTTCAAGTCTCGCCAAAATGCTGCAACCTCCGCTATCACGCTCGAGGTCACCTCGAGGGCGATGACCTTTCCCGACGGAAGGGTCACATCGAAGTCGTGCGTCTTCGAGGGGGATGCCAAGTTGTCACGCCGACAGGGAACGCCGTCAAGAACAGTAGCCACAATCCACGCAGCCTCTTGCTCTGCTTCGTTCTTCTGAGGAGGGACAAGCGTCATCAGTCCAGTGTGCTCGATGACTGTCACGAACGCCCCAGAGAACCTCAGAGAGGTAAGTGCTTGAGGCGAAGGTTGGCAGGAACGTAGGGGCGCCCCGGGGGTTCTATCAAGATTCGAATTGGCGGGTGGGACATGCCGCGACGCCTCTTGAGGGTGCTGCCAGTGGGAGGGACACCCCCAGCCCCCTGTCGGGAGCATTCTCACCTTGATGATTGCCTACGGAGGTGCTTCCTTCGAGATGTGACTACAGGGATCATGAAATCCGACCGCTCTGTTCTGGGCGTGAATCCCCGCGCACTGGACAAGAAGTCGCAGGCCCTGTGATTGTCGCACCCGTATGTAACGATGCACTTCATGAAGATCGCCACCTGGAATGTTGCTTACGGAGTCAGTCCCTCCAAGAACACCAGAATCCTCGAACAGATGGCATTAGTCGATGCGGACATTTGGGTTCTCACCGAGACTCACGACGATCTTCGGCCGCCTACTGCGGGCGAGTGGCACTCCGTCTCTTCGAGCAGCCGCCCACGAGAAGCCCGAGCCGTGCGGGAAGGAAGCCGCTGGGTCACGATCTGGTCTCGACTGCCGATCGTCGACACACTTGTCCCCAGCCACGACCCGGTTCGCACGAGCGCTGGAGTCATCGTCACGCCGCTCGGTAATCTTCTTGTCTTCGGTACGGTGCTTCCTTGGTACCAAGACGTCGGTCGCTCGGTTGCCGAAGAGTTCACGAGTCAGTCCGAGGACTGGAAGTCCATGCTCCGTTGGCACGAATGTATATCGGCCTGCGTTGCTGGCGACTTCAACGTGAACCTCGGTGGCCCCCACTACTACGGCAGAGGTGATGACAAGGATGCCGTTCGCAGTGTGCTCGCCGACCAAGACCTGGTCGCCCTCACTGCCTTCGAGCTCACCGGCCCAGTGCAACACGTAGAGTTTGGGCTGATTGACCACATTGCAGTATCACAAGCCCTCTCTGAGCAGGCGCAGCCTGCACAAGTCTGGCAACGCGAGAACAAGGAGGGAGAGGCGATGAGTGACCACTGTGGCGTTGCCGTCGAGTTCCGCTCTGACAACGAGTGATGTCTTCGGTCGACCTCCCAAATGAACGCTGGTCGCAACTTGCGGGACCAGACGCCCTTGGCCGTTCTGTTCTGATTGATTCAGGGTCACCTACTCCGCCACCTTGGTCAGATTGCCCACACCTTGTCCTAAATGACCAGTCGCTCCTGGCGTCGCGCACACTCGAGACAATGCGCAACGCCTATCTCACGCGAAGTCGCCTCGTGGTGGAGATACCTAAGGGAATGGCGAGACCTCCATTTGGCGTGAACGAGGATGACGTCTGGGAAGTTCCCCCCAATTTCGACTTCATCTCGGAGGCGATTTGGCGGCTTGCCACGATGAACAGCGTCGAAGCCCGAGGGTCGCAAGAGGTGGTGTTTCCACTTGTCGCTAGAGCCATGGAGTTGGGAGCCACGAGTGTCAACGATCCCACCGCTGAGATCTGCTTACCGGATGGGACTTTGGCGTGGTGTGACGGTGGTCCTCTCTACCTGTGGGACGACCACGACGCGCGTGTTGGCGAGCGCTTGGTTATACCCCGACTGGCGATTCGTCAAGGCGCATTGTCTCCCGTTCGAAACCGTGCCGTGACCGGTGATCTTGCGCCTGACCAGTTGGCTGCCGTGGGCGACCCTACGATCCGAGCGCGAATCATCGCCCCTGCGGGTTCGGGCAAGACGAGGGTTCTTACTGAACGTGTGCGTCATCTCGTCGGCAGTGGTGTACCTACGGGGGCAATTGTCTTGATGGCTTACAACAAGAGGGCCGAGGAGGAGATGCGCGCACGTACCAGCGATCTGGCCGATCTTGAAATCCGCACGATCGATTCACTTGTTCTCGCCGTCGTCAACGGAACTCGAGGTTTTCTCGAATCCGATGACCCACGACGACTGATCTCCGAGACAGACGTGCGTGGCATCATCTCCCAGCTCGTGAAATTCCCCCGCAGGACCAACGTCGATCCAGTCGGTCCGTGGATGAGCGCGCTGACTCAAGCCCGTCTGGGACTCGAGTCACCCGACGATGTTGAGGCGGCCTATGGAGGTGACGTTGAAGGGTTCGCTGAGTTCTATCCGCTCTTCCGGGCCCATCTCAGGGAGAACAGCCTCGCCGACTTCAACGAAATCGTCCTTCTCTCAGTTGAACGTCTGCTCCGCGAACCGCGTGTCCGACTCGCCGCGGAGCGAAAGACCGAGGTCCTCTTGGTCGACGAGTTCCAGGACCTCACTCCTGCCCACATGTTGCTCCTGCGTTTGCTCGCCGGTCCGACTCTCTCGGTCTTCGCCGTCGGCGACGACGACCAAACGATTTACGGATTCAACGGTGCATCACCGGAGTGGCTCGTCGACTTCAGCGACCACGTTCCCCAAGCGGTCCACCACGCTCTGGTGGTCAACTACCGCTGTCCGGCCCCAGTGGTGGTCGCCACCACCAACCTTCTTTCGCGGAACCATTTTCGAGTCCGCAAACAGATCCGGCCAGGTCCGCTGAATGTCAGGGACCCAAAGTCTCTTGTCGTCGAGAAGACGGAGGACCAAGCCGACGCTGTGGTCGATCACGTCAAGTCGCTGCTTTCCAGTGGGGCGCATCCGAGCGACATCACTGTCCTCTCTCGGGTGAACGTAGGACTCCTGCCCCCGCTGGTAGCCCTCCAGATGGCGGGAGTCCCGGTAAACCTCCGGGACAGTGAAAATCTGCTGGGGGGCTCCGGCATCGATGCGGTTCTGGCCTGGCTGCGGCTGGCCACGAAGCCGGAGTCTTTCTCGAGCAATGATCTCATTCTTGCCGCCAGGCGACCAGGTCGAGGCATTCATCCCGAAATCATGAAGTGGCTTGGCAAACAGCGTTCGCTCGACCAACTTCGCGCGATGCACGAACAGCTGCAGGAACCCGCAGCGACCAAGGTTGGGGGCTTCTTTGAAGATCTCAAGAGGCTCCAGTCGGAGGTGAAGATCGGTACAACCGCTTCGGCCCTCACCCTGCTGAACGGGAGGATTGGACTGGGCGCGGTACTCGCAAGCCTTGATGAAGGGCGTTCTGCGGGCGTCAGGGCTGCCAACTCCGATGGAGTTCGCAGCCTCATGGCCCTGGCTCGGCTTCACCCCGAGGCCACCACCTTCGAGACATGGATGCGCCAGATGCTGTTGATGACTCAGGACGCCGAAGGCGTAGCCCTTTCCTCGGTCCACAAGGTGAAGGGGCTTGAGTGGCCTCACGTCATCGTCTACGACGCAAGTGAAGATGTCTTCCCGCACCGTCTAAGCAGTGACCTTGAGGAGGAACGTCGCGTATTCCACGTTGCGATTACTCGTTGCCAAGAGTCACTTCTCATCACGGCGGAGCCCTCGACACCGTCGATCTTCCTCTCCGAGATGGATGCTCCCCAGAGCCAGCCGTCGGTGCCGATCTCATCGACCATCACTCGGAAGCCAGCGCCATTGACAGCTCCAGTGAAGGCATCACGAGGGAGTGGTCGCTCGTTGCCTCGACCATCAAGTCGACCGCCCGTTGTCAAAGCATCTGTCGGGCTGCGCTTCCGGTGGAGTGGCTACGACTGCATTGTCGGCGAGGTCAACGGCTTCGGTGCAGTTGTGGCCCTTGGCCCCAACAAGATCACCGTCGAGTTTGGGGAGCGGGTGACGGTGTTGGGAAGTTATAGGACGCTGGCCCCTGACGACGGGGCCGTGGCGGCGCAAACGGTCGAGCACAAACAGAATGGACCAATGAGCGCCACCCCGGACCTTCGTGATGCATTGAAGAAGTGGCGCCGCGAACAGGCTTTAGCCGAGGGCGCTCCCGCGTTCGTCGTGTTCTACGACACCACTCTTGACGAGCTTTGCGAGACGTTGCCACAAACTACTTCCGAACTCCGATGGGTCAAAGGCTTTGGCCCCGTCAAAGTTGAGAAGTACGGGGACTCAGTACTGGCAATCATCTCCGAGAATTTGCTGTGAACAGTCAGCGACGAGGACGAATGACGCCTGCCATCATCCTCGCGATGTCCTTGATCTCTGCACTTGTGACAGATACTGACGCCTCGTTGCGCGGCACTTCGAGAACCCCCGACACTTCACCGGTGAGTCCCTGGCCCCGCATTGTGCGCCCGAGGTTGATGCCATCGGGCCAGTGGCGCGCTGAGACCGCAGTCCAGTGTCCCGCGGTACACACCACGTAGCGGTGCACCCCCTCACCGATGATCGGTGTGCATTCCTGGCCGCCGAAGCCACCGTAGGCAAAATTGTCACCGCAGAGCGCTCCGCACTCGCAGATGTTGGCAAGGTATCTCGTGCCGGCCGTCTTGGAGTTTCTCATCTCCAGACGAACACCAAGTTCCTTGGCGATTGTCGACGAGGAGTGGAGATCGCTAGCACCCGCCGCGATGAGAACACGCTCTTCGTCGAGAAGAGCGTAGGTGTCGAGCACGCGGACATGTCGAGTGCAACTGCGGGACCAGCAGGCCATCTCAGAGACTTCGAGAGTCACCAGACGGGCCGATTGTTTGCATGCGGGACACGAGCGAAGGGCGCCCTCCTCGGGTTCGATGTGGCGAGGGAACCGACACCGCCCCAACACATCGAGCGAAGCCCCCTCTGTAGTGAAATGGTACGTCTCAAGTTCAGTCAGGCCATTCCGGAAGCTCTCCATCGTGTCCCATGACGGGCGCACCACGATGACAGGGAGATCGTGCGTCCGGTACTCAGTAAGAGCGGCGTCCTCTGGCGAATGGGTGACCACAACCTCAATGACGTAGCGTGCCGTGCCGTTGCCCCCTCGAACCAGAATGTCGGGCCGGATGGCGTTCGAAAGTGGCCGGTCGATCTCAACCGTGCACTCCGGATCGCGCGCGAGGTTGCCCTCCCTCGACGCGTCACACTGTTCACAGCACAGCTTGAAGGGATAAGCGCGGCCCTCTCGAGCTGCCGTCACGACTCCCTCGGAGATGACTTGGATTGCGGTGCGGTGCAGTGCGGTCTCCCCGCCCGAACACGTTGCGCCTGGACGATGCGCGAAGTGGGCTCGACGGTGCTCTCCGCTTCGGAGTATGACCGGCTCCTCGCATCCGACACAAAGCAGTCCCGAAGGGCGTTCATCCAACTCGGCTGCTTCGGATGCCCATACGAGCATTCCCGCGAGACCTGCGACTGGGTACTTGATGGCTGTGGCCACGCGGATCTCCTCGATGGATACTTGCCTCTGACGGTACGACGAACCTGTTACATCGACGGCCAGAGATAGCGAATCGCTATCACCGCGGTGAACCGCTCGCACTTGCGGTTGCACTAAGTGGAGGCGACGACCTTGAGTTCGACCAACGCATCGCACGTCGGGACTAGGTGGACCCGAGCCCAATCGGCAACGCCACGTTCTTGGGCGAAGACGATGACCTGTTGCTCCTTGGAGAGTTCATGGAGCAACTCAAGGATGGCCGTGGTCCGTCGTGCGTCGGACTGGACGGTCACATCGTCAAGGAGGAGCGGGCAGGTCTCTTTGCCTGCGGTGAGGTGCCGCGCCAGTGCGGCGCGCAGCAGGAGGTAGATCTGCTCGGCCGTCCCTTGGGAGAGACGCTCGGCCGAACGCCAGCGGCGCGTAGATCCACAGACCTTGACCTCGAGGGACTTGATGTCGATGATGGCGCTCGTGTAACGCCCGTCGGTGATGGTCGGTAGCCACTGGTCGAGGGTGGCAGCCAGGACGGGAGCCAGATCACGTTGCACCCGGACCTGCGCCTCGGCGAGGAACCGCTGCGTGGTGTTGAGGGTGGCGTCGAGGCTCTGGAGCCAGCGCACTTGCTCGAGGGCATCCACCTCGGACTCCTCGGCCTCCGGCACGCTGGCCAGATCCTTGGCTCGCTCGCCGAGCGCCCCTTCGGCGGAGGCTGCGGCTTCGCCCGTTTCGGCAGCTCTCCGACGCAACTCGTCCAACTGCGACCCCGGATCGCCAGCCGCCAAGGTCACCACTTCACTCTCGAGGAAGCCCGCGGCGCGCGAGACAGCAGCAGCGGCCACTGTCTGATAGGCCTCGTTCAGCTCATTGAGGCTTCTCTCGCCCAGCAGAGATTCGAGCTCGGCCCACCCCGAGCGAGCCGCGTCGACGGCCTCGAGGTCGCTCTGGCGATGCTCCTCCCACGCTTCGAGCTCCGCCACCGCTTCGTGGGGCGTTGCGGCACTCAGCCCGCACGCGGCGAGCGCCTCACGGACTTGGCGTTCGGCGGCTCCCATGGCGCTGAGTTGATTGGCCGCTGTCTCCTCGGCTCGCACGCGCTGAGCCAACTGCTCCTCGAGGGTCGGGCGCTCCGCCGCCATGTCCGCGAGATCGTCACGCTCCTCACAGGCGCTGACGTATCGGGCGTAGGCGCGCTCCGGATCGTCGTCAACCGGCTCCGATCGTCCCAAGAGAGCCGAGCGGAGTGCCAGCAATGCTGCGTCGCGAGCTGTCTCCAGGTTCTGGACTCGCTCCTCGAAGTCACGGCTGCGCTCGGCGAACGTCTCGGCTCGCGAGACATCGGTTGCCAGGGCGCGCAGGCGGGCGGGGTCGGCCGGTACTCCGAGTTCGGTGCAGCGGGCTTTGGCCTCGGATCGGGCTCGGGTGAAGCGGCTGGCCGACTCCTTGGTTGCCGCGACCTGGATGGTAAGGCGCGAGTGTTCGCTGCGCGCCGCGGCGAGGTCGCCGTCTTTGCGCGACAGCATCCCGGCGGCGAACACTCCCACTCCAATGAGCGCCACGGCGCCGAGAACAGGGGAGGCCACGGCCGCGAGTGCGGCGCCCACCAGGACGAGGACTCCGCCGACGATCATGAGCAGACGGGCCCGGTGAGCTCGAGATTCGAGGCCAGCAATGCGTCCGCTGGCCCCATCGAGCGCGGATGTGTCGGCTAACTCCTCGGTAGTGGCACCCATCTCGAGGGTCTGCGCCAACGACAGCAGCTCGCCCTGGTTGAGTCCGGGGAGAGCGCTCTCGGGGGCCGTCGGCGCGGTCACCGCCATGGCCTTGAGCTCCGACTTGAGCCGAGATAACTCGTCGTGCGCCGCTCGGACGTCCTCATCGACCGTCAGGTCGCCGCTCGGTGCTTTGGGCAGCGCCGCGATGCGGGCCTCCAACTCTTGCGCGCTCGGACCGGTCAGTTCGCTGGGCTGGGGACGCTTGGCCCACGTCTCGAGAGCGCGGGCAACTTGATTGCCCAGGGCGTCGGTCTGGGTGAGGGCCGGCGGCGGGGTCTCCCCGAGACGGTCCCGCAGGAACGCCGCGCGGTCGCAACGTGCCGCGAAGTCGTCGGCGAGCTTGCGCGCGGCGGCGGCTTCGTGGAGGGCGAGTTCGCGCTGAGCCTGGGTCGCAGCGCCTCGGAGGCGGTCGACTTCCTCCACGGCTCGGAGGTACTCGGCGTGATCGCTTCGAGCTGCGGAGAGCGACGCTCTGGCCGCGTCGAGCGCGAGCATGGCCCGGCGCATCGGGCGGACACTCCTCGCATCGTCGCGCCCGACGTGGGTCTTCTGAAAGGTTTCGAGGCGGGCGAGGGCCTCGGCCGCGGTCGCGTCGACTCCCGCCGTCGAACTGGCGCGCTGAAGGATCTTCTGCATCCCGTCAGCCTTGTTCAACACGCCCAGCAACTGGGCCTGCTGGATGCACGCGGTGGCCACGAAGGACCGGCGATCCAATCCGAGCCACACGGCGGCGTCGGGCGAACCGTCCTCCATGATCTCATTCGACACGTTGCGCGCGAGCTGGAGGTCGGTGGCCGAGCAGGCGACGTTGCCGGCGAGGTCGTGTCGCATCTCAATCTGACGTCCGTCGTCGAGGGTCAGCAGGCCGGAGACCTCCCAGGCGGGGCTGTCCCAGGGCTTGTGGCGGTCCATGAACGCCTGCTCCCTGGCCTCGAGCCGGCCCTTGCGACGGGTCCGTCCGCACAGGGCGGCGTAGATCGCCGCGTGCCAACTGGTCTTCGCCGACTCGTTGTCCCCGACTATCACGGTCATCCCCGGGGCGAAGTTCAGCGACTCACCGGCGAGGGGCCCGAAGGCGTGAGCGGTGACCGAGTCGATCCGCATCAGCGCACCGCCAGATCGTCGTGCGCGGCCAGGGCCCGCAGCCCCGTGATCAGGACGCGGCGGCGCTCGTCCTCGCTGAGATCGGTCGCGGCCTCGACGTCGCGAACGAACTGCCCGCGCACCGTGGCCTCCTGCGCCAATGCCTCAAGGTCGTAGGCGGCGCGCACCTTGGCGACCCGCGTGCTGAGCGCGTCGAGGTGAGGGGCGACAACCGCCGCCGCAAACTCATTGGGGTCGAGGTCGACGCCGGCGGCGACCTCACCGATCAGTGTCAGGCGTACAAATCCTGAGTGCGTCGTCAACGCCGCGCGCACCTTGTCCTGGGCTTGGCCGGTGTGGGTCGTCCCGCTGATGTCCAGCGTGACGTCGGCGACGACCGAACTCGCCACGTTGTGGTGCTGGCGCTCGACCGAACCGTCATCGTGCACCGTGAGCAGCACCGCTCCGCGTTCGCCGTCCTCGCCGAACTCGAGGGGATCGGCGTTGCCCGGGTAGGTGTGCATCGGTCCGTCGGCCGGCCGGTGGAAGTGTCCGAGCAGCGCGTGCGCGAAGCCGGCCTGGCTGATCTCCTCGGCGCTGAACGGGGCGTGAGCGACCTTGCCCTCCTCTTGCCAGGCGAAGCCACCGTTCTCGGACCCGTGAAAGAGGGCAACGTTGACCCCCGTTCTGTCGACGGCGAAGTCCCTCAGGAGGTCGGGTGTGTTGGCCGGTGCCCGGTGCGCCGCGCCCCAGAGCGTGAAGCCGTCGGCAAGTTCGACTGGTGAGAAGCGGTTCTCGGTGAAGACGCGAACGTTTGGCGACCAGGAAACCTGGTGGTACAGGCTGGCCGGTCCGTACCAGTCGTGGTTCCCCGGCGCGATGAGTACTGGGAGGGGCGCGATCTCCTCGAAGCTGGCACGCAGGAACTCACCGGTGTCGGGGGAGAACCGCTCGTGCTCGTAAAGGTCCCCGCCGCAGCACAGAGCATCGACCTCGAGTTCGCCGGCGAGGCGGATGATCTTGGCAAGGGTGGACCGCAGGTTTCGTCGACGCAACCGTGCAGCGTCCTGTCCCGCCCAGGAGAAGTGCGTGTCGAGATGGAGGTCGGAGAAAAGGAGGAGCTTCACCGAGGGCTCCGGTTGCCTCGAGCCGCGCAGGCGGCATCGTGCTCCAATGGTCGCCGTCCACCGTGACTACGCACCCATGTAACAGTCATGTTGGCAAGACTACGAGACCGTTGTGACACTTGCTCAGAACTCATCGAACATCGATGACGCTGCAGAGACCAGAGCGAGCGTGGTCCTCGTCACGCCGGTGGGTGCGGTCGGCGCCACTCTGGTCCGGGGACCAGCAGACTGAGCTTGTCGATAAGGCCCGAAAGCTGTGTTGTCTCGACGGTGAACCAGTTCGTGTCTTGCTCACTGGACTGGGACGTCGGTGTCCCCCGTTTACACCAGAGGGTTATCAGTTCCCTAGAGATGGCCATAGCGCGATGGTCCCCACTGAGAGGTATATCGAGCGTCGGAGTTCCGCCGTCGTTTCGATTCGACGGACAGGCGAATCAGTCGTCCGATGGGTCATCGATGCTTCCAAACCTGACCCAGTGAGTCGTCTCCTTGCTTGCGTCAGAGTCCTGTTCATCGGCGGCCTCCAGCGCCGAGGTGAACAACTGTTTGAGGTCGGGGCAGTTCCATAGAGAAGTCATGTCGTTGACTGTTCCCGTCGACAAATAGCGCGCAATCAGCGATTTCGTGACTTCTCGCGTCTTGATTGCGCAGCGGTGCAGTGGGGGGACAGTCAAAACCTGCCCCCCGATCGTCGAGGTGCAAATCAAGAAGGAGAGTGACATGCCTACAACCAATGCCGATGCTTCGAGAGCCCATGATTGCAGGGCGGTTCTCGTGAAGAACCCAATCATGGCGAACCAGCTGATTAGCGCCCTAAGGGCCATTCACACCTGGGAGGTGAAGTGATGGCGACGAAGCGAGGCACACGCGCCAAGGCCGATCGCGTCCTTTCCGACCCGCTCGAGCGTGAGATCGCAGTAGTCGAGCTCCTCACCAAGATGGTGGTCGTACGAGAGTCGGATGCCTCCGACTTGATCCTGTTTGAGAATATGGCCTTCAAAACGATCTCCGTGCTCGTGCCGAAGGTCCCAGGGCTCGTCCAACTACTGAACGATCCTCTCGGGCCGATCTACGATCCCGAAAGGTACGGTGCGGTTATTGATCGGCGCAAGGGGTCCAAGTCGGTGCAGTTCGTGTTCGCCGACATCCTCTTCATCTACCACTTGGGATCGGCGGCCATGGTCAATGAGGACGAGGACATCAACTTCTTCACGAGCGTGCTACTCGCGGCCTTGCGCACCCACTCCGTCAAGGAAGTCCACGCCTTCGCGGTGGCCCGCCTCGCGCGCGATGAGGAGAACGGCGCCGATCTCGGCAAGCACTTCTTCTCTCGGGGCATGAAGGTCTTCACGGACGGACAGGATTTCGATTTCGCCCAGCCATTCGGAATGATGTTGTGGAACCTTGCGGTATCTATCGCGGCTCAGGATCGCAACGGAATTGTCGAGCGCAACCGACTCGGTCGCATCGCCGTGGCGCGGCGCAACCAGTGGCCCCATGGCCCCAAGGCAATCCCGCTCGGCTATCGACTGCACGACAAGGGTCTCGTGCCTGTCGAGGCTGAGCGTGACCGCGTCCGCAAGATTCTCGAGATGCTGGGTGATCCTGACCTGTCGTCAAGACAGTTCGTCGAGGGTCTGGGCATGATGGAGGTGACCCGTCCCGGCGTGAAGGAACGCTACGGAGAACACGCGACGGTTGCCCTGGTGCGCCACCCGAAGGACATCCAGCAGAGTTTCGCGAACATGCTCGCCCTCTACGAGACCGGGGTCTACGAGATGGCCTTGCCGAATCCGACGAAGGGGACCAAGGTCTTCGGTGGACTCGCGGTACATGGGTCTGAATCTGCGGATCCCAAGGACTACGGCTTTGTGGTCCTTCGCTATGAGTTCGGACTCCCCGAGGGCGGATGGGCCGAACCCGAGGTCTTCGAGGCAATCCGGGCGAAGCAGCAGGCCAATCGGGCCTTCGTCAACGGAAACCGCGAGCGTCGAGCCTTGGGTGGGCGACCGCCCTATGAGGTAGACGGCGTCGTCTATCAGTTCGAGAGTTCAGGCATGGACAAGTATCGCTTGTGCCGACTGGAGGGTACGAACCTCCTGCGTCCGGAGATAGCACGTCCGGGCGAGCACATCGAACAGATCGTGATGGCCAAGGAGAGTCTGGCCACTGTCGAGGTTAACGAGCTCCATCGAAACGTCGTGACCACCATCATCGACGCGTTGGCGAAAGTGGGTACATCGGGTGAGGTGCGGATGAACTCCTTGCACGTGGAGGCTGATCCGGCCACGAAGCTTCGCCTGTCGATTGACTTTCATCGCCGTCGCGCGAATCGCGCCCGCGAAGAGTCCTTGCGAACTGACGATGATGCCACCGCCGCGGTCTTTCGGCGAGAGGTTGAAATTGAGGAGCAGGCGATTGCGGATCTACTCGACACTGCCTCGTCAAAGAAGACCGGACCGGTCGTGGCGGACATGGTTCGAGTTGACGTCGGCCATTTCGTGGCGATGATGGCCAAAGTCGTCACGTCGGACCTCAAGGTACCTGGGGCCATCGTGACCGCCGTCCAGCGCCTCATACCTGAGGTGCGGTTCTTTCCGTTGGATGAGAAGGGGCTTCTTGGATGGATGGCGACGGTGCACCTGCCGACCGAAGCGGGAGACGTGTTCAGATTGGGTCCGATCAGTGGGCAGGTCGCGTGCAACGTGGTTCACCGCTCGGTCAAGGCTGACGGTTCACTCGATACGAAGGCCATCGCCTTTTACGCCCAGGGTCGTTCGGTCGACGAGATCGCCGATCACCTCGGTGTTCAACGTGGGACCGCGTGGCAGAAAGTGCGTTCATCTCTCGCCGAGCAGGGAATCCCCGATGCCGCCCTGTCGCGTCTCTGCGGCGCGCCGGTGCGCGAGCTGCGGATGCTGTTCGGCTGGATCGCGCTGAAGAGGGCTGGCGAGAAGGTCGCGGAGGTGATCGGCGACCCGGCGGCGCTGGCGGCCTTGCTGGTGTCTGGCGGGCTGGTGCCCGACGGCGTGGACCCTGCGTGGGCGGCCGGCACGTTGACTCTCTACTACGGGGAACTGTCGGTCCGCGGAGCGTGGTCGACCAAGGACGTGGCGGGACAGGCCGCAGTCGACTTCGTCGCCGCACAGGGGGGCAAGTGCACCGTGGCGACGTTGCTGGAGCGGGTCGGACCTCTCGAGGACAACGTCGGCACGGCTCTCGCCCAAGTCCTTGGTCGCTACAACAAGTGCCACCCGGCTGTCTTGCGGGCCGAGAGCGATCTCGCTGTGGGAAAGGGATTCCGCCTGAACCGCGACGAGATGGTGCACCTGATCGAGTGTCCCCACTGCGGAGAGACGTTGAAGATGGTGCTGCGGATCACCGAGATCCCGCGACATCTTCTCTGTGGGCACTGTCGGCGCATGCCAACAGCTTCTTACGTGTTTCCCGATGGCTACTTCGAGATCGGCGTGGACGCGACAATATCTGGTGCGGCTGGTGTGAAATCACGACGCGAGTCGAAGCGCGTGGCGAAGAACAGTCTGCGAAGGCTGAGTGCCGAAGACGTGAACGCAGTCATCGCTGACTATCAGGACCCTGAGATCCCGATTGGCGGCAAGAATGGAATTCTCGCCCGGCACGGCCTCAAGGTTGGTCAGCTTTACCAACTCCTTGGGAAGAGCGGAGTGTCGCCACGACAGCCCTACAGGAAGAGGCAGCGTGGCTAGGGGAAGGTCGGCCGATCTCTAATTCCGAATTCGTGGTAGACGGACAGAGGGGTGGCACGTGCCACCCCTCTGTCCGTCTCCAAACTGATGAAGACCTCTGGTGAACCCATCACCGATGGTCGTTCGAAGTGTGATCCGCAGCCTGTCCAAGAGCTCAAATCTCGCGACGAGCCCTCTGACCGTGGAATTCGTTCCAGAACGGAAGATCGTCACTGGTGGAATATTGACCAGAGAGGTAGGTAGCCGTTGCAACCTCCTCTACGGACATCGTGCTGGCAAGTGCATAGGCAAGTTCGAGAAGCCGATCGTGTTCGCCCTCATCGCGGGTTGCAAATGCACCGCCGAACGTCTCGGCCGCAAGTTGGACCATTGCTGTGATTTCGTACTTTTCCATCGGTCTGTCCCTTTTAAAAGAGCATTGTTGCTCACTTCAAGACAGTGCGGAGTAATCGGGTACTTTCGGAAAAACTTTGAAAAACTTCTCGGACACCGACATTTCCTGGACATTTCCGGTCATTCGCTGGACTTTGGGCAATCTAGAGTCGGCCCGGCGCGCAGCCAACAGACGGGGCGGGTAGTTGGGTTTGGGCAGATGGTGGCTGGCGGGCCGCGAACGGTTCCAGCTGCCGTCAGGCGTGGCCCGCCGCTGCGAACACCTCCGCGCGTTGGAGTACCAGCTCGATCACGACAGTCTTCCTCTAGGGATTGTTGCAGTCTCAGCGAACCAGCACGATGCAGCTCAACGAGGTCGTCGCAGTTGTTCCACAGCCCCAGCAACTGCTTCACCAACAGATTCATTCCCTGGGAACCCGCCGCAGCGTTCGATGGTTGAAATACCACGGGCTATCGTCACGGTGGCCTTCTCAGTTGTCGAGAGAATCCCCTCTTCAAGGACGATCCAGTCGACGGCCGCTCCGCTGGGCGACGCATTGAACCCGCTCACGACTCGGCGTGGCATGAGTTCGGACAAGATCTTGATGGTCAGCGGGTAGTCGACCGCGTGGAGGTGTTCAGTGGTCATGGCGTTCTCCTTGTTTGCGTTGATGTTGTTATCAACGGTCTGCCGCTGGTGCTCAAAGGCAATCGCCGCACTTCTGAATTCCAGCGTTGTTCGTCCCGACGGTGCGGCATCGAACGGTGCGCGCACACGCCAGTTCTAGGCATGAGAGGGATTCGGAGAAATGCCCGTCAACCGTTCGGACAAACGTTCGGACAAACGCCGAGCAGTACTCATTCAAGGTGACGACGCAGTGCTTCAGGCAACAACACGGCCACGGATGGCCCAACCCGGGGACAACTGCCGGAAGATCCTCGGAGGCCTCGCCGACAGGCCAGGTCGTCAAGAACGCCCCTGACTGCCCCGGCAATGATTCAGCGTGGGCGGAAGCGCTCGATGTCGGCCGCGACGGTGGCCGTGGTCGTTGCGTCCACGCCGGCGTCGCTGGCGAAGTCGGGCCAGTGATCGATGGCCTCGTTGACCTGGGCGATGGTCGCAGCAAGAGCGGGGACTTCGTGGCGATCGCCCATGGCCCGAAAATCGTCCAGGGAGATCCCGGTGAACTTGGCGTTCACGCTCATCTGGTGGGCCTGGGGCCACTCGGCGTCCCAGTAGGAGTGCGTGACGTCGTAGGCCGGTGCCAGCTGCCAGGTGCCGTGCTCGGTGCGCAGGAACGAGGCGTTCTTCGTGTGGTCGTCGCGGTTGACACCGGCCACGTTGAAGAGCGCACGCCGGAAGATCTCGCGCGCAGTGTCGAGTCCGAGTTCTCTCGCGGCGAGGAAGTAACTCGAATACGAGTGCGTGCGGGTCATGTTGTAGTCGAGGTGCGCCAGCGCGCAGAGGGTCTGGCTGTGGACGCGCTCGTTGCCGGGTGCGCGATCGAAGCGGCGTGTAAGGAAGTGCGCGCGCGGTCCCTCGAGCAGGAGCCGAGACTCGCTGATGGTGATGCCGGCGGCGCGCGCCATGAGGTAGTAGGCGTACTCGACGCGACCATAGGGCTGAGAATCGGCGAGCGGGTCCGTGCCCGGGACCGCGGGGTCGCCGACGCCGTCGAGCTTGATCAGCCACTGCTCGAATCCTTCGGGCGCGCTGAACTGACCCGAGAACATCTCGTAGGTCTCGGGGTTGAAGGCGATGACGGCCTTGGCCCGGGCCCCGCCGGCCGTCGAGCCCACGGTGATGAGGTCAGCCAGGGCGTCGTGGACGGCGTCCTCGCGCAACGTTCCGCGCAGGGCCGAGCGCGCGGCGGTGACGAGACGGGCTACCTGGACCAGGCTCGGCACGCCGGTTTCTGGTCCGGCGGGCGGGGCGAAGGTGAGCGCGCCCATGGCGCGTGAGCCGGCGTAGGCGAGCCGGTCGAGGGGAGTGATCTGCGAGGCACGGATACCCTGATCGCTCATCCACGCGGTCACGAGGGCGCTACCGAACCGGTCGGGCAGGGCGTCGGCGAGCATGGCCGGCAGGCCGTAGAAGGTCGTTCGGGACAGGTCGGGGAACTCGTAGGTCCCGCTCCGGCGCGCCATGTGCAGTGGGGCGAGCTCCACACCATCGCGCAACCAGCTCTCGTCGTACTCGAAGGCGTAGAAGCCGGTGGCGGGATTCAGGGCAACGGCGCCTACGCGCCGACCCCACGAGGAGACCTCGAGGACGGTGGCGGGGGCGTACGTCACGGCTTGGCCACCGGGTGACGCACCCGGCGGGGACGCGCCGCCGCCGCGTTCTCGCGCAGCATCTCCATCGGGCTGAAGGCGGACTCGGCGGGAGCGAAGGAGTCAAGCCACTCTGCGCGACCCAGGGCACGCGCGACGCGCACCACGCTCGACAGACTCGAGCCGCGGCCCCGTTCGAGGTTCTTCAGAGCGCTCAGCGAGACGTTGGCCCTCTCCGCCAACTCGGTCTGGGTAAGGCGGCGCGCTTGGCGAAGTCGGCGAACGGCGCCACCGAACTGCTCCTCCCACTCTGCAACGGTACTTATTGGCTGCTTTATCACCTTTTAGACCCCCTGATTCGACTTAACAGTTTGAATAGTACCGCTTTTCTCCGCTCATGCACACACCCCGTAGCGTTATGGTTGCAATTATGGCTGACAGTAGAGGTGCCACTGGTGACGATCAGGCCCATTCTTGGTGAGCACTGCCAAACCAGCCGGTGAATCTCTCGAAGTGACCCTCTGATCGCCCTCGAAAGCCCTTTGCTCTACTGGTCTTCACAAATTGTCCGAATGTCCCCATGAGAGAGATGGGTACCCCGCAGATCGCATTTCGAGCGACGCGACGCCAGTGTGTTGTGCTGATTGGAGTTCGAACTACTAGCCGCTGTAACCAGTCGAGTGGAGAGGATTCAAGTGGAAGACGCTGCACTTTGGCATATCAGTGGCGGCAAACCGCAGCGACTGTTCGGGACCTCGCTGCTGAGTGAGGCGGTGCCAGAGGATTGGGTGCAGGCTGAGCCGAGCCTCGTCGCTCACGGTCTCGAGATGGTGCGTAGGCAGTTGAATCTTGGCGGCGTGAAGTTGGACCTGTTCTGTGTCGAGGACCCAGGTACGTGGGTCATCATCGAATTGAAAAGACACGACACTTCGCGAGAAGCACTCATGCAGGGGATTGACTATGCGGCCCGCCTCGCGGAACTGTCAGTTGACGAACTTGAGCGAGAGTCGATGAAGGACGCCGCGTCGATGAGCTCCGCTGGTCGGGAGTTGGTTGCGCGAGCCCTTGATCGCTAGCGATCAGGTGAAGGTCGCGACATTCGGATTGTCCTCGCAGGCCTGGGCACGAATGAGGATCTGAAGCGCATGGTTCGCTGTATGGAGACTTTCTAGTTCCCCATCAGGATCTGTAGCTTTTCAGCGCTTGCGTGTCCATCGGGCGAGGGAGTAATTCTGAGTCGCGCCACGGAAGAGACTGACGAAACCACCAAGGTGGAGCCTGGCTCTTCAAGCGCCTCTTGCGACGAGCGGATGGCGGTAGTGCTCGCGCACGCCGATTCGATGGGTCAACGTGAGGCGATGGAGAAGGTCATCGCCGCGTTCTCATCAAATGACCGGGTCATCGTTCGGCCGTACAAGAGGGGGATCATGATCGCGCCGTCGGCTGCGAAGAACACGTACCTCGCCTACATCGCCCCACGTGCCAATGGGGTGTCGGGCATCTTCGGGGTCGACCCCATCCAGGAGTTCTTCCCTGGCGTCGACGTCGAGGCGCTCCGCCGCGTGCCAGCGAGACTCGTGCTCACGTCTTCAGGCGCGGCCCACGACTGGGCGTCGAACATCAGCGACGCCATCGCTGCGGTGACGATAGATGGCTGATCGGGGCGACGTCGTCGTCCAGGGCATTAGGTGGTTTCGCACTTTTGTCAGTAGTCGACGGTGGCGAGAGGGCAAGGCTGACCCGTCGCACGAGTACAGGGTCCGGGACTGGTTACCGGGCGGGGAACAGGATTTCGTGCGTGCCGCGAGTCTGATTAAAGAGCAGGGTGAGCCGGCCATGTTCCAGTCACGAAATTACATCTACCTGCATGAAGATGGCATGAGGTACTGGACCATGGACAACTCGGCTCAGACGACCACCCTCGTGAGCAGGGCTAGAGACTGTGGTGGCGTTGTAAACGCCTATCGAAAACAGCAACACTTTGCCATCGTGGCTGTGTTCGCAGCCAGCGGGGTGAACTCGTGCGCACTTGTGCACCCAGTTCTTGTATGTCAAGTAGATGGACCAGGGTTCGGCGTTTGGTGGAGATTTTGGTTGATTTCGGTCGAAAACGGCTCTTCGCGGGCGATTTAGCGTTATCCGCGGGGCAGATTCCTGAACCCATGCACTGGCGGAACCTTGAGAGGTAGAAAGGTAAAATCTCCACCTGACCATGCGGGAGTGAAACGGTCTGGGGATTGCTGTTAGAGGTCGGTCCCTGAGAGCATTCGGGTGATCAGCGCCACCATGAGGTCCTTCTCGCTCGGGTCGCTCATTGCCACCATGAGCGTGATGGCGGCCAAGGCGTTGTTGGAGATCCGGGGTTGACCCTCGTCATTGTGGAGGATGCCGTTTCTGTCGAGGAAGGTGACGAAGAGGGCAGCAGCGCTGCGCTTGTTCCCATCCGCCAAGGCGTGGTCCTTGACGACGAGGTAAAGCAGGTTGGCCGCCTTATCTTCGACGGTCGGGTAGATGTCCTGGCCGCCAAATCCCTGGTAGATGGCACCGATGGTGCCGTCGAGCTTGCCCTGGGGGTCACGACCGAACAGCTTGTCTTGAGGGAACTCATCACCGACGCGATGGATGACGGCCCGAGCCTCATCAATGGTGAGTTCCCATCCTGGTATTGCACCAGCGGGGACGGCAATGTGACCTTCGTCGTACTCGCGAAGCAGCTGTAGCCCTGGGATGTAGCCGGCCAGCACGTCAGCTACCCCGGAGACGAGTTCGTTGTCCGTACGCGACAGTAGGCGTACGATCGATCCAAGTTCGTCGAGGCGCTTGCTGTTTATGGCCACACCCGTAACGATGTAGTCCTTGAGCACGCCACTCGCCCAGCGGCGAAACTGGATTGCCCGTCCAGAGCTCGCGCGGTAGCCAACAGCGAGTATGACGTCGAGGCTGTAGTAGTTCACGGGCCGGTCGGAGGAAGCAATGTGCGCTTTCCGCACATTGCTTTCCTGGCCCACCTCTTCGTCCCGAAAAACGTTGTTGACGTGCCTGGTAACCCTCGACCGGTCGACCCCAAAGAGCTCTGCGATCTGGGCCTGCGTGGCCCAGATCGTCTCGTGCTCCCGGTCCAGTGGCAGCGACAGCTCAACTCCGGGGCCTGCGTAGATAACGATCTCTTGACCAATGTCGTCGGGAAACTTCTCAGGCACAGCGCTCCTCGTCGAGGCATCGGGGATAGGGTTTCATGCACGAAACGGTGCCTACCCGATTCTGCCATGCACTCGGCTCCAAGGAATGATCAGAGAGTCATTCCACACGCAGACGGGCTATGAATAAGACCCGTAGATACGACTAAATCGGCCACTTGGAGCCGTTTCGGATCGGAATCAACCAAAATCTCCACCAAACGCCGAATCTTGATGGACCAACCACACGAACGCGCAACGCAGTTCGCGCCAAGTAGACGGGTCGTGTATTCGGGAATCGGCTTTCGGCAGAGGGTGGGTAGGGCTTGGCCCGCATGAGACTGCAAGATGGGCGGAGGGTCTGCTCGGGGTCTGATTTGCGCCGCAATCTGCCCCGCGTCTTAATCAGGGATTTCGGCACCTTTTCTTTCAGTGGCATTCTTCTTCCGTGCTACGAGCGACTGTGCTGACACGTCACTACGTTGTGCCAATAGTCCCGTAGCGATGACAGATCTAGTAGTTCGCTACCGCTCGGTGTAGTGAACTCAGTAGTGGCAGTCAAAATACCTGATCAAATAACTGTTCCAGTTGACTGGATCTCGCCCAGATGAGGGACTGTTCCTGGGGGCACCTTGCCCCTTAAGAGAGGAACAAATGCCAAACGATTTGCACAGCAAAGCAAGGAATCTATCCAGAGAAGCGAAGCTTCGAACAGGCGAAGTCATCATGGCCAACATCGTGAACGGAATTGAGAATCGACGCGCTTCGGGCAAGTTTCGTCCGTGTGTGATCGTTGAAGTCCCACCGTACGGTTGCCTGACGGTCGCTGGTCTGACGTCGCGGGGCATCACCAGGAAGGGTGAGCGCCGAGTGGAACTAAGCGATAACCAAGAGTGGTGGCTGCACGGCCGAAGCTTCATTTTCGGGTGGCGCCTCACGAGACTCTCGCGAATCGACGTCGGTGATCACATTGGCTGGCTATCCGTGGAAGACGCTGCGAAACTAGCCGATGTTTTACGTCTCGCGGCTGACTGGATGACGAATGATGACGAGGTGGTGTTCTGATGGCGATTCGTGAACAACGCTTCAACGTCGACGATCAAGATATCCCGATACTTCTTCTCCTTGACAATCCGGCTGTCAAGAAGAATTACGGTCGAACTCGTGGTCAGTGGATCTTCTTTGTCGAAGGAGAGGCACGTGCAGAACTCCTTGAAGGGCTCCGACGTGAGGTGAAGGCAGGGCGGTTAGTGAACGTTGCGGTGGGTGAATCTCCAAGTGCGGGCGACATTTCACAGAGGTTTCTGTTGGCTGAGGAAGAAGGTCATCTGCCCCGCCGGCAGTTTTGCGAGAGACTGCGTGACTTCGAGAGGATCGGTTTCGAAGGTCCGTGGGTCTACGTCGATGCGGGCGCTGACCGAGATGCAACTCCTCGTCGGATGCTGTTCGCGAAGAGTCCACGGGCGGTGGCGACCGAAATCGATCATCGAGGTTCTGGTGAGCCAACCATCAAGCAAGTCCCCTTCAAGTTGCGAGAATCGCGTGGCCGCTGGTCGACGGAATTCGATTGAAGGAAATCAGGGCGGTCGACATTGACGGAATGTTCCACTCACACGAGTGTGTCCTGAGGACAGTATGCAGTACTTCTCAACCAGCAAACCGGGCGGGTAGATGTGGTCAGGAAAATGGGGCTGAGTACTCGATCGGGGGCGGTGGAGCCCATCGATCGTGCCGGAGGTGTTCGACCGTGCCGTCACCGTACATGTTCGCGCCGCCGCATGGGGGTCCTAATCTACGATCCGTCAATGGAGTCAACTGACATCGTGCGTGTGCTGCGCGACAGTCTCACCGACGAGGGCGTCCGTCAGTGGCTCCAAACTTCCAACACCTTGCTCGACGGAGCTCTGCCAGCTGACTTGCTGGTGGCCGGTCACCACGACCGAGTACTGGAGGCGGCTTGTGCGTTCGTTGAGGGCACGTACCTCTAAGCGCTACCTTCGCCTTGACCATCCGAATGCAGGCGTCATGGCAAGTCGTGAGGTGCACGAACTGCGTAGGTGGAGGTGCCTTCGATATCGCGTTGTCCAACATCAAGTCCGAACACGACCAAGGCTGCAATTAAGACAACCAGTTCTTGTTTGCCCATACCGGAGAGCGACGCTGGTGAATCACTCAGCGTTGATCCGTTTCGTGCCCAGTAGACGGGATGGGCTAGTACGGTCGAAATGATGGCCAACTTCATTCGTCACTTCCTCCGTGTGATTCCGGGGAGATAAACACGGCTCCAAACTGCGCTTGCCAAGGGACTAAAGCCCAACCGGCAAAGGCACTGGTAGGAATGGAGGGTGACGAACAGGCCAGCATCTGACGGATTGCGCTCATCTCGGAGGGCCCCAAGGTGGTCAGGCCGGGCGCTCAAGATGGAAGGCGTCGCCTTCGTGACGGTCGGTATCGTGAGCGCAATCGTCGTGGAGCTCTTGGCCGTGTCCCACAGCATCGCCCTGACCACGCGCGATACCGAGTTTCGCTGTTCAGTGTCGTTTGGACTGGTCGGTCTCGTGACGTTCTTCATTGGCTGGACGAAGAGCCGTCGAACTGGGTCTTAGACCTTCACCGAAGTTGAGAGGCCATGTCGCAAGCCCTGACCGCGCTGGGGTTTATCTCCCCGGAATCACACGGAAGCGTCACTTGTTGTCATTCGACAATGAGAATCGCTGGTCGGACCTGTTGGCGGTGCTCATCGAGCGCGACCCGAGTGCCGCTGCGGTTGCTTTTGATTGGGCCGGGACCGAGATAGCGGTCACCAGAGAGGCTCCAGGTGAGGGGAAGGATCGAATCGACATCGTCGTTCGCTCGGGTGACAACCTGGTCGCGGTCATCGAAGTGAAGGTAATTGGCGTTCTAGGCCGCAATCAGCTCGAGCGATACCGACACGCGCTTCCCGGCGCCCAGCGGTACACCCTGGTCTTCCCGCATCGACTACCGGTCACCGCCACCGACGACTGGCGCCCCACCACATGGGAGAGCGTGCTAGAAACCTTCGCCTCCAGCTCAGTCCCGTGGGTCGCCGAGACGGCGATCGCGTGGCGCGACCACCTCGAGTCTTCGTTGCCCCGCGTCGACGCGAAGACCGTTTGGAACGAGTTTGCCGCCGGTGAGAACTTCCCATTGGCCGTACGCGCGCGCTGTTCCTGGGTCTACAACCAACTGAACCCGCCCGCAGGAGTGGAACTCATGGTCGTTCAGTCGGGCGCCGGGGTCAGCCCAGTTGTGAAGATGACCGCTCCCGCCGCCCGCAGCGGTTACGTCGTAGCGATCGAGTTTGAGGAGCGTTTGGACAGCCGTTATTGGCCCGGTACCGCGCCGGATCCGGCGCCAGACGTAAGAGGCCCCTCTGTGAAGGTGTGTCTGGTTCAGACCGGCGTCAGTACGTCGGCGGGCTTCGATTGGTACTACCTGCTCGCTTTGTGGCCGACGATGGCGGCCGCGCGCACCGACTGGGTCACCGAGAAGCCAAAGCCGCGCGCGCCTCACGACAAGGCGGGCTACCTGCGTATGGTCGCAGCAGGAGGACCGCCGTATCTAGGGATCGGCTTCGGCGAGGCGCAAGCTGCCAAGTCCAATGATTGCATGTTTGGCGCTCGCTTTCAGCTCGCCGCGAACATCACTCTCGGGGAACTCGTGATCGAGATGAAAGTTCTTGAAACCGTGCTTCAAGATCTCGCTGCGGTCCTGCCGTCCGCCGCCACGTGACTGAATCATCTCTGAGTTCGGCAGCAAGATGAGATGAATGGTGGGAAAGTCCATCGATCCCGAGTAAATCCTGAGATTCTGCCAGTCCATGGGCAATTTTCTCACGCCAAGCTGAGTGCGTGGACGCTCGAACCCAGCACCCTTAGTGGTATGTGTTATACTACCACTATGAAAACTATCGACGAAATCCTGACCAGTCTTCAGCGAATGAGTGGACTCTCTGGACGAGAGTTGGCCCGACGCGCCGGTACGGCTCACTCGGCTCTCATTGATTACGCGAAGGGCCGTCACGACCCAGGCTTCTCTACCCTGGGGCGCATCGCTCTGGCTGGTGGCTACGACCTCGTCGTCGAGTTACGCCCCCGCCTCTCGGGACCTGAAATCCGCACGCTTGAGATGCACCGGGCTATTGCGACCAAGATTGAATGCGATCCCGAGAGCGTGCGCGAGCTTGCGCGGCGCAACTTGAAAGTGCTGCGCGCGGCGGACATCGCTGGAAATAGCGAGCCGTACTTGGACGCGTGGGAGGACCTGATCAGTGGCCCGGTTGCCAGGCTGGTCACTGTGATGACTTCAACCGATCAGGCGGCGCGAGATCTCCGACAAGCGTCGCCTTTCGCAGGAGTACTGACTGACGAAGAGCGGCTTGAAGTAATCATGAGCACCGACGGCGCGAGAGTTGCAGAAACTGCCGGACGATCACTCGACGACGTCCGCCAACAAATAGCGACCGCAATTCACAGCGGCCGTGAATTGGTGGAGAACCGCCTGTGAGACCCGAAGATCTTGACCACGTCGTGCGCGCCGCAGGTGACGTGGTCAATGAGGACGAGGTTTTAGTCGCTGGCTCACAGGCGGCCCTTGCCCAGTTCCCCGAAGGGTTGCCGAAACTCGCCACGCTTTCAGTCGAAGCTGACCTGGTCGTGCTTGATGACCCGGACGACGCCAAGGCCACGCAGATCAATGGCGCGATTGGAGAAGGTACACTCTTCCATGAGACATTCGGTTATTACGCGGAGGGCATCGGTCGCGCACTGCTGGTCTTGCCCCCTGGCTGGGAACAACGAGCCCACCGAGTGGTGTCTCGTGGGCAAAGGGACGTGACGGGGATCTACCCCGAGATCCACGACCTTGCAGTTGCCAAGTTGGCCGCAGGTCGTGACAAGGACTTTGCGTGGGCGCAGGCGTTGTTTCAATCTGGCCATCTCAATCCGACAACTCTGCTCGAGAGGGCGAAGGCCACTCCTCTAGATCCTCATCAAAAGCGATTCGTAATTGCAGCCGTGAGCCGCGCGGCGCCACCTGGTCGGCGCTCGCGACGCAACGTTCGCCGTCTCACGGAGCTCCTGGAACAGCCGGAGAACACGGAGCAGGAGTAGCGAGGTGGTGCGGTGCTGAAACACGCCTTCACCTGATGATCGATAATCGCCTGCGTCGATCCACTTCAACGAAATTCAAACAAATACCGAACCTCACAGCAACTGCGTGCCAGTGCTCGAGAGTCAGAATGCTCAAGCACTTTCCCACCATTATCTCATCTTGCTGCCGAACGCAATCATCTCGGAATGATGGGAGGATTGGAAGGATGAACGACGCACCTCACTCTTTTGAGGAAGACGACGACGAATTAGGCCCAGAGGACGAGGCGCGCCTCATGCGTCGCTATCACCTCGGTGCTGTTGCCGAGGCGTCCGCCAACATGGAGTCGGTGCTTCGGGCGATCTTCAGCTCGCTTCTCGGCACCCCCCGCGCAACCGTCGTCGCGGCTGGTCAGAATGTGACATGGCTGGCAGATAACGCCCTTGCGGTGGTCGACGCCAACGACGCGGTTAGGGCCCCTTCACTCGGTGAACCGGAAAACGTTGCACGATTCCGGGCAGCAATCTCAACCTGCAGGGATCTCAACTTAAGGCGGAACCGACTCATTCATGGAGTCTGGATCGAGGGGCTCCCAGATGGTGGCCCTGGGCTATCTCTACTACGCAGCAGGTGGCGCCAGCCGTGGCCGTTCGCTGAAGAGGTAAAGCTCGAAGAAATCGAGAAACTTGCGAGCGACCTAGAGGCCGCTGTAGGTGAGTTGATGGAGGCAAGCTTCAACGTGAAAGGGATCATTGCGGGAACGTGAGCGAGGAGATCCAAGAACTCGGTTCCCTGACCAAAGCGGAATTGGACCGTCATGCACCTGTCGCAGCATCGGACTACCTTAGGTGGCCGATTGATTCCTTCCCATGCGGAACCTTGGCGCGCGTCGGGTTAGTGTCGGAGAGCGTAAGGGGGTAGCCGTGGCGATTCGTACCTATGAGTTGCGCCTTGAGGGCTTGGCTACGCCGAACGGCCAGATCTCTCTAAGAGATTTGATTGAACTCGGCACTTCGCTTCAGCAGGTGGCGACACGAATCGCCCGCCAATTACTCGACGCCGAACGTCCGGGCCCTGCTCCGGACCTAGTAGATCGCATTGGAGAGTTGCGACTCTCAGGTCTGAGAGACGGCTCGACCACCCTTGAGCTTGCCGTGGGCGAGGAAGCCGCGTTGCCACTCATCGGAGACGAAGCGGATCTGTTCGCTGGACGTCTTGAGGAAACGATGGCGGCGATCTCATCGAACAGACCGCCCGAATGGGCTAGCGCTCCGATTCGCCAGTCGGCATCGCGGGTCGTGCAGAGTCTGCGGGATGCTGGCGCCGAAAGGGCGACCTGGCGACCAAAGGACCACCGCAAGACCCCATCTCGGATCATGGTGGTTCGAGAGTTGGACAGCAGAGTCTGGCAGGTGACAACCGAGCACGAGACCGAGAAGGTGGTGGTTGCCGGGAGGCTGGACCTCGTTGACCTAAGGGCCCGACGCTTTCGAGTCCGTGACGACGTCGGCCATGATGTCCGCCTTGAGGAGGTTGTCGACGTAGGTGCCGCTTCTCGGCTCATTGGCCAGAGGGTCATTGTCACCGGCACGGCTGATCGCGTCGAAGGCCGTCTTGTACGGATCGTCGAGCCATCGTTGCTCCCGGAACAGCTGCCAGCCGAGTGGGCTCCTATCGTCGTGGAGTCTCCGCCGGTCGGCAGCGCGCCACCTCGAGTGGGAATCACCGGGGTTACCGCTGAAGATGTTGAAGAGCTCCTCCGGGAGATCCACGCTTGAGTGTCGCGCAGCCGGAGTCGCCACGGCCAGTCCTTGTGGACACGGACGTCTTCTCGCGCGCCTACCTCCCCGGCCAACGCCTTCGTGATCAAGATTGGGTGAGCCTTCTCTTTGGGCGGACCATCGCGGTCGCGGTGCAGACGGCGGTCGAGCTCAGGTCAGGGGCCCGCATGGCCCACTGGGGCGAGCGCCGACTCGCTGAACTCGAGGCCCTCATCGGGGGCGTTCAGGTTGTGCCGATTACCGACAGGGTCCAGGCGGCTTACGTGGACCTCACTGTATGGGCCCGTGCTAACAGCCACGCCGTCCAGGACAAGATTCACGTGGGAGACCGCTGGATCGCGGCCACTGCCCTCGCCTGGGACCTTGAGCTCGCTTCGGCCGACGGTCTCTTTGTAGGCGTCGTGGGACTTCGGCGCCTCACGATCTGACTTTGAGCGTGGGAGGCAATGGGCGCTCATCTTGCCGATGTCCGCGATCGAGCAGGTACAACGTTCCGCTCGCGCCCGAGTAACCCGATTGCCTGATTGACACTGCAATCGAGTCTCGGACGCGCGCGTCTCCACACGCCGCACCAATGTCGCTGACCTTGGCATTCTCCTTTGTCGGCCTCTCGTTGTTTCAAGAAAGCGTCAGTCGAAGTTGAGGGTTGGCAGCGATCTAACAATTTCCAGTGTCTGGACACTCACCGCCACGACTCGCTTCACGAGGTCGATGATGTAGCGAGGGTCGTTCGAGTATTCATTCGGATCGTTAGCAATGCCGCTCTCTTTGTCAACCGTCAGGCGAAATCGGTCGACGATCCAGTACAACGCGGCCTTGCCTGAGAGCATGTAGTCCCAAGTCGCGTCAGGGATCCCGTTCAGAGTGATGAATGAGTTGTAGATGATCGATGTTGGCCTGTCTTTCACTGCCCGCCCCTTAGGAAAGGTCATCTTCGCCACTCGATAGAGATCACTTGGTGACAACGTAGGTCGAGTGCACACCTCTTCAAGCGGGTACGGTTCGATGCTCTCGTAGTTGAGGTGCAGGTCCGCGAGCCGGTGACCTGCTTCGACGAACGCGTCAAAGTCGGAGGCTGACTTCACCATCGGAATGCGCGGCCTCTCCTTCACAAGATTGTCCTCGTATGCCGCACGGAAGTCTTCGCTGTGCAAGATTCCGTAGCAGTAGTAGAAGATCTCCTCTCGCGACACGTTGCGCCCGAGTGCTGACGTGAATGTCTCCACCGCCCACTTCGAGATCCCCTCTCGCCGATTGAGGTTGACGTCGACGTCGGCGAGAAGTCCTCCACCGGCTGCCGGTTCTTCGTACCAGAACAATGGGAAGACCTGATCGCTGTCAAGGGTATGGAGATTAGGCAGTTGGTCGGAGATCAATGTAGAGAAGCCTGACGATGAACCAACGCCGCTGACAATGATCATGGGTGGATGTTCGTAGCCACGAGGTAGGTATTGCGGCAATTGGGCAACTCGAGCGTTGACCATGGGATCGAAGTAGCAATACTCCTTTACGAACGGCCGGTACAAAGAGGTTGTGATCGAATCGGTTGAGAACCTCGCCTCTTTGCCGTTGGAGAGGTCGCGGAGTAACTTCTGATCCCACTTGATGACTTTCGGACCTTGGGAGATGTTGTCAGCCTGGCGACGCAGGAGGTTGGCCTGCCGCAGCGACTCGTAGGTGGAGATCAGCCGCTCCATCGACTCCTTGACTGTGAGCGGACTGAACGAGTAGGCCCAAGCGTCGCGATTGGTGCTCAGGCCATGGGATGACGTGGTGAAGATGGCATTCGATTCTGTGCGCTTGGACTTCGCATCGACGAACGGCAGCAATTCTTCGAAGTCACTGCGGCGCTGGTCGATCCAGTCTGCGTACTCATTGGGTGTGATCTCAACCCAAGTCGGAGGAAATTGGACGAACTCAACGAGTTTCTCCAACTTCTGTTCGCGAGAGAGATAGTCACCGATGTCGTGGTACCAGATCTTTCCAGGGCCGCTGACGCCGGGCTTCTTTACGAGCATCGTGATGGTGACCGCGGTTCGGCTACCCGAACCGAAGATCTTCCCTCCCTCCCGGAGACTCTTCTCTCCCTGAGTCGTGCGCTGGTTCCCGCGGAGGTTCAGAACGTAGATCTCCTGGAACTCATCGACGAGGCACCGGCGCATGCCGTCGGTCGCGTTGCCGACGAGCCAGCCTCCGCCGCTCACGAAGCACACGACGCCCTGCTCGCCGACACGATCGCTGGCCCACCGGAACGCGCGGATGTAGCTGTCGTCCAGTGCCTTCGTCAAGTTGGCCGTTGACCTCGCCCTGTACGTGGAGCCGATTCGCAGATCAAGGTCGTTGTACTTCTCATTGGCATCGCCCTCGCCCTCTCGTTCTTGGCCGACCGAGTAGGGAGGGTTCGAGATGATCACCTTGATGTCGAGAGCGTTCTCAGCGCGAGCACGCTCCGAGAGGCCGGGAACAACGCCCTTCCCGTCGAGCCATTCTTTCATCGAACTCTCGGACATCTGGAATGTGTCGGTTAGGACAACGCCATCGAAGGGTACGTAGTCCAGGCTCTCGTCAGAGTGAAAAGTCTCCTCGATGTTGACCGCCGCGATGTAGTACGCGAGCAGCACGATCTCGTTGGCGTGGAGCTCGTAGCGGTACTTGTAGTCGAGGTTCTCCGGCCTGATGATGCCCGACTGCAGGAGACGGGTGATGAAGGTGCCGGTCCCGGTGAAGGGGTCAAGGATGTGAACACCCTTGTCGTTCATTGAGGTGCCAAAGGACGACTGAAGGACACGTTCGACGGCGTGGATCATGTAGTCGACGACCTCCACCGGGGTGTAGACGATACCGAGCTTCGCGGCTGTGACGCTGAACGCGCCTTGGAAGAACTTGTCGTAGAGCTCCTTTATCACCTGTTGCTTGCCTGCTGCCGTGGTGATTCCCTGGACCCTCGTGCGCACGGAGTCGTAGAACTTGTCCAGGCTCTCGGTCTCGACGTCAAGTGAGGCGCCCTCCAAGGTATGGACCATGTCATCCATAACCAGGCTGACGGGGTTCGAACCGGAGAACGAGTAACCCTCGAAGAGAGCGTCGAATACGGGCTTCGTGACCATGTGCTGAGCCAGCATCTCGATGGCGGCTTCATCAGTCACGCTTGGGTTGATGACTCGTCGAAGACCGTTGACGAACTCCTCGAACTTCTGCTGCTGCGAGGTGCCACTCGCGTCCACCAACGCTTTGATGCGGGTCTGGTAGCGCCGAGTGATGTCGGCGACATCCTTCGCCCAGTCCTCCCAGTACGTTCGCTGGCCCACCTTCGAGACGAGCTTGGCAAGTATCGCGTCTCCCCAGAGTGGCATGTCGCCGAGGCTGAAGACCTTCTGTCTCGCCGCTTCCTCGTTCTCGGCGGTGCCCTCGCCGTCGCCCAACCCACCGACCCCGGCGAAGATCGTCTGATCACCAAGTGCCTTGTTGAGGTCGACCTTGTTGATCATCGCGGCGAAGCGCTCGTCGTGTGAGCGAAGCGCCTGCAGGACCTGCCAGACCGTCTTGTACCGCTTGTTGTCGTCGAGCGCTTGCTTCGGATCCTCGAAGTTGGGAACAGCCACGGGGATGATCACATAGCCGTATTGCTTTCCCTCGCTCTTGCGCATAACGCGACCGACCGACTGGACCACGTCGACGACAGAGTTGCGCGGACTGAGAAAGAGAACGGCATCAAGGGCAGGAACGTCGACGCCTTCGGAGAGGCAACGAGCATTTGACAGTACGCGAACAGCACCGGCCGGTACTGGTGCCTTGAGCCATTCGAGCTCGGCGTTCCGCTTGAGGACATTCTGCGTTCCGTCGACGTGATGGACGTCGATACGAACACTCTCCTCATCGGACTCGGTGAGGAGAAGATCGTTCACCACCTCTGCGGCCCTTCGCGAAAAGGCGACACTCTCCTTGATGGTTCGCGCGAATGCGACAGCCCGGCGCATCGGTACCGGGTCTGCGGCGAACTGATCGCTGCTGTCACCGTTCTTCACGAGACCGTTGTAACACCCGATGATGCGTGCCACGTCGTCGAGTGGGAGGTCCAGCATGTCGACAGTGCGGTCTCCCATGAGCCCAGCGACGAACTCTTCGGACACCGACAGCGTCACTACCCGGTAGTCAGAGAGAAGTCCTTGGGCGACGGCCTCACCGAACATCAGGCGATGGAACTCCGGGCCATAGAGGGTCTCGTCGTCCATCGACGTGAGGAGGGCGTCAGCCTGCTCAGCCTTCGCCTTCACGCTCTCTCCGTAGACGCGCGGCGTGGCAGTCATGTAGAGACGCTTCGCGCTCTCGATGTAACTACCGTCGTGAACTCGAACGAACGCGCTCTCCTCCTCGTCGGCCAGTGTGGCCCCGGTGGTCCGGTGTGCCTCGTCGCAGATCACCAAGTCGAATCCGGGCAGGCCCTCGCGCTGCGCGGTCGCAATCACGTCGAGCGACTGGTACGTGGAGAACACGGCGGTCAGGCCGTCGAAGCCCTTAGTGAAGACGTGGAAGTTCTCGATGAGCCGCTTCGGGCTGGTGGTCGCCGGGTAGGCGAGGTCGAACGACTGTATGTCGTCGCTCTCGCCCTTGTTCTTGCCGACCTTGGTGTCCGAGCAGACGGCGAAGGATCGCAGCTCCATCGAGCACTCGGCGGTCCACTCTCGGAGGGACTGCGACAGAAGGGCAATCGAGGGCACGAGGAAGAGTACGAGGCCGCCGGTCGGCAGCATGGCCTCGGCGACCTTGAGCGATGTGAAGGTCTTGCCGGTGCCGCACGCCATGATCATCTTTCCGCGGTCATGATGGTGAAAGCCTTCAACAACCTTGTCCAGCGCTGCGCGCTGGTGAGGACGAAGTTGCTTCGGCGGAAGTCGGTGGAGTGACGCCTCGTCCTCGGGAACGAATGCCTCCCAGTCGATGTCGGCCTGAGTGAAGTGCTCCAGACCAATCCGCTGAATGGCCTTGGTTTGATCCTCGAGCGCCTTCTCGGCGTTCTTGCTCCAGTTGTTCGAGGTAGTGACGATTATTCCGGAGGCGAACGCCGACTTGCCCAGTGCCGTGAAGAACGTGCCGATCGTCGCCAGATCGATGTAGTCGTCCTCGCCGTAGAACTTGCACTGGATAGCGCAGAGTGCGCCGGTAACCCGTTCGAAGGCGACGAGGTCGATACCCCTGTCCTTGTCGTCGTCCCGGCCCTCCCACTCGACGAACGGGACCACCTTCGCGAACCTTTGCACAAAGGTCGGTTCGGTCATCATGAACCGGCGTACGAGATTCTCGAAGCGCTTGCCTTTGTCGTGTTCGTCGATTGCCAGGTCTCTCAGGCGGTCCAGGATGTCGTAGAAGCTGGTCATAGCGATCTCCTCAGGAGCAGTGAAGTGAAATCGTCGCCGCCTCAACCAACGATAACTTGCGGGTACTAGCAACCAGGGTTCCTCCGCAACTACGCGCAGTGACGTGCGGCTAAGTCGTCAGCCTCTTCGGAAGGCGTGCGCAGCGGGAACCAGCTCAACTGATCTTTGACGGGTGGTGCCGGCGCGAGTCACGATACTGCAGTCAATCGGAGCTGCCCGACTCTGGGCACGACGAAGGGCCGCGAGTGCGGTTGCCCTTGTCACCGGTGTCGCGTACCATCATCTGCGACACCACCGCGACACTGAATCGTGGCGAAGAGTGGCGAAAGGAGGCAGACAGTGACCAAGCAACACATTCGTGACACCGACGGATCCCTTGACATTCCAAGGAATCCTGAGTGGAGCGGGCGACGAGAATCGAACTCGCGTTCTCAGCTTGGGAAGCTGAAGACGAGTCGTGTCGAACTATCAGAAAATCCCTGATTGACGGTCATTTCCTACGATCTCAATGGAATGATTCCTCGGCGTGGGCGCTTCACGGGCGCTAAGGCCACGAATTATTTTCGATGCGCGCTTATACCTGGTGAGGCCATACAACCAACGACCTGCGCACGCGACGCGCTTCGCCCGACCGTGAGAACGACCGGGCGACCTACTTCGTCGCGCTGGGAAGTGTTCCGATACCTTGGACGACGGAGATTGGACCGTAGCCAATGCTGGCGTCGGGCGGGAATAGCGTCGAGTTCGTGCCGATTCCGTAGCCCGCGCGGAGCAGATCAGTGCTCGACAGCAAGGTCCCAGTGGTAGGGCTGATGAGGACCTGGAACCCACCGGTGGTCGTTGTCCCAACATTGACGGGCACCGTGACGCTGGTACCGGTGTTGCCGAAACTGTCGGTGGCACTGGTCACCACAGTGGCGCCTGGCATCTGAGCCAGCACCTGATAGAGCACAGAGCCGAACTTGGCCGACGCGTCAGGAAGTTGGAGGAGTTCCTTGATCAGCGCCAGCTGTTGGTTGGTGTCACACCCAGTCCCGACACCCGGCATGGCGTTCCAGGGACACACCTGGGGCGTGGTCGAAATCGAGCCATCGGTATTGATCTCGCCGTTAGCAAGCATTGTCACGAGCTGGGAGACATCGCTCGGCAGGTTGGCCACGTTGGCGCCAGCTGAGAGCGCCGTGTTCTGGTCGCCGCTGAGGATCAAAGAGGGAACGCCGTTTTCATTAACCGGCGTGGCCACTTTGGCATCACCCAGGATGACACCGAACGCCGAGTAGCCCGATACCGTCGCGGCGTATCCCCCAAGATTCCCTTGTGTGTTGGCATTGGCGGGGTTGCCATTCAAGGTGTTCGACGGGCTGGACAGCGCGCACGGCACGAAAGGCTTGCCGGCGGCGACCCACGCAGCTTCATCAGCAGGCGTTGCGAAGTGACTGCCGCCCTGGTCCACCGGCGTTGGCGTGATCACGATCTGCCCGGTGCCGTCGGGTGAGGTCCAACTCTCCATCGTGCCCTCCGATACGTACTCGATGAGTGGGCTCTTTTCCGAGGCGAAGGTGCAGTCCATCGACACCTGGGCCTCTTGGTAGTAGTACTGACCCGCAGTGAGCATCGGCAGCGTCGCCGACGATGCGTCGGCGAGAGCCGCGCGGTGCAAGGTGGCGGCCGCGGCGTTGAGCGGGGCGGTGCCGGGCAAGAGGCCAAAGACGAGAGCAACGGCAGCTCCGACGGTCGCAAGAGAACTCACAGCAGTTAGACGCCGCCGGCGAACAGGCGGTCGCGCTGGTTCCTCTTGCGCAACGACTTGGGTCCACACTGCGTTGCGGCGTCGCGCGATCTCCTGATCGAGTTCTTCGGTGAGCGGGTCGAGGGATCGCAACAGGTCGTCGAGGTTCGAGTTCGTGGTCATGGGTTCTCCTTGGGGTTTGAATTAGTGGGCTGGTCGGCACGGGCAACGCTGGCCAGACGATTGAGGGCACCTGACACGCGCTCGAGTGCCCGGTGATAGCGGACGTTCACCGCATTGACCGACAGACCGAGTAGTTCGGCAATCTCGTTTCGACTGAGGTTCTCCCAGTACATGAGTCGCAGGAGTTCGGCATCACTCTCGGACAACTGGCTGAACGCTTTGGCGACGTCGAGCACTTCTTCCAGGGGAGCGGTGTCGATCAAATCCAAGTCGTTGAGTTCAGCAGTTTGAGGCTGACGTCCGAGAAGTCCCCGTTCACGGGCGACCTCGTAGCTGGCGATCCGGTACAACCAGGCCAGTGAGGGGCTGGGCACCGCGGTGAACTTTCGCCACGCGACGACAAACGTTGAGGCCACCACCGTGTCGTAGGAGTTCGCCGGCACGCGCCTCGCCACGTAGCGCGAGATGGCGCGGTAGTTGTCGGTGTAGAACGCCTCGAACTCACCCTGACTGGGTGTCGATGTGTTCTCACTGGGTCGTCGGTTCTTCTTCATAGCTTCTACCTCGTTTACTTCAACGAAGGGCCGGAATCTTACAAATCAACCGACTGGCCTTGGACGAACTACGAAAAGGGTTGCAAACGAAGGACCATCGCACTCCATCGGGCCATTGGCAAAGCGTGCTCAGTTCAGTGAATCTTTGGAACCCTAAGAGCATGGGTACTCCAGCAACCGACGAGTTGCAATCGCCTGCCCCTACAGGTGCCCGCTGTTGCGTGGTGGCAACTACAGCCGCCTACGCCGAAGAAGTAATTGATCATTGCCGCCGATGAAGGCGAAGATTGCCACAACCAGCGCGATGACTGCGACGATTCCGAACCCTATCCACATCGAGAGAAATCCATGGAACTGTGGGTGAAAGAGCGAGCCTTGCCATTCCTGCAGACCGAGCCGATGTAGTTCGGGGGCGGCGTTTTGATTGAGAGCCAATTTCTGGGCTTGTGGCAGCTTGGGGTAGATCTGGCTGTTGAACTGGTTCATACTCAGGACGTGTCCAAGTCGGTCAGTGAAGTAAAGATTGACGCTGCTGTAGTCATAGTGGGCCAGGTAATTGCCATTTTCCAAGGGAACACCCGGATAGCTCGAGGGCATCCGCTTTGCGAACCAGAGGAGAGTCTCTTGGAAGAAGGGGAATGTGGTCGCCCACAAGTAGATGGCGATCATTATCGAGGTTGTTGCGGCCAACGCTGTAAGCACGCGACGAAAGACGACGCCAAGGAGTGCACCGACGAGGAGCCCAATCACGCTGGAGAATGTCATCATCCACGGGTTAGTGAAGAAGACGCGATTGGTCCAGACATTCCAAAATTGAGGCGAGAGATCGAACCAGAGCCGACTAAGGACGATTCCCAAGGGGATAGACAGGACGGTCAGCTCGAGGACGAAGACCATAAGCGTCGTGGCCACCAGTCGTCGGCGTCCCACGCCTTGAGTCCAAGCGAAGCGGAAGGTGCCGGTCTCGAGAGGGCGCGCGAACATCGGCGCTCCGATGAAGACTGCCACGAGGACTGGCAGGTAGAAGGCGTACGTCGAAATGCTGTAAAGAGTGCCGTTGAAGACCTGTCCTGCGAGAATGACTGCCCTCGGATGACCGACTTGGTGGACGACCATAAGAGCAACGGCAGTGAAGGCCAGATAGATCACGGCGACGCTGATCAGCGCGGTGCGGTGGAGTCTGAGGATCCCTGGCACTAGCCGCGGTAGCCAGGTGGCTTTGGTTCTAGGCACGGCCGTTGTGGGAGTGAGGGTCGCTGTCATTTTGGTAGTTCTCCTGAACCAGAGGGAGCGTGTTCGAGGTAGGCGTAGGCAAGATCCTCCAGCGTCACGGGTGTGAGAAGGGCATTAGTGGGTGGCGGGAGTTCGAATCGGATGACTCGCGGAGCGAGGGTCAATGGATGGGCCTGAGAGATTACCGACCCGCGGCCATCGTGCACGAGCCCGGCTTCTGTCGCCGTTCCCGTGAAGATTCGGTGTTGTTCCAGAAGTACGTCGATTTCCCCCGCCACCACTGCCTCCCCGTCCCTGATGAGCACGAGGTGGCTTGCAATCTTCTCAAGTTCCGCAATGACGTGTGAAGAGAAGATGATGGTCATGCCGCTATCGGCGCAGTGTCCCATGAGCTCGCCCAGTAGGTCCCGTCGGGCGATGGGGTCGAGGCTGGACAGTGGTTCATCGAGGACTAGAAGCTCCGGTGAGCGCGCGAGGGCCAAGGTGATGGCGAGTTGAGCACGTTGACCGCCAGAGAGTTTCGACACTCTCTGTTTGAGATCGATGTCGAGGCGTTGGAGGCGAACGACCGCAGCATCAAAGTCGAATATAACGTTGAAAGCACGGGCGATGTGCACGGCGTCACCCACGGTCCGACTAGTGGACACCGGACCATCTTGTGCGACGTAGGCAATTCTCTCTAGCGTCTCCAAGGATCCGGGAGCCAGGTTCTCGAATAAGGATATGGCGCCTGTCGATGGGGTGAGTAGGCCGGTTACGAGGTTGAGGAGAGTCGTCTTTCCCGCGCCGTTGGATCCAACGAGCGCAGTAACACTTCCCGAAGGGATTGTCGCCGTAACTGATCGCAGGGCAGTGCGTTTCCGGAATCGGCGTGAGACGGCTTCTATCTGAACGGCACTGGTCATTGGCTGACACTTCCAATCCGGATCGACGACGAATGACTGAGTGACTCCAACGTGCTCTGGATGAGAGTCATGATGTCGGCGTGATCGAGGCCTGCCTTTGTTGCGGATTCGAGCCATCCGTCGATGAATTCCTGTCGGAGCTTCTCGAACGCCTCAGCACTGAGCGTGGGGGGCGATGCGACGATGAAGGTGCCGACCCCGGGCCGCCCCGCTGCGATTCCTTTGGTTTCAAGCTCCCGGTACGCCTTCAGCACCGTGTTGGGATTGATGGCGAGGGACTCGACCACCTCCTTTATTCGAGGAAGGCGGTCGCCGACGTTGAGATAGCCGATGCGCAACGCCTGCTCGACCTGAATAATGAGTTGGACGTAGGTCGGAACGCCTGATGAAGCGTTGAGTCGAAACCTGATTGGGGACTGATCGCCGTGCGCGCTATTTACTTCTTTATCTAGTGTCATAGGAAAACTTTAGCCCAGGTGGGTGGCGTAGTGCTGGCCGGTCATTGGAAATCTCCATAGCTCGCCCTGAGGCCACGTAGCGAGAGTCGATCACGAGAAGTCATGAGTGGTGAGTACAGGTCGAGTTACGTCAAGGGAGTTCTGCAAAAGCCAACATCCGGTGTCGGTCCCGCGCGGGGGCAACTCGAGACTGACGTCTACTTGGGCGAGTCGAAGGGATCGACGCCAATCACTAAAGTGCGTACGTTCACTCTGTGAACGCCACGCATCAGGAAAATTGGTACCGAACTCCGGTATCGATCTGTGGACCATATTTCAGAAGAAGCCAAACTTATGGGGATTTGCTTGCCGTCGTACGGACCGGTGAGCTGCTGCCAAGAAATGGGCACCACATGGGCACGTAAGACGGAACAGTTGTGGTTACGTCGGGTCACTACAGGCCAACGTGCAACAGCATGTGGGCTTCTTCGACGTCGTAGGCTCGCATTTGAAATCCATTGCACCATTGAGGGTCTCCATTGAGGGGACTCGAACCCGTGCCACCACCTTGAAAGGGTGGTAGTCCTTTGTAACTGCCAGTAGGAGAATCGCTGATCAACTGGTGTTTCTAGTGACCAGTTCCCTTCTTTTCTTGGTCGCGCGCACTCCACGGGCACTAAGGACGCGAAATGTTCCGGCCAGAGGAGCCGACTAATTCGACGGCAGACCCTCGAGCGTTCTATGGGCGTCCGGGGGCCAATGCTATGTACCTGAAGCTTTGTGGCGCGCGCGAACCAGGATCGAACTCCTCGAGCGACTGCGACCGTTCGTATCTCGTGACATGCTCGATCAAGATTCCTACGGCGTCAGCGGTTCCAGCGAAATACTCGAAAAATGATGCCCTATCGATACCTGCAATCTTCGAGTATCGACGCCATAGCTCAGAAGGACTCGCCGTGATCTGTTCTTGAACTCGAAACTCGCCCACGATAGCTTGTACTGGGGATGTCGTGTAGATAACCACTCGGTCAATGTCCTCAGCTAGTCGGCGCTTTCGAAATTCGACCAGTTTTGTTCCTTCCAAAATTGCCCGCGCGAAAGGCGGACGAATTGACATCAACGCGGCGCGTTGAGTTGCGTTCGTAACCAACTGAGTGCTCCTTCGTTAGTGATTCTCTGGACTGATTGCGGGGCGCTCGTCACCACTCCGTGCTGCTTTAGATCTTCAAGCGACCAAGGATGTGGCACAACACGATCTTGACGAAACAAAATAGCCAGAACGAAGCCACTAGGTTCGCATAGTTGGCGAATTTCTGCGTCAGTGTAGACGGTGCGCGGTCCAACGAAGGCGCGAAGTTCGATTGGATTATCAAAGCGAAACGCCTTTTCGACTACTCCGATTACAGACACCGAATGAAGATCGTGTGAACGATAGAAGACCAGCAGGTCGCCATGTTCGATGGTTCGAATGTTTGATCGGCAAAGATAAGCCTTCAGGATTGCGTTTCCCGATGGATCGGGGCCGATCAGTTGGCCCTGCAACCGGCACTCCGGGAATAGCATGTCGTGCCAATGGGGTTGGATTGGCACCACCAATGCGGTGCGGACTAATACGGCAGGTGGGCCGAAGTCTCGATGGAACGTGAAAGGGTCAATCAGTGAAATGTCAGTTGGCGGTCGCCGGGACTTCACTAGAATCGATTCGCCTTTCTTCGATAGAGTCTCGAGTGGCTTGAATCCAAACTGGATGAATAGTTGGATGACGTCGTCATGGGACGGGAGAACCTCGACGTAGATCTGATCTACATCGCTCTCCTCCGCGTAGTGAAAGACGCCCTTGAGAAGTAACTCACCCCTCTTTGCCCCAAGGGCGGTGGTCGAGATCTTGAAGGTGCAAACCTTTAGTACCTTGCCTGCTACTCCATGCGGCCGGTCTTCTTCGATCTTCAATATGGCGATGCCTTCCATGCCATCGGTGTAGCCAGAGATCACTAGGCAGTCGCGATGTTGGTTTTGAGCCTTCTTGAACCATTGATCGAAAGGTGGGTAGTCAGTGCGCAGGGACTCAAAGATCGGATCGTCGATGGAGATTTCGTAGGCGACCCTTCTTTCAAGCGTCGGAAGCACGACTGGCTCGCCGATGAGCCGCTGGAGGTACTCGATCGCAGCAAGTAACGAAAGGACCTTTTGTCCTAAGCCCGCCGATTCTGCATGTGTCCTGAGCGCGGCGTCTTCGGTGATTAGATAGTCGACGGCACTGCTGTCGAGAGCCGCAATCATCTCAAGATCGACGGCGTCCCTTTCTGACATTGGCAGCGCGTAGTTTGCTCGTTCCCGAAGATCATTTCGACGGTGTGGCTCTGCGAGTGTCTTCCATTGACGTCTCTTGAGGTGCGTCGCCTCCCTCAATTGAGGGCTGGGGGCTCGATCTATGTCACGTTTAGTTGCGGGACTGAGAAAGAGTTCGCAATCGAACTCGATGGCGAGCTCTTTTAGCCGGGTTGCGAGCTTGGCGTTCACATGCTGGTGTCGAGGATTGATGTCTTCGCACGCATAGAAGACATTGCTGTCGAACAGCATCTTGAAGCCGGTCACTCGCTCAACTCTCCTATACGTTCGATATAGCTTCGATGAAGGGGCAACCCTCGTTGTCGCCCGTCACGCGTTGTTAACAAGTGTCCCATTGACAGTGTGGCCAGGTAGGCATTGCGCTGGACGATTTCGGCCCATGTTGCTAACGTTGGCAATTTTGTGATTGTTGGTGCGGTCATTGAGATGTTTGGAGCAGCCTCGACGCACCGTGTGTCCGCTCCGCTGTCAGACTGGATCTTGTCAGGAGGCGCTGATGCACCTTTCGAATGCAGAACTAACCGGGCTCTTCTCGTTGGGAAGTGCATTAGTCGGTGGCATGGCTGTTGCCGTACCTACTTCTATCTTCTCGAAACGGACGAACGAGACCCAGCTTCTTGCGGCCCGTCTCGTCGCTCGCGAAGAAATGAATCGGAGAGTGCATGTACTTCTGCAAACATGGATTCGAAAGTGCGATGAGCGTGCCAGTTGGATGGGGAAAGTCGCGGTGACGGGTGAGGAATCCGACCCACCAATGATGCCACTTGTGGAGGATGAGGTTGTGGCCGAAGCTGATCTCATCATGAAGGATCCGAATTTCCAAAAGCTGCATGATTCAGTAATTGAGTCTCTGAACTATGTTGGGATCGCTTTTGACAACGTCCGCTCAGCGATGCAGAACAAGAGACAACACATCGAGATGGCCGGAGACGCGACGTCTAAGCAGGAGTTTGATCGGTTGCTTGCCAACTATCGGGGGAAGTCATCCGAGTACACCGAGGAACTCAGAAAGTCCTTTGAGGCCTTGCCACCGGTTCCGAAATGGAGGAAGAGAAGAGCAGGTGGGTAGGCGGAACTGGCGTTCCACGCCGTTTTGACTGTCGAGGGCTTATGGCAATGGGACTCCGCATATACGCTCGAGATTGTGGAGTTCAATTGATGATTGGTAATTGGATGAGGTGCTGAGGTGATCGAAGGTGCTGGAGAAGGGGGGTAGCAAGTGGCTGAGATAACACGTCAACGATCTGGCGAACTGATACGAGCGGTATTCAACGTGTTGGCAAAGTATCCTGATGGAGTCTCGGCTCGTGACGTTATCCGATCGGTGGAGTCCGCACTTCCTCCGACCGATTTTGAACAATCAGAGTATGAAGGTAGACCCGGTTCACGTCGATTCGACAAGATCATTCGATTTCAAACAATCAGTCCGGTCAAGGCTGGGTGGATGACGAAGGACAAAGGTACGTGGAAGGTTACCCCTGATGGCCTTGCAGCAGCTGCGGAGTTTCAAGATGACGCTGACTTTATGCGCGAAGCGGTACGTCTGTATCGAATTTGGAGAAAAGGTGAACCAGCTTCGGAGATCGGTGATCCCTCCACAGAGGCTGAGATCGATCAGCCATTTTCGTCGATCACTCTAGAAGAGGCGGAGGAAACAGCTCGGCAGGAAACTCGAGATCATCTTGCGAAGATGAATCCTTATGACGTGCAGGACCTTGTCGCTGCTCTGCTGCGAGCGATGGGTTACCACGTCGCTTGGGTCGCGCCTCCGGGCCCCGACAAGGGTGTGGATATCGTTGCCTTCACAGATCCTCTTGGAGCAAGTGGTCCGCGAATACGTGTCCAAGTGAAGCGTCGAGCGGACAAGATACGGGTTGACGAGATTCGGTCTTTCATTGCTGTGATCAGTGGCACCGACGTGGGTATCTTCATTGCGCTTGGGGGATTTACCACTGAAGCGCAATCCGAGGCTCGCCACCAAGAAACCCGGCGAATCTCACTTATTGACGTTGATGATCTGATCGATTTGTGGATTGAGAACTACTCGAGGATTCCTGAGCAATCGAGGCAATTGATGCCGCTAAAAGCGATCTATTATTTGTCTCCAAACTGACAAGAGAACCGTCAGTAGCCCCTTCGCCCAGATTCTGGTGAATCTCGCCCAACGATGTGCTCTCAACTGACCCACGTAGATCGACGGCGTGCCGCCGCGTAGATCGACTCAATATCTGCGGGTGTTAGCCGAGATGGTTGGCTGGCGAGCCAGTTCGCCACCCGCTTCCGGGCAACGACGTGCACATCAGTCGGTCTGCTCTTGAAGTTCAGTTCGTTGGCCATAAGGACGAGCATCGGCGTCACTGTCACTGGGAAGTTGCACGCGGTGCCCAGCAGCTTCGTGGCGCGCTTGCCCTCTGCCCTTGACTTCGCGAGGTAGGGCTGCTTCGATCCGCTGACGTAGATCGCCTTCTCGTAGACAGTGACGCGCTTGCCGAGGTGGTTCTTCGCGTTGAGAGTGAACACCCCAGGTGGGCCAATCACGACATGGTCGATGTCCGTCTCGCCGGTGCCGATCGGCACGGAGTGCAG
>PKYK01000007.1 GCA_003133665.1 Acidimicrobiaceae bacterium | reverse complement strand
GGCGGCATGCGCCAGCGCGTCGTGATCGCGACGGCGCTCGCCTGCTCGCCGAAGTTGCTGATGGCCGACGAGCCCACCACCGGTCTCGACGTCACGATTCAGGCCCAGATCTTGAACCTGCTCGAGGATCTGAAGGAGCAGTTCCACATGTCGGTCGTGCTGATCACCCATGACTTGGGCGTCGTGGCGACGCGCACGTCGCGCATCATCGTCATGTACGCCGGACGGATCGTGGAGATTGGCTCCACCCGTGAGGTCTTCTCGAACCATCGCATGCCCTACACCCGTGCTCTGCTCGAGAGTTCACCGAAGGTCTCGAATCCGTCGCACACGCGTCTGACCACGATTCCGGGCCGTCCGCCCAATCTCTTGAATCTCAATCAGGGCTGCAGCTTCGCCCCGCGATGCTCCTTCGCCTCCGACCGGTGCTACCAGGAGCGGCCGGAACTGCAGGCCGCGGCCGAGCCGGGTCATTCATTCGCGTGCTGGAACCCCCTGCCCTCGACCCGAGGAGCTGTGACGTCATGACCGACACCACCCAACCGCTCTTGAAGGTGCGCGACCTCACGGTCACGTTCGGCAAGGGCCGCCACGCCGTGAGCGCCGTCGCCGGGGTCAGCTTCGACGTCTTCGAAGGCGAGACCCTCGGGCTCGTCGGCGAATCGGGCTGCGGCAAGTCCACCACGGGCAAGGCCCTGATGAAGATCGTCCCGCCCTCCAGCGGCACCATCGAGCTCGAAGGAATCGACATCACGAGTCAGAAGGGCCGCGCGCTTCGCAACGCGCGCACGCGGATGCAGATGATCTTCCAGGACCCGATCAGCTCGCTCAACCCGCGTCGACGCGTGAAGGACATCGTCGCCGAACCTCTCGATTGCTGGAAGACGGTCAGCGGTGCGGAGCGTGACGCCCTGATCAGCGACCTGCTCAACAAAGTGGGTATCGACCCCGCCGTCTACGGCAACCGCTACGCCCGCCAGTTCTCGGGCGGTCAGTGCCAGCGGATCTCCATCGCGCGCTCGCTGGCGATGCGTCCCAAGATGCTGATCTGCGACGAGATGGTCTCAGCCCTCGACGTCTCGGTGCAGGCCCAGATCCTCAACCTGCTCGAGGACCTGAAGCACGAGTACGGGCTCACCCTCTTGTTCATTGCCCACGATCTGGCCGTCGTGAAGAACGTGAGTGACCGTGTGGCCGTGATGTACCTGGGCAAGATCTGCGAGATCGGCCCGTCCGACGTGCTGTACGAGGCTCCCGCACACCCGTACACGGAGTTCCTGCTCGGCGCGGCGCTCGAGGCCGACCCCGAATCGCCCGTGCACGGCGAGGTCCTGGAGGGCGAGCCGCCGAGCCCGATGAACCCGCCCAGTGGATGTCGATTCCGGACGCGCTGTCCCTTCGCCCAGGAGAAGTGCGCCTCGGAAGAGCCCGAGCCGCGCGAAGTGGCGCCGGGCCATCAGGTCGCCTGTCACTTCCCACTCACCTCCCGAAGCAAATAGCCCGTCCCCGCGCCTGACGGCGACGAGAACGGGCTACCGGCGTGGCGAGGCCTACTCTGCCGTCGTGGTCCCCTCGGCGTCGTCGGCTTCGACCGTCTCGTCAACGTGGGCGGTCCCCTCGGCTTCGACCGACTCGTCAACGTGAGCGGATTCGACCGTCTCGTCAACGTGGGCGGTCTCGTCGGCTTCGACCGACTCGTCGCCGTCGGCGGCCTTGGGAGACACTTCGGCCGCGTACTCGGCCCAAGCGGCTTGCGCCTCAGTCTCCGGGGTGAACTCGCCGTATTCGAGGCCACCGATGTAGTTCCCCTCGGTGTCGTAGGCGTGCGAGCCGAAGGCCTCTCGGTACTCTTCGGACACTTCGCCACCCTCGGCGGCCTGCTTGATCGACAGGCTGATGCGACGTCGGGCGGTGTCGAGTTCGATGATCTTGACCCAGAGCTCTTCACCGGCGGTCACGACCTGGTCGGGCGACTCGACGTGGTGGGCGGCCATCTCCGAGATGTGCACCAGACCCTCGATGCCTTCGCCGACCTGCACGAAGGCGCCGAACGGCACAATCTTGGTGACGCGGCCGTAGACCAGTTGGTCGACAGCGTGGCTGTCGGCGAACACCTGCCAGGGGTCGGACTGGGTGGCCTTCAGCGAGAGCGAGATGCGCTCCTTCGAGAAGTCGACGTCGAGGACCTCGACGTCCACTTCGTCACCCACGGCCACGACCTGACTCGGGTGGTCAATGTGCTTCCAGCTGAGTTCGGACACGTGGATCAGTCCATCCATGCCGCCCAGGTCCACGAAGGCACCGAAGTTGACGACCGATGAGATCACGCCGTGACGACGCTCGCCCGGCTTCAGGTTGCTCAGGAAGTCGCCACGCTGTTCCTTCTGGGTCTCTTCGAGCCAGGCGCGACGCGAGAGCACCACGTTGTTGCGGTTGCGGTCGAGTTCGATGATCTTGGCCTCGACGGTCTTGCCGATGTAGGGCTGCAGTTCGCGCACCCGACGCAGTTCGACCAGTGAGGCGGGCAGGAAGCCCCGAAGGCCGATGTCCACGATGAGGCCGCCCTTGACGACCTCGATGACGACGCCCTTCACGACTTCGTCGCGGTTCTTCAGTTCTTCGATGTTGCTCCAGGCCTTTTCGTACTGGGCGCGCTTCTTCGACAGGACGAGACGGCCCTCCTTGTCCTCCTTCTGGAGAACGAGGCATTCGATGCGCTCGCCGAGCGAGACAATGTCGGCGGGGTCGGCGTCGTTGCGAATTGAGAGCTCGCGGGCCGGGATCACGCCTTCGGACTTGAAGCCGATGTCCAAGAGCACTTCGTCGTGGTCGATCTTGACGACGGTGCCGGTGACGAGGTCACCGTCTTCGAATTCGAGCACGCTGTCGCCCACCAGGGTGGCGAGGTCGGTGCCGATCATGTTGTCTTCGGTGATGACGCGGGGAACGTAATTTCCCTCGGCGTCGAAGGTACCCATTTGCTGGGTGGAGAGGAGGCTCGTGCCTTCCGACATAGGTACTACTTTCGTAAAGACCACACCGGGGTCAGCTAGGCAATAGGGACTGGGTCTCCGGTGCAAACCCAGAGAAAGACCTTAGCACCCGCCAATTCAGCCCTTGGCGGCGGCCCAGTTCTCGCCCCAGTGCAGCGAGATCTCCAGGGGCACGCTGAGCGACGCCGCGTTGGTCAGCGCGTCGATGATGATGGCCTCTACCCGCTCGCGCTCGTCGCGAGGAGCCTCCACCAGCACCTCGTCGTGAACCTGCAGGATCAGCCGGGCCTCGAGTTCCTCGCTGGTCAACCGCCGATCGAGCCGCACGAGGGCCGACTTGAAGATGTCGGCCGCGAGACCTTGAATCCCCGCGTTCATCGCCTGACGCTCGGCCGCCTGGCGCTGGGGCCCCACCGCCGTGGCGAGGTCCGGGAAGGGGCGGATCCGGCCGAATTCGGTGCGCGAGTAGCCCTGACTGCGAATCTCCTTGATCGTCGCGTCCATGTAGGCGCGCAGACTCGGAAACCCGGCGAAGTACTTGTCCATGATCTCCTTGGCCGAGCTGACCGGGACGCCCAGCCGCTGGCTCAGGCCGAACGCCTCCATGCCGTAGGCCAGCCCGTAGGAGACGGCCTTGGCCTGCTCTCGCTGTTCTGAGCTCACGGTCGTGGCGGGCACTCCGAACACCGAACTCGCGATCGTGCGGTGGACGTCCTCGTTGGACGCGAAGGCGGCCAGCAGACCGCTGTCCTGGGAGAGATGGGCAAGGATGCGCAGCTCGATCTGGTTGTAGTCCGCGACGCAGAGTTGCCACCCGGGCGTCGGCACGAAGGCGTAGCGCAGGCGCCGGCCCTCTTGGCTGCGCACCGGGATGTTGTGCAGGTTCGGATTCTCCGACGACAGTCGGCCGGTGCGAGCGACGGTCTGGTGGAACGTCGCGTGAATCCGGCCATCGGGCCCGACGGCGTCGATGAGCGGGGCTCCGTAGGTACTGCGCAGTTTCTCGACCTCGCGGTAGCGCAGGATCAGGGGCACGATCTTGTGCTCGTCGGCGATGGCTTCCAGGCTGGAGGCATCGGTGGAGTAGCCCGTCTTGATCTTCTTCACCGCGGTCAGTCCGAGCTCGGAGAAGAGAACGGTCTGCAACTGCTGGGGCGAGTTCACCTTGAACTCGTGACCGGCGACCCTCTGGATCTGGGCGTCCAGACTGCTGGCCTCGAGGGTGAACTCGTTGGCAATCGTGCGGAGCATCTCGACGTCGACGCAGATGCCCCGCGCCTCCATCCGCCCCAACACCGCCACCAGGGGCAACTCCACCTGCTCGTAGACGAAGTCCAGCTTCCACCGGACAATCTCGGTGCGAAGATGGTCGCACAGTCGCGATATCAGCTGGACGTCACGCAAGAGCGCGTCGTCATCGGACGCCTCGTCAAACAGCGACGGCGCGGTATTCGTCACCGGCTCACCCAAGAATCGTTGAGCGACGTCACCCAGCTCGTAGCGGCCGCTCGTGGCGTCGACCAGGAAAGCCATGATCGAGCTGTCGTTCGCCGGTTCGCTGAGCGCGAGGTCGCGCTGGGCGGCCCGACGGTACAGGCCCTTCAGGTCGTGGCCACTCAGCGCCGTGTCGCCCACCAGCTCGAAGAACTCGGCCAGGTCCCCGACGCCGACCGATCCCCGGGCCGGGTCGAAGGCCGCGACTCTCGCAGCGTTGAAGGCAACGACCAGGGCCGATGCGGACTTCATGACGACCCCCAACGACGCCGAACGCGTGGGCGGGCCCGCCGCAGGGGCCGCCGATGGGATCGCGGCCGTGGCGGACGGGCCGCCGAGCAGTCCCTCGGTCATCAGCTTCTCGAATCTGGCGCGCATCGCGTTCATCTCGAAACGCTCGAAGAACGCCGCCACCTCGCCACGATTCCAGCCACCGAGGGTCAGGTCGTGCAATGTGAAATCGAGCGGCACGTCGCGAACGAGTTCCATCACCGCCTCGTTGTTGCGGGCCCGCTGCTCGAACTTCGCGAGGTTCTCGCGCAGCTTCGGAGTGAGGTCGTCGAGATGCTGGTAAAGCTCGTCGAAGTCGCGGTACTGCGCGAGGAGCCTCGCCGCGGTCTTCTCCCCCACGCCCGGGACGCCCGGCAGGTTGTCCGAGCTGTCGCCCCTCAGCGCCGCCAGCAGCGGATAGCGCCGGGGTTCGATGCCGCAGCGTTCGAAGATTCCCGCTTCGTCGTAGAGCGAATAGTCCGAGACCCCGCGCCGGTTGTACAGGACCTTGACGTACGGGTCCTCCACCAGTTGAAACGCGTCGCGGTCGCCCGTGACCACGACGACCGGAATCTGTTCGTTGCGGCCCCACGTCGCGAGGGTCGCCAACACGTCGTCGGCCTCGTAGCCGGCGACGCCGAGGACGGGAATGTGCAGCACGTCACAGAGGTGTCGGATGAGTTCGAACTGGTGCTCGAGCTCGACCGGGGTCTCGGCTCGACCACCCTTGTAGTCCTCGCTCATGGCGTCACGAAATGTCCCTCCGGGCAGGTCGAAGGCCACCGCGAGGGCCCGGGGGTGTTGTGAGCGAATGAGCGAGTGCAGCATCGACGCGAAGCCGTGCAGGGCGTTGGTCACGAGGCCTTCGGAGGTGGCGATCTCGGTGGTCAGCGCGAAGAAGGCCCGAAACGCCAGGGACATCCCGTCCAACAGCACCAGCGGCTGTTGTTCGGGCGCACTCTCAGCCAAGGAACTCGCCCTTCAGAATCTGCTGGGCGACGTCGCGCATCCGGGTTCGCCCGCGCATGGCCGACTGCTGAATCACTTCGAACGCCGCGGGCTCGTCGAGTCCGCGCTTGTCCATCAGCACCTGCTTCGCGCGCTGGACGATGTCTCGCGTCTCGATCTTGTCGTCGGCGTGGTGCACCTCGGCCGCCTCCATTGGCTCATCGGCGGCGGGGTTCAGGATCGCGGCCAGCTTGGGAAGGATCTCGCTGCTGCGAAACGGCTTGACGAGGTAGGCCACGACCCCCGCGTCACGGGCGCTCTCGATCAGCGATCGTTGGCTGAAGGCCGTCAGCAGGACCACCACCGTGTCCGATCCCTTCAGCTCTCGGGCCACTTCGATCCCGTCGAGGCCCGGCATCTTTATGTCCAGCAGCGCGAGGTCGGGCTTGTGCTCTCGAATCATGGCCAACGCGTCGTCGCCGCGTGCCGCTTCTCCGACGACCAGGTAGCCGTCGCCCTCGAGAATCTCCTTCAGATCCAAACGGATGATGGACTCATCGTCGGCAATCACTACTCGCTTATCCATTGTCGTCCTTCGGGTTCCAGTTACGTAAGAGTGCATCTCGTTCGACCATCAGGCTACGTACCTCCGAAGAGCGGCGCTGCAACTCGGCGTTCGCCGCCACCACGTGGCGAGACAGTTCGTTATATTCTTGCGTCTGCAGCGGGGTCTCTGAGACCAGGGACCGGATTCTCGCGTCGTCGAGGGCGTCGTTCCAGACCGCGACCTGCTCTTCGAGGATTCGCAGGCTCTCACGAGCGGTCGTGAGGCGCCGTTGCAGATCTTCCAAATGCCGCTTCTGGAACCGAGAACCCATACTTCGAGTGTAAAACCGCCCTCAGCCCCCCGCCGCTATGACCGTGGCCCCTTCGAGCATCCCGGGCGCGGGGGCGATTCCAAAGCCACCTGGCGCGTCAGCCACCTCGTGGCCGCTCAGCGGACCGGCCAGCTCGACGACCGCGAGATCGCTGGGTTCACCGACACAGTGCTCGGCCAGGAGTCGATGGACGCCCCGAGCGAAGGGCGATTCGAAGAATCCTCCGAAGTACGGGACCAGGTGGAGCTCGGTGGCCTTGGCGACCAGGGTCCGGGCATTCGCGAGCCCCCCGACGCGCGCCGGCTTGATGCAGACGATCCTTGCCGCGCGGTAGCGGACAATCTGTTCGAGATCGCGCAACGACCGAACCCCTTCGTCCAGACTGAGCGGAACCTGGAGCCGTTGGCCGAGCACCGCGTGGTCAACGACATTGCCCGGCGCGAACGGCTGTTCCACCGCCGCGATGGTCGCGGCCGGTCCAATCTGGGCAACCTGCTCGAGCACGTCGCCGGCGTCGTTCGCCGAGCAGTTGAAGTCCAGCACGATCGGGACCGTCAGCGCCGCCAACCGGTCGAGGGCCCCACTGGCCAACGGTCCGGGGGCCGTCTTGACCCGAACGCGCGCGACGTCGTCGCCAATCACCCACGGCTGATCGAGGTCCAGGAGCGACACCGTGCTCTGAACCGGGGTCGAGAAACGCTTCGGCCAGAGCGCCCGGGCCTCGCGATGCGTCGCGCGCAGTTCTCGGTCGAGCACGGCCATCTCCACGAGGCTCACCGCGACCGGACTGCTGGGCCGCGATCCCGCGAAACGGGCGACCCTCGTCCACGAGGGCGGCGAACCCTCGCGCTTCACGACCTCGCGCAACTGGGGAAGGACCACGGACTCCAGTTCGTCAATGACCTCGTCGACCGACGGGTCGCCGTTGAGGGCTCTCGTCTGGGGTGCGACCTCGCCGAATCCCCACTCGTCGTCGTGCTCCAGTCGGACGAACAGACGGACCCGGTTGTCGTGGCGCTGCGCGACGGCGGCGACCGGGCGCAGAATCGCCACGTCTTCGCGCCATAACGTCACCTTCATGCCAGCCACCTTACGGTTACTGCTACCGTTGTCGCCGCAGCCCGGATGGCGGAATCGGCAGACGCGGAGGCCTCAAAAGTCTTTACTCGAGAGGGTGTGTGGGTTCGAGTCCCACTCCGGGCACGCTGTTACCTTTAGGACATGTCTGATTGGCCAACTCTCCCCCTTCGCGACGATGTCGTCGCCCTCTTTCCCGGTCAGGGATCTCTCTCGGGCGGTGCGGGGTTCGCGTGGCAGGCGTCGCGCCATTGGGACCAGATCGCGCGCATCAGCGACGCGGCGGGGCTCGACGTGGAAGTCCTCGTCACGTTGGCCAGTGACGAGGAACTCGTTCGGACGGACCGCGCGCAGATCGCGACGTTCGCACTTTCCATCGTGGGCTACCTCGAACTACTCGATCTCGGGATACGACCCCGGTATCTGCTCGGCCACAGTCTCGGCGAGTTCTCCGCTCTCGTCGCCTCGGGTCTCTTGAGCATTGATGAGGGCGCCCGGCTGATCTCGGTGCGCAGCTCCGCGATGGCCCGTGCGGCCGAGGCGACCCCCGGGTCGATGGTGGCGCTGATGGGAGGCGGCGACGGAGCCCGCGAGGCGCTGGCGAGTCTGGCGGGGGTGTGGATCGCGAACGTCAACGGCACTGATCAGATCGTCGTGAGCGGGACGCGTGAAGGACTCGACGATCTGCTGGCGCGCCACCGCGAGTTGGGCTGGCGCCGGGCAACTCCCCTTTCTGTCGGCGGCGCATTTCACTCGCCGCTCATGGCTCCCGCCCAGGTAGAACTCGACGCCGCGCTCGCGACCACCAGGTGGGGAGCCACCGACGCCACGTTGGTCGCCAATGTCGATGGTCGCGTCCACACGACCGCCGAGGAGTGGAGGTCCCTGCTCTCTCGCCAGTTGACCTCACCCGTGGAGTTCCTCGACGCGACCCTGGCTCTTCCGGAGTCGGTCACCACGACCATCGAGATGCCCCCGAGCGGGGTGCTGACCGGACTCACCAAGCGCATCCGCTCGTTCGACGAGCAGTACGCACCGTCGACGCTTTCCGAACTGCGGGAGATCCCTCTATGAGCCGTCACGTCATCGTCACCGGAGCCAGCCGCGGCATTGGCGCCGCGATCGCCGATCACTTCATCGGGCTGGGCGACCGGGTGGTCGCACTCTCGCGCTCGGGCGATGCGCCGTCGGGCTGCGCGAAGTCCTTCGCCGTGGACGTGTCGCACTCGAATGAGGTGAACGAGGCGGTGAAGGCGGCCATCGAGGAGTTCGGGCCCGTCGGGGTCACGGTCGTGAACGCGGGCGTTACCCGCGACGGCCTCGCGATGCGAATGACCGATGAGCAGTGGCGCGAAGTGATGGCCACCGATCTCGACGGCGCCTTCTACACGGTGCGGGCCACCATGGCCTCGATGGTGCGCGCCCGCCAGGGCTCGATCATCTTCATCGGCTCGATCAGCCCGTTCATCGGCGTCCCGGGACAGGCCAACTACGCCGCCGCTAAGGCCGGTCTCGTGGGACTCGCCCGGTCCCTCGCCAAGGAGGTGGCGACCCGTGGCGTGACCGTGAACGTCGTCGCTCCGGGACTCATCGAGACCGACATGACCAGCGATCTCGGACCGGCCAAGGACCAGATGGCGGCCATGATCCCCATGGGTCGCATCGGACAGCCCTCGGATATCGCTGGCGTTGTCGGGTTTCTGGCGAGTAACCACGCTCGTTACATCACCGGTGCGGTCATTGCCGCCGACGGAGGGCTCGCGCTCGGCCATTAGCGACGATGGGCTCCACGGCGTTTAGTACGATGGAGCGATATTAAACAAGGGGTAGAACCATGGACCGTAACGAAGCACTCGCGAAATTCACTGACAACGCCGTCGAGGTACTCGCGGTTGACCCCTCACAGGTCAAGCCCGAGGCGTCATTCAGTGACGACCTCGGGGCCGACAGCCTCGACCTCGTCGAACTGGTGATGGCGCTCGAGGAGACCTTCAATATCGAAGTAGCCGAGGACGAGTTGAAGGACATTCGAACCGTCGGCGAAGCCTTCGAGCTCATCTACGCCAAGCTGTAGTGCAGGTCGCCGTCACCCCGTCGGGGCCCATCTCGGGTCGCCGGGTCGCCGTCACGGGGCTGGGTGCACTGACGTGTGCCGGCATCGGCGTCGAGGCACTGTGGAAATCACTCCTCACGGACACGGCGCCCGCCAGCAAGAGAATCGCCCCATTCGACGCCTCGCATATCGGCGGCCCCAAGGAACTTCGTCGTTTCGATCCGTTTGCGCTCTACGCCCTCATGGCCGCCGACGAGGCGTGGCGTCAGAGCGGACTGGTCGGACCCATCGTTGACGCCGGCAGCATCGTCACGACCGGCATCGGGGGCCTGCAGACGGTGCTCGAGCAGATGCGGGTCTTGAACGAGAAGGGACCCGACCGGGTGTCGCCCTTCATGGTCCCCATGATGATGCCCAACGCCGCCACTGCCGCCGTGTCCATGCGCTTCGGACTAGGCGGACCGGCCGAAACGGTCACGACCGCCTGTGCCGCGGGAACGCACGCGATCGGCAACGCCGCGCGACTGGTCGCGACGGGACGTTGCAGTGTCGCCGTCGCCGGAGGCGCGGAAGCCGTGATCGTCGAAATCGCTGAAGCCGGCTTTCGCAACATGACGGCGTTGAGCAACGAAGGGCTCTCGCGTCCCTTCGACGTCCATCGCAATGGCTTCGTCATGGGCGAAGGTGCCGGAGTCCTCATCCTCGAAGAGTGGGACCACGCCGTGGCCCGCGGCGCGACCATTTTCGCCGAGGTGATCGGTGCCGCATCCACCGCTGACGCCTACCACATCACCGCGCCCGACCCGGCCGGCGGCGGTGCGATTCGCTGCATGGAACTCGCTCTGGCCGACGCCGGCATCACGGCGAGCGATGTCTCGCACATCAACGCCCACGGCACGTCAACGCCGCTGAACGATCTCGCTGAGGCCATCGCCGTTCATCACGTCTTTGGCAAGAACCCTCCTCCCGTCACCTCGATCAAGGGGCACCTCGGTCACTCCCTCGCGGCGGCGGGCGCGTTGGAGGGTGTGGCGTCAGTGCTCACCCTTCTGAACCAGACGGTCCCGCCCACCGCCGGAACCACCGACATCGACCCCGAGGTGGCGCTCGACGTCGTCATTGGCGCTCCCCGTCAAATGGAGGTCGACGTGATCCTGTCGAACTCGTTCGGCTTTGGCGGTCACAACGGCAGCGTGATCTTCCGCCGGCACCGCGCCTAGGCATCAGAACCAGTCGTCGTGGTGACGATCGACGTAGGAGTTCTCGTACGCCCATCGGGCATTGGCAATGAACTCGCCGAGTAACACCGGGTCCTTCACGCCGGGCGATGTCTCGACACCACCGCGGACGTCGACGCCCCAGACCGGGTAGTTCTGCACGACGTCGATCACGTTGGACGACGTCAGGCCGCCCGAGGCGATGAGTGGCGTTCGAATGGTCTCGTCCAGGAAGGTGTCGAGGCAGTCCACCAGGGAGTCGCGATCGTCGGACTCGGGGATCAAGAGGTAGTCCGCTCCCGAATACGACGTGCGCGAATCTATGACGCTGGTGCTGGGAATGGTTCGCAGCACCGTGTTCACGCGCTCGGCCACGTAGCCCAGCTGCTCACCAGTCATCGCTCCGTCAATCTGCACGGCGGTAAGGCCCAACGTGTTGGCAATCTCGACAATTCGTTTCGGCAGTTCGTTTCGAAAGACGCCCACCGAGATTGCCCCCTGGGGCAGACGGCGAACAATGTCGTGCGCCACCGATGGCGAGATCTGTCGCGGAGTCGGACCGAATTCGAAACCGACGGCGCTCGCCCCGAGTCCGATCGCAAAGAGTGCGTCCTCCTCGGTCGTCACCCCCGACACCTTGATGAACAGTCCCTCAATGAGCAGTCGCACGAACAGCCTCCATGGTGGTCAGGCTAATTCAGCGTGCTCCCGCGCACCCTAAGGGATCGCTTCGATGGTGACATCCGGGTACGCGGCGAGGTACGCGGGGTCCAGGAGCGAACGATGCGCGATCCCCAACGCCGCTATCGCGTCGCCCGTGGATGCGGCGGTCGTCACGCCCTGGGGGCCGTCGGGTCCCTTTGAGTGCAGCACTTCATCGATTCGTGCGACGCTCGGGCCCTCGGCCCGCACGAGGCGCCACGGAACGCTCGAACCACGAGCGTCGAGTCGACCCACCAGCTCCTGGCCGGTGAAGCATCCCTTGGCGAAAGAGACGGTCTTTCCCACAAACGACGCGCCGAAACTCTGCGGCGTCAGCCCGGCCGCGAACTCGGCGCTACCCGGCCATCCGGCGCTGATCATTTCCAACGCCGTTTCGAACGGACCGCCTTCGACGTCGGTGAGGGTCAAGGTGCAGTCGACTCGAAGGTGGAATCGACGGAGCCGCGACAACGCGCTCTCGCCGAGATCGCGCGCGAGGGTCAGAGTGAATCCGTCGGCCTCGCGAACCACGAAGCACGAAGTGACGACCACGCTGTCGGGCTGCAGGAGCAACGACCAACTTCCCGACGGGTCGAGTCGAGTCAGGTCCTGGCTCAACTGGCCCTGCAAGAATTGCTCACTCTGGGGTCCGCGCACGGCGATTTGCGACCATTCCAGCAACGGCTGCGTTGAAGTGATCGTCGATGTATTCACAGACCATTACAGTATTCGCCAACGCGTGCCTTCACGCCCTACCTTTCCAAAGGCCACTGTCGATGACAATGCAGACCGAGCTCAACACCATCACCTCGACCATGACCGAGCTCTCCGCGCGAATCACGGCCCTCGTCGAGGCCGAGGGATCGGCGATGGCGAGCGACGTCTACACCGAACTCATCGCCGCTGAACGCACCGTCGGCGCTCTGCTGCGCCGACTCAACCGTGTTGCCGGCCGGATCAACTAGGGCCGACCGGTAATCTTCGGGCATGGACGCTTCGTGGCGGTGCACGCTCTCGCTCACACCCGAACAACGTCTCGAGGTCCTCAACCTCTTGAACCGTACCGAGGTGCAACTGGGTCGTGAGGCGATCGACGAGGGTCGCCGCCGAACCGTGGTCCACCGCTGGCCCGGCGAACACTGGCTCGAATACCGCGACGGGTCGCTCATCGGCTACGCCTTGTTGAGCGGGTCCGATCGGGCCACGATCGAGATGTGCGGCGGCGGCTTCGACCAGCAACTGCTGGATGCCGTGCTGCTGACCCATCCCGAAGTCGACTGGTGGACCCGCGACGCGAACCCGGTCAAGTCGGGCGCGGTCATTCGCACGTTGCAGTTCCTGCGAGTCGCTCTTCCGGTGCCCGTCACCGATGTGCCGGCGGGCTCGACGCTTCGCAACTTTGAACCCCAGCGTGACGAGGACCGATGGCTCGAACAGAACAACGCCGCTTTCGCTAACCACCCCGAGCAGGGTGCGTGGCTCCTCCACGACCTCGCGGAGCGGACCCAAGAGCCATGGTTCGATCCCTCGGGATTCCTCCTCCTCGAAATCGACGGGCGTCTTGCGGCGTCGTGTTGGACCAAGGTTCACGAACTCCATCCGGACCGATTTGGCGAGATCTACGTCGTTTCGGTGCACCCGGACTTTCAGGGTCGCAGCCTCGGGCGGGTCATGGTCACCCAAGGACTAGCCGCGCTGCGAAAGAAGGGCGTTGCCACTGCGGTGCTCTTCGTCGACGAATCCAATGCCGAAGCGAAGAGGCTCTACGAGTCGCTGGGCTTTCGCGTCGAACGAGAAGACCATCTCGTCCGGTTCAACCGAAGAACTATGAACCAACCAGCCGGCCTACGCCAAACGTGACCGCAGCCGCCATAGCGGCAATGAATGTCTGACGAAGGGCCCAGCGCACGATGCCTCGGCGGGTGAACCAGCCAATGGCTCCCCCAACCGCGGCCGATCCGATCGCGGCGAACAGAATCGACCACAACACCTCGTTGCCCGACGCCGACCACAGCCACGGCAGCAGCGGCACAAATGCTCCCGCGGAGAATGCCGCCAACGACGAGATCGCCGCTCGCCACGGCGAGCCGGTGGCCGAAGGATCGATGCCGAGTTCCTCTCGCGTGTGCGTGCGCAGGGCCAAGTCGGGATCGCGCATCAGGTCGGTCGAAAGACGCTCGGCCAGTTCGCCGTCGATCCCGCGAGCGATAAAGAGGTTCCGCAACTCCTCCTGCTCGGCCTCGGGGCTGTCCGCGAGGGACTTTCGCTCGATATCGATCTCGTACTCGAGAAGTTCCTTCTGGGCCCGCATCGAGAGGTACTCACCGCTCGCCATGGAAAAACCGCCGGCCACCAGACCGGCGAGACCGGCGAGGCGAACGACGTTGTGGCCCGGATTGGCACCAGCGAATCCCAGAATGAGCGAGATGTTCGTGACCAGACCGTCGCTCACTCCGAAGATCCCCGCCCGAACCCAACCATCGGAGATCTGGCGATGCCGTTCGTCGTGGACTTCATTAGCCATTGGCCCATCCTATTGGTGCACGAAAGAACGAGCCAGTGGGTTCGAAAGATAGAGTCTCGATGGAGGATGTTATGACGACACACGTAAAGAGCATCGACGATCTGCTGCCCCTCGTTGGAACTGACCTCGGCTATTCCGACTACCGGACCATTACCCAAGAAGCGGTGAACCTCTTTGCGGACGCGACCGGTGACCACCAGTGGATCCACGTGGATCCGGTCCGGGCGGCCGCTGGCCCCTTCGGTCACACCATCGTTCACGGTTACTTCACGCTCTCGTTGATTCCCGTTCTCCTAGGCGGCGTGATGCACGTCGACGGCGTGTCAATGGGTGTCAACTACGGGACCAACAAGGTCCGATTCACGAGCCCTGTCCCGGTCGGCTCCGAGGTACGAGCCGGCGCCACGGTCGCGTCCGTGGAACCCGTGCCGGGCGGCGTGCAGGTAGCCCTCGACGTCGTTGTCGAAGTGAGAGATGCCGCGAAGCCTTCGTGCGTCGCACAAGTGGTCTTTCGCTACTACCACTGAGCCCCGTGTCAACCAACCAACTCCCCCAGGGCGAAGAGAAGACACGCCAGGTACGCGAGATGTTCGACGCCATCGCCGAACGCTACGAGTTCGTCAACAAGCTCATGACCTTCGGTCTCGACGCGCGCTGGCGCCGTCGGGCCGTCGCCGACCTGCGACTGGCTCCCCACAGCCTTGTGCTCGACGTCGCCGCCGGCACCGGCGACTTCACGAGGGAGTTGAGTCGTCAGAGCCAGCGAGCCGTGGCGACCGACTTGAGTTACGGGATGCTGCACGCGGGCCGCGAAATGCCCGAGCGGGTGCAGGCCAACGCCTCCGCGCTCCCGTTTCGCACCGCCAGTTTCGACGGCGTGACCTGTGGCTACGCGCTTCGCAACTTCACTGATCTGGCCGGAACGTTCGACGAGATGGCCCGCGTCACTCGTCCGGGTGGTCGAATATCACTGTTGGAGGTCGCCGAGCCGCGCGCCGGACTCTGGCGGGCCGGGTTTCGAATCTGGTTTCGCCGCGTCGTGCCGTTCATCGGTTCGCTCGTCTCCGATCGGGCGGCCTACCACTACCTCCCCGAGTCGACTGCGTATCTCCCGCCCTCCGACGAGATAGTCCGCATGCTGAACCGATCCGGCTTCACCGCCGTCAATCACCGCCGAGTCATGGGCGGCCTCAGCCAACAGTTCATCGGAACGCGCTCCCGATGAGATTCACGCGCAAGCGCATCGAGCCAATCAGCCCAGACCAACTGCGAACCATTGGTGCTCGCAGTGGCTGGCTGATCGAAACCTCCGACACGATCCGCAGCGGCTTCGGTGGCGCGGTCGACACCATTGTCCTGGCCGGCGGACTCGAGCAGCACACCGACGCAGCGGCTCAACTTCGTGAACACGAACTCGTAGGCGACGACGGACCCTCGGGCACCGGGATCGTGGCCTTTGGATCGCTGCCGTTCGACCGCGACGCTTCGGCCCAGCTCGACGTTCCGCGTTACACCGTGACTCAAACGAAGAGCGGAGAAGCGTGGCTGACGTCACTGGACGGTTCGCCGGCCTGGATTGACCTGGTGCGCGCGCAGGCGACACCGACCCAAGAGACCCAGAGCATCCGCTCGCTGACCTACCAGCCGACTCCCGAGGAGTACGCCCATAACGTCGCCCTCGCCGTTGAGATCCTGCGTCGCAAGGAGATCGACAAGGTGGTGCTGGCGCGCGCCGTGCTGGGATCGGTGCCAGAGCCCCTCGACTGCGCCGCGATTGCGTCGCGTCTGCGCCTTCGCGAGCCAATATGCACGATCTACAGCCTGCCGACCTCCGAAGGACGTCGCTTCGTCGGGGCGAGCCCCGAACTGCTGGTTCGCCGGGTGGGCGACATGGTGCAGTGCAATCCGCTCGCGGGCACCATTGCCTTGCCGCCCAACGTCGCTCCCGACGACTACGAGACGTGGCTGCTCGGCAGCTCGAAGGACCTTCACGAACACGGCGTGCTCGTCGACGACATCGTGCAACGGCTCTCGGATTTCTACGACGACATCGTCGCGGACCCGTCACCGTCGATCGTGACGTTTCGCACCTTGGCACACCTCGGCAGCTGGGTGACCGGCGTCCATCATGGTCCTTCCGACGCGCCCGACGCGCTGAGCGTGCTGCGTCTGCTCCATCCGACCGCCGCCGTGGGGGGGATTCCCCGCGACGCCGCGTACGAGCTCATCACCCGCCTCGAACAGCACGACCGCGGGAACTACGCCGGACCGCTGGGCTGGATCGACGCGAACGGTGACGGCGAATGGTGGGTCGGCATCCGCGGCGTCATCATCAACGGGACCAACTTCGAGGCGTGGGCCGGAGCGGGCATTGTCAGCGAGTCCAATCCGATTGCCGAACGAGAAGAGACCAAGGACAAACTGGCGAGCGTGCTGTCGTCAGTGCTCGTCGACCGGGTCTAGGGCAATCGCCCAAACGGCCGCTCGAGCCCCCACTTGGTGACCAGCAACAGGGCCTCGACGATGATCCCACCGGACATCTTCGACTCTCCGAGTGTCCGGTCGGTGAACGAGATGGGCACCTCGACAATCGATGCGCCCCCGTGCCTGGCGCGGTACGTCATCTCAATCTGAAAGCCGTAACCATCGGCGGTGACGCTCTGAAAGTCGATCTTCTCCAGGGCGCTCCTTGAGTAGACGCGGTAACCGGCCGTCGAATCCGCCACCCCCAGCCCGAGCATCAGCGACGCGTACTGATTTCCACCGCGCGACAGCATGAGCCGCAACAACGACCATTTGGGGATGGACCCACCCTTCACGTAGCGCGATCCAATGACCACCTCGTAGTTGTTCGCCGCCTCGAGCAGCGAAGGGAGCGCCTTGGGGTCGTGGGAGAAGTCGCAATCGATCTCGACGAAACGCTCGTAGCCCCGCTCGAGTCCCCAGGTGAATCCGGCGCGATAGGCACCACCCAGCCCGCTCTTGTTCGCCCGTCGCAGTATCTCGATCTGACCGAGCTCGGCACTGAGCTGTTGCGCTTTCCCCGCCGTCCCGTCAGGGCTCGCATCATCGACCACCAGCACGTCGGCGCTCGGAACGATCTGTCGCAACGCGCGCAACATAGATTCAACGTTCAGTATCTCGTTGTACGTGGGAAGTACCACGAGCGTACGCATCCGCCAATTGTACCTAGCCATCTAGACTGCGTTTTCGAAGTTCCGCCTCCGTTCATCGAATTGGTGGCACTCTTAAGGAAGCCTTATGTCCGAACCAGCCACGAAGAAGCGATTCGCAATGCCTCGCGAAATTCGCATCATCCTCAGTACGGGACTTCTGATCTTCGTTTTTGAGATTCTCGTACTCCCCCAATTCGCTTCCGCCCGCAAATCACTGCAACTGCTGTCTTCACTTAATCCGCTGCTGGTCATCCTCGCCGTGGTGTGCGAACTGGCGGCGATCTACTCGTACGTTGAGTTGACGCGCACGGTCCTGTATCCGTACTCGCCGGGTCGCTACAACGTCCTGCGGGTCAACCTGGCCGGCCTGGCGATCAGCCACGTGGTGCCCGGGGGAACCGCTCCCGCCGGAGCACTGTCGTACCGCATCTTCAACGAGCTCGGAGTACCCAAGGAGACCAACGCCTTCGGACTGGCCACGCAAGGTAGTGGATCGGCGGTGGTGCTCAACATCATCTTCTGGGTAGCCCTCGTGATCTCGATTCCCCTGCGCGGATTCAATCCGGCCTACGGATTCGCGGCGCTGGCGGGGGTGTTCTTGCTCGGGGCCTTTTTCGGTACGATTCTCCTGATAACACGCGGTCAGCGCCACGCCGACAGTTGGTTGCGAGCCGCGGCGCGCCACATTCCGATCCTCGATCCGGACAGGGTGTCGACGCTGCTGCGAAAAGTGGCCGAGCGCATCACGATGCTCATCAACAATCGCCGGACGCTCTGGTGGGCCTTCACGTGGGCCGGACTGAACTGGCTCTTGGACGCGGCGTGCCTATGGGTGTTCATCTGGTCGTTTGGCCACGTGATCTCACCTATTGACCTGCTCGTGGCGTACGGTCTGGCCTATATCTTCGCCGCCATTCCGGTCACGCCCGCGGGTCTGGGTGTCGTGGAAGGGGTGCTCATTCCGACGCTGGTCGGCTTCGGCGTCCCGCACAGTCAGGCCATCCTCGCCGTGATCGCGTACCGCTTGATCAACTTCTGGATACCGATCCCCATCGGGGGCGCGGCGTACGCGAGCCTCCAGTGGCGACGCGGCGTCGACGCTACAGCTGAGCCAAGGAACGGGCCCGGGCCAGCGCTCGGCGCTTGAACTCCTCTTGCGCCGAGAAGTCATTCACCGACTGCAGTCGACGCCACCGCCGGTCGGTGCCGAGCACCCACGTGAACCGGTCATCGCGCCACGTAATCTCGAAGGCGTCCAGCAGGTCGTTCTGCAACGCGGGATTCTCTATCGGCACCGTCACTTCCACGCGTCGATCGAGATTGCGCTCCATCAGGTCGGCCGATCCCAGATAGATCGAAAAATCCGTCTCGCCGGGCCGTCCAAAGATCAGGACGCGCGAATGCTCGAGGAACTCTCCGACCAGACTGTGCACCGTGATGTTCTCGGACAGACCGGCGACGCCAGGTCGCAAGCAGCACAGCGTGCGAACCTCAAGACGGATCTCCACCCCCGCGCCACTCGCGTCATAGAGCGCATCGATGATGGCGGGGTCCGTGAGTCCGTTCACCTTTATCGAGATCTTGCCCATCGCTCCAAGGTCGCGTTGCCGATTGATGAGTTCAACAATCCGCATGCGTGTCTGGGTCGGGCTGACGATGATCTTTCGATAGTCGGCGTGACGGGCGAATCCCGTCAGGAAATTGAAGAGCTCCCCGATATCGTGGGTGATATCCGGATCGCACGTCAAGAGACCGAAGTCTTCGTAGTTTCGTGCGGTTTTTGAGTTGTAGTTCCCGGTCGCCACGTGCACGTAGCGCGCCGTCGTGTCGCCTTCGCTACGAACGACGAGGGCGGTCTTCGAGTGGGTCTTGAGTCCCACGATGCCGTAGACCACGTGAACGCCGGCGTCTTCAAGGGCCTTGGCCCATTCGATATTGGCCGCCTCGTCGAAACGTGCCTTGAGCTCGACGAGCGCAACGACCTGCTTGCCTCGCTCGGCGGCGCGGATCAGCGATCCGACGACTGGCGAATCTCCCGACGTGCGGTAGAGCGTCTGCTTTATTCCCACGACCTTGGGGTCGTCAGCGGCCTGGGCGATGAACATTTCGACGGAGTCGCTGAACGACTCGTAGGGATGGTGCAGCAGGATGTCCTCTTCGCGCATCGCGGCGAAGATGTCGCCCACGTGGTCGCCCTCGAGCAGACGAGGTGGGGTGAGCGGCGACCAACCCTCCCCCTTCAGGTCGGGGCGGTCCATGGCGTAGAGGCTCCAGAGATCGTGCAGGCCCAACGGGGCGTCGGTCAGGTACACGTTCGATGGGTCGAGCTCGAGCTGGTCGACGAGTAGGTCCAGGAAGTCCTTGGACATCCCGCTCTGCAATTCGACCCGCAGCGCCTCGCCGAATCGTCGGCGGCGCAACTCCACCTCGAGCGCCACGAGCAGGTCGTCGGCTTCGTCCTCTTCCAGGGCCAGGTCGGCGTTGCGCGTCACCCGGAAGAGATCAGCGCGGCCGATGGTCATTCCGGGGAAGAGGCGGCCGAGATTGGCCATGATCAGATCCTCGAGCAGGCACCAGCGATTCGACCCGGCCGGAAGGAATCGCGGAAGCGAATTGGGGACCTTCACCCGAGCGCTGCGCTCTTCGCCGGTCACCTCGTCGACAACCGTGACCGCAATGTTGAGCGACAGATTCGAGATCATCGGGAACGGGTGACCCGGATCCACCGCCAACGGCGTGAGCACCGGATAGACGTTCTCGTCGAAGTACGCCGTGAGGTGCGCACGCTCCTCGTCGTCAAGTTCCACGAAGTGGACGACCGCGATGCCGGCCGACGCCAACTCGGGGAAGAGCGAGTCCAGGACAATCCGGTCCTGGCGCTCCACCAGCGACGTGACGCGCTCACGAATCGCCGCCAGTTGTTGGCGAGGACGAACTCCGTCGACCGACGGTGTCTGCACGCCCGCGGCCACCTTGTCCTCCAGGCTCACCACGCGCACCTGGAAGAACTCGTCGACCATGTCGGCAAAGATCGCGACGAACTTGAACCGCTCCAGAATCGGCAGTTGCTGATCCTCGGCGAGATCGAGCAAGCGCGCTCCGAACTCCAGCCTGGAGAGTTCGCGACTTGAGAACCGCTCCGGTCCGAACGAGAGAAGATCAACAGCCACGGTGTTACGACTCTTTCCCAGGCAATAGAAGTGCTGCGCACTATCGTACGACTACTCTGGAATAGTGGCGAAGCACGCGAGCAACAAGTTGTCTCCCGCCGAGCGTCCGTCCGCCAAGGTGGCCTCGCCGTCTCGTAGCACTGAACTGGGTCTGATGGCCCTGGCGTGGCTGATGGTCACGTCGTTCTACGTTCTGGCGTCCCTCGGGGCCAAGGGCCATATGCCTCCTCACCTCTGGCTGTTTCTCACGATTATCGTGACCATTTCGATCGGACTGCATTTCGCGGTGCGCCACTACGCTCCGAATTCCTCGCAGGTCCTGCTGCCAATCGCCACCCTCTTGAACGGTGTGGGCTACGTCGAGATCGCCCGCTGGAATCCGCCGCTCGCGGCCTACCAGGCGATGTGGGTCTTCATCAGCGCCTTGGGAGTGGTCATCACGCTCAAGCTGGTGCGCCACGTGCGAGATCTTGACCGCTACCGGTATCTCACGCTCCTCGCGGCGATCGCGCTGCTTCTGATGCCGCTCATCCCGCACTTCGGCGAGGGCGTCAATGGCGCCCGACTGTGGGTCCGAGTTGGTTCCATCTCGTTCCAGCCGGTGGAGGTCGCGAAGATCCTTCTCGCCTTCTTCTTCGCCTCCTACTTCGCCGCGAATCGCGAACTCCTCTCGACCCCCACGCAGCGCATTGGCCGTTGGCTGATTGTCCCACCCAAGACGCTGCTGCCGATCCTCTTCGCGTGGGGCTTCGCCATCGCCATCCTCGGTGCCGAGAATGACATCGGCTTCGCGTTGTTGCTCTTCGCCCTCTTCCTCTCGCTGCTGTGGGTCACGACGGGGCTCAAGACCTACCTCCTGCTCGGGGTCGGTCTCTTCGCGGGTGGCGCGCTGTTCGCGGCCGATTTCTTCTCCCAGGTGCACCACCGCGTGACCCTCTGGCTCGATCCATGGTCGGCGGTGAACTTCGCCTACTCGCACCAGTTGGCGTACGGATGGTTCTCCTTGGCGGCCGGCGGCATCACGGGAACCGGCCTCGGACTCGGTCAGTCCGGCTCGGTTCCCTACATCACCACCGACATGATCTTCGCCGCCGTTGGCGAGGAGTTGGGGTTCCTCGGAGTCATCTTGGTGCTGTGCCTCTTCGCCGCCTTCGTGGGCGAGGGTTTTCGCATCGCCCAGCGGGCCAATTCGGACTTCGTGCGCCTGGCGGCCACCGCGCTTTCGGCGATCATGGGATTCCAGGCCTTCTTCATCATGGCCGGCGTGCTGCGCATCTTGCCGTTCACCGGCATCACCTTGCCGTTCATGGCCTACGGCGGCAGTTCACTCTTCGCCAACTACATCATCGTGGCGCTACTGCTGCGGATCTCGGACGAGAACAACACGGAACGACGCGGCGGCGAAGTGCGAGCCGTCCAGTTCGCTCACGAATAGAGATTGTCCAGCACCTCTTCAGCGCAGAGAACCGGCGCGGGAACCTGTTGCCGCAGGGCCAGAATGAGCGCGTCACTGGTTCGACAGTCGAAGCGTTCCCGGCCCCTCGGGGTCATCACGTCGAGTTCGGCGTAGTAGACACCCTCCTCGTGGCGCAAGATCCGCGCGGCGATCACGTCGGCCTGCAGTTGACGGAGTATGGCACTCGTCAGCTCGTGGGTACTCGGTCGACGTCCCTCGATGCCGAACATGGCGTTGTACAGGGCGTGGGCTTCGGGCAGCGCAATAGGTATGGAGAGATTGCGGAAGGGCATCTCCGCCTCCATCAGGTGGGCGCGCGGCGCGCTTTCGCTGAGGTCGAACGTCACTGACTCCACGGTCATCACCAGGAACTTGATGTCGTGGCCAGTGGTGTCGTCCGCCGCTCCGGGAATTGGCTCACCGCCCGCAGTTTCGCCGGCGACTTCGGGCAGGGGCTCACTGATGGCGGTCTCGTCGGCTACTTCGGGGACTGGTTCGCTATCGCTCATGGCAGACACAGGCTAACTGCTCGTGCGACGCGATACCGAGAGCACGAGCCCACCGGCGGAGAAGAAGACGAGCACCGCCGAACCTCCGTAGCTCAGGAAGGGCAGCGGGATGCCGGTCACCGGCATGATTCCCATCGTCATGCCGATGTTCTCGAAGCAGCTGAAGGCGAAGAAGATGAATACCCCGATGCAGAGCACCCGACCCATCGTGTCCTTAGCGTTCTTGCCGATCATGAACATGCGAAACGCCACGAAGGCGAGCAGCGTCACGATGAAGGCCGATCCGATGAAGCCGAGCTGCTCGCCGATCGCGGTGAAGATGAAGTCCGTGCGCTGCTCGGGGACGTAGCCCAACACCGTCTGGAGTCCATGGAAGAATCCGGCGCCGTGGAGTCCGCCCGAACCAATGGCGCTCTTGGCGTTGTTGACCTCGTAGATCAAGCGTTGGAGCAGCGGATCGGTCGAATTCTGGTTGAAGAAGGAGACGAATCGGTCCACCTGATACTTGTGCAGCAGCTTCAAGTAAACGGCCGCGACCACGGCAATCGAGCCCACGACCGCCAGGAACGTCATGAATCGCGGCGGAACACCGGCGACAACCATCATCGCCGCCACCGTCATCACGATGATGATCGAGGTACCGAGGTCGGGTTGCATCACGATCATGACGAGCGGCACACCCCCCATCATCAGGATTCGCAGTACGTCGTACATCACGAGGCCGTCGGGCCGGCGTTGACAGTACGTGGCCACGGCCAAGATGATGATGAGCACGGTGAACTCGCTGGGCTGGACCTGGATGAATCCCAGGTTGTACCAGCGTTGCGCCCCGAGGGCGCTCTGTCCGAGAACGAACACCCCGGCGAGGCCGAAGAGCGCACATACGTACAGGGGGGTCGCCACAATCTCGAGGCGCCGGTAGTCAATCAGGGAGACGAGGTACATCACCACCGCGCCGATGACGACGAACAGCGCTTGGCGTTCGAGGTAGTAGTGCGGGTTGTAGCCCGCGTTGAGCAGGGGCTGGCGAGTCGCGCTGTAGATCATGATGACGCCCGTGACCCCGAGCGCGATGAGCCCCCACAACAGGCTCAAGTCGAGCGAGTCCTTCGCGCGCAGTCTCGACGTCAGTGCACTCAGGGTGTCGGTCACTGGATTGCCTCGAGCAGTCGGGCGCCGTCGATCGGGCAGTCCCACCACCACTGCATCTGGAGGGCCGCCTGGTAGGCCAGCATCCCGAGCCCGTTGGCCGTGCGACAGCCGAGTCCCTCATAGTGCGCGCGCCACGCCGTGATGCGCGGTTCGTAGGTGATATCAATCGCGAGGGTGCTGGGGCTCACCCCGGGCACCGCCTCATTGACTTCGGAGCGCGCGTGGACCGGCAGCGTGTTGACCACCAGGTCGGTGCGATCCAGAGCGTGAGTGTGGTCAAAGACGTTGGGCGAGAACGCCTTCAGTCGCTCCACGTTCGCCCCGGTTCTTCCGTGGACGACGACCGAGCCGACGCCCGCGTGCACCAGAGCGTCAACGATGCCCCTCGCCGCTCCCCCGGCCCCGAATACGACGACAGCCATGCCCTCGGGCCTCACCGCGAACTGAGCGTCCACCGCGTCGAGGAATCCCAGGCCGTCGGTGCACGAACCCAGTACCTGGCCGTCGCGGGCGAGCAGTGAGTTCACCACTCCCAATCGCTGCGACACCGGTTCCAGGGAGTCACAGATCGTCGCCGCGGTCTCCTTGAACGGCATGGTGACCGAGAGGGCATCGAATTCGGCACCCATCAATCCTCTCAGGTCCTCGGGCGTGGCGTCGCGCAGGGCGACTCGCTTGGACGAACCACGCAGATGGGCCATTGCCAAGCCGGCTTCGTGAAGTTCCGGGGACAGGGAATGCTCGATGGGAAATCCCACCACACCGAGGCGCCAGATCACCCGAGACCCCGGGAGGCGGCCTCTTGCTCAGCTGCCAGCTGTTCCTTATACGTCGTCGAGAACTTCATTGTGCCGTCCTTGTTAATCAGCACGAAGTAAAGCCACGAACCCGGCGGCGCGTGTAGCACGGCGCTCAGAGCGGTCGTGGACACCGCGCAGATGGGCGTAGGAGTGAGCCCGGACGCCCAGTACGTGTTGTACGCGGTGTGGAGCTGCAGCATGGCACTCGTCACCTTGCCGCCGTCTTGACCCAGGTAGTACAGCACCGTCGAATCCATCTGCAGCTTCTGTCCAATCTGCAACCGGTTGAAGATGACGCGAGCCACCTGGGGCATGTTCACCGGGTAGTAGCCCTCCTTTTCGACGATCGACGCCGCGATCACTAATTGATAGGCGTTGAGGCCGTTCAGGGTGGTCGAAGGGCTCAGCCCCACCGACGCCGCCTCCTTGTCGAAGGCTGCACTCATCCGCTCCACGAGCGATCGTGGTGTGTCGGTTGGCGAGATGATGTAGCTGCCGATGCCGAGCAGGCCCTCGAGCGAATGGTTCGGCCGGTACGGACTCGCACTGGCCAATTGGTTGGCGTCTTGCACGAAGCTGTTGGCGAACGAGTTTCCCATGTCAGAGGCAATCTGAAGGGCGACCTCGTGCAACGTCAGACCCGGTGTGACCGACACGACGTTCACGTTCGGCGGCGCACCGAAGATCGCCTTCACCTTGGCGAATGACGAGTTCTGCGCAATCTCGTACGAGCCGACCCGCACCACCGGGGCACCGAACAGGAGCGTGTCAATGCGAAACGCCAGTGGCGAATTGATGACGCCCTTCGCGTGCATCTCGCTCGCGATCGTCGCCATCGAGTCGCCCGGGTGCACGGTCACGATCACCGCGCGACCCGGCCCTCCGACGGCGACGACCTGCAACACGAACCAGACGATCGCCACCAGCACGACACCCACACCGGCCGCGATCACGCGACCCAGGGGCTTACTCAGCACGGAGACCATCCAGATAGTTTTGCAGCATGATGACCGCGGCCGCGCTGTCGATGTGCTCGCGGTGCTGTTTCGCCTTCATTCCGGCGCCGGACAGCGATCGCTGGGCCTCGAACGTCGTCAAACGCTCGTCCCACTGGACCACGGGCACCGGAGCGAGCGATTCCTGCAACGCGTCGAACAGGCGGTCGGCCGACTCGGTGCTCGCGGTCACATTGCCCGATAGGGCCACGGGGCGACCCACGACGACGAGGGCCACGGCCTCTTCTTCGACGAGGCGCGAGACGTTCAACATCAACGCGTCGTCCGCCTGGAGCGACGGACGGGGAAACGCCATCGTTCGCGCCGAATCCGTGATGGCGATGCCGCAACGACGGCTCCCGGGGTCGATGCCGAGGATGCGGGCCATCACGTCCCTAGAGCGCAAGGGCCGCCGCGATGACCTTGTCGATTCCCTGCACGTCTCGCCCTCCCGCGAGCGCCAGACGGGCCGAGCCGCCGCCACCGCCGCCGACGAGGCCGGCCAGCTGCTTCACGGTCACTTGCGCGTCGAGTGATTCATCAGTGGCCACGACGATCGCCACCTTCTCGTCGCTTGCCCCCGCGAGCACGACCACTCGACGCCCCCGACGCTGAAGGTCTTGGGCGAGGGTTCGCAGCTGCTCGCCGGAGTAACCATCGACACGAGCCACCAGCACATCGCCCTTGCTCTGCGAATCGAGGTGCTCGGCCAAGGTGGACAACTGCGCTTGGCGTAACGATGCGATTTCCCTCTCCACCTCGCGCTGTCGCTCGACGAGACGTTCGAGGGCCGGCACCACGTCGTCGAGTGACGTCTTCAAGAGCGTCGCCACCGAGCCGAGGGCACTCTCCATCTCGTAGCTTCGCCGGTACGCCCCGAGACCGCTCACGGCTTCGATGCGCCGGGTGTTCGAGCCGATCGACGCTTCGCTCACGATTTGGATCTGCCCGATGTCGCCCAGTCGGTCGACGTGGGTTCCGCCGCAGAACTCGAGGCTGTGCGAACCGGCCCGAACCACACGCACGCGGTCGCCGTACTTGTCACCGAAGAAGGCAACGGCGCCCATCTTCTCGGCCTCCTGCTTGGACGCCTGAATGGTCTCCACGCCCTCGTTGGCGACAACGTCCGTGTTGACCAGCGTCAAGATCTCTGCCGCCTCGGCGGTTCGAAGTCCCGCCCCGTGCGAGAAGTCGAAGCGCAGCCGGTCGGGTCCCACGAACGACCCCTGCTGGCGGACGTGGTCGCCGAGCACCGTGCGCAGCCCGGCGTGGAGCAGGTGCGTGGCCGTGTGGTTGCGACGAATGGCCTCGCGCCGCAGGGGGTCGATGGTGGCGATCGCGATCTGGCTCGGCAGCACCTCGCCGGTCAGCCGACCCCGATGGGCCACGAGCCCGCCCGTCACGTTCTGGGTGTCGATCACTTCGAATCGGCCGGTCTCGGTGACGACGGACCCGGTGTCGCCGACCTGACCGCCCGACTCGGCGTAGAAAGGTGTCGCGTCGAGGAAGAGTTCGCTGACGCCATCTTCACCGACGAGAAGCGCCAGCACCGTGGTCTCAATGCTGTAGCGCGTGACGTCACGACCGACGAACTCGGTGACGCCGTGGCGCTCGATGAGGTCGCGATACTGCGCGTCGTCAGCCACGTTCAGCGCCCGCGACGACGAGCGCGCGCGTTCACGCTGCTCGTTCATCGCGACGTCGAACGATGAACGCTCGACGACGAGTCCCGATTCGGCCACGATCTCGTCGGTCAGCTCGATCGGAAAACCGTGGGTGTCGTGCAGCCGGAACGCCACCTCACCCGGAAACACCTTCGAACCACTCTTCAGCACGTCATCGCGGGCGCTCTCGAGCAGGGACATGCCGGTGCGCAGGGTCCGGGCGAAACCCGCCTCCTCGCGCTCGAGCACCTCGACAATGAGGTCACGGTCCTTCACGAGCACGGGATAGGCCCCGCCCTCCTTGGCGATGGTGGCGTCGACCAACGACGCCGTCAGCGAGGCGTTCGAGCCGGCGCGCCGGGCCGCCAGTATCGCCCGCCTGATGATGCGGCGCAGCACGTAGCCCCGGCCCTCGTTCGAAGGCAGAACGCCATCGGACACCAGCATGGTCATCGCCCGCCCGTGTTCGGCGATCCGCCGTATCGCGATGTCGGTCTGCTCGTCCTTGCCGTAGGGGGTGTCGAGGGCTCGCGACGCGGTCTCGATCAGCGGAACGAAGAGATCGGTCGCGAAGACTGACTCCACGCCGTTCAAGATCGAGAGAATACGCTCGAAGCCCGCCCCCGTGTCGATGTTCTTCTTCGGCAGGTCGGTCAGGGAACCGTGGGGACCCTTCTCGTACTGCATGAAGACGAGGTTCCAGAACTCCATGAATCGGTCTTCGCCGCCGAAGGCGGGACCTCCGTCCGCGCCAAAGGCCGGTCCCTTGTCGAAGAAGATCTCCGAGCACGGCCCGCACGGCCCGGTGTCGCCCATGCCCCAGAAGTTGTCCTCGTCCAGGCGCTGGATCCGCTCGGGCCGCACGCCGATCTCGTCGCGCCAGATCTCCTCAGCCTGGTCGTCCGAGATGTGCACGGTCACCCACAGTCGCTCCGGGTCCAGACCGAAACCCTCGGTGATGAGCCCCCAGGCGTACTTGATGGCGTCTTGCTTGAAGTAGTCCCCGAAGGAGAAATTACCCATCATCTGGAAGAACGTCAGGTGCCGCTGCGTGGTTCCGATGATGTCGATGTCGGGGGCGCGAAAGCACTTCTGAATCGAGACCGCCCGTTTGTAAGGCGCGATCTCCTCTTCCAGGAAGTACGGCTTGAAGGGGACCATCCCGGCGATCGTGAACAGCAGTGAGGGGTCGTGGGGAATCAGGCTCGCCGAGGGGACCACGGTGTGACCGTTTTTGGCGAAGTAATCAAGAAAAATCGAACGAAGTTCAACGGCTTCCACGGGCTTTACTCTACCGGCGCCTCGGGATCGACTGAATCGACCTCTTGGCTTCTCGCGCGCCACTGTTCAACGAGCGCGCGCTCTCGACCGTAGGGGGAAGGATCGAAGAACCGTGATCCGACCAGCGAATCGGGCAGGTACTGTTGGGCCACCCAGCCGTTGGCGAAGTCGTGCGGGTACTCGTAGGTCCGACCAAAACCGATTTCGGCCGCGCCACGGTAGTGGGCGTCGCGCAGGTGGTCGGGCACCTCGACGAGGCCGCCGGCCTGGACCGCGCTGGTGGCGGCACCCAGTGCGCGGGTGATCGAATTGCTCTTGGGCAGCAGGGCCAGCGTCACGGTGGCGTGGGCCAGGGTGAGCCGAGCCTCGGGCAGTCCGACGAATTCCACGGCCCGCGCCGCTGACTCGGCGACGAGCAGACCCGTCGGGTCCGCGAGGCCGACGTCCTCACTGGCCAAGATCACCAGCCGGCGGGCCAGGAACCTGGCACTCTCCCCGCTCTCGAGCAACGTGACGAGCCAGTAGAGCGCCGCGTCGGGATCCGAGCCGCGTATCGACTTGATGAGCGCGCTCACCTGGTCGTAGTGCGTGTCACGCGACTGGTGATAGAGCCGACCGTCCCTCGCCAGGGCCACGTGAACAGGCTCGACGACCGCGTCGTCACCGGACTGGGCGCGAGCCAGCACGATCGCCGTGTCGAGCGTGGTGAGGGCCGCTCGGGCGTCGCCGTCGGCCGACGACGTGATGGCCTCGAGGGCCTCGTCGGAGATGGTCGCCGCCCGCAACTGAGCCCCGCGGCGGCACAGCACGGCGAGGTCGTCGTCGGTGAGACTGCGCAGCCGCCACAGTGTGGACCGGCTCATCAAGGCGGCGTTCACCTCGAAGTAGGGATTCTCGGTCGTCGCGCCGATCAGGACCACTTCACCGGTCTCCGTCGCGGGCAGGAGCAGATCCTGTTGCGCCTTGTTGAAGCGGTGCACCTCATCGATGAACAGCACCGTTCGCTGTCCTTGCTCGCCGAGGCGTGCGCGGGCTTCCGTGATCGCCTCGCGGACGTCCTTCACCCCCGACGACACCGCCGAGAGGCTGGCGGTCGCGTACCCGGCGGCGGTGGCCATGATGCGAGCCAACGTGGTCTTGCCGGTTCCGGCCGGTCCCCACAGGATCATGGAACTGAGTTGGCGGGCCTCGACGAAACGGCGGAGCGGACCTTCGGGGCCGACCAGGTGTTGCTGTCCCACCACCTCGTCAAGCGTGCGCGGCCGCAGCAGCTCGGCGAGTGGGGCCGCCTGCTTCAGGCGTTGGGCCACGGCGTCATCGAAGAGTGACGTAACTCACGAACCTTTCGGGGCCATCTTCAAGCGCAGGTCACGAATCTGACGTTCGGTGATGCTCTTGGGCGCGCCGGTCATCAGGTCGGCACCGGACTGGGTCTTTGGGAACGCGATGACCTCGCGGATGTTCTCCTCGCCGGCGAAGATCGCGACGAGTCGGTCGATCCCGAAGGCGAAGCCCGCGTGAGGCGGTGCACCGAATTTGAACGCGCCGAGCAGGAAGCCGAAGCGACTCTCCGCCTCCTCGTCGCTGATCCCCAGGGCCTTGAAGATTCGCGACTGGATATCCGCTCGATGGATTCGCACCGAGCCGCTGCCCAGTTCCCAACCGTTCAGCACGAGGTCGTAGGCCTGGGAGCGCACGCTCAGCGGATCGGTCTCGATGAGGTCGTAGTCGTCGGGGTGCGGCATCGTGAACGGATGGTGCGCCGCCATGAGATTGCCGTCTTCGTCGACTCCCTCGAACATCGGGAATTCGGTGACCCAGACGTAGTGGTGGGGACCTTCGCTCACCGGCGGTGACCCGAGGGTCACCCGCAGGGTCCCCAGGACCTTGCAGGCGAGGGCGTACTCGTCGGCGACGATCAACACCAGGTCGCCGACTTCGGCGCCGTCGACGCTCGCGATGGCGGTCGCTTCGGCCTCGTTCAAGAAGCGCGCCAGCGGCGAATCGAGACCCTCGCTCGTGATGCGGAACCACGCCAGACCCTTGGCCCCGAGGCTCTTGGCCTGGTCGGTCAGTTGGTCGAGGCGGCTCCGGGTGAAGGTCGCCCCGCCCGGCACGCGCAGGGCCTTCACCGTCGTTGCACCAAAGGCCTTCACCTGCGTCGCGGCGAACACCGCCGACAGGTCCTGCAGGACCATCGCGAAGCGCAGGTCGGGCTTGTCCGTGCCGTAGAGGTCGAGCGCCTGGGCCCACGTCATCGATCCGATCGGACCGGGTCGAGCACCGGTGGCGGCTTCGGCTGCGTCGAGGACGGCCTCGGAGACGAATCCGAGGATGTCATCTTGCGTCACGAAGCTGGCCTCGAGGTCGAGCTGGGTGAATTCGAACTGGCGGTCCGCTCGGAGATCCTCGTCACGAAGACAGCGGGCGATCTGGTAGTAGCGATCGAAGCCGCCCACCATCAGGAGTTGCTTGGCGATCTGGGGGCTCTGGGGCAGGACGTAGAACTCGCCCGGATGCAGGCGCGACGGCACCACAAACTCGCGCGCTCCTTCGGGGGTGGGGGCCCAGAGCAGCGGCGTCTCCACTTCGCAGAATCCCTGAAGGTCCATGGCCTTTCGAAGGGATCTGTTGACCGCGGCGCGCAGTCGGAGATTGCGCTGCATGGTGTCGCGGCGAAGATCAAGGAACCGATGGCGAAGTCGGACCTGCTCATCAACGTCTATTCGCTCATCGAGCTGGAAGGGCGGCGGCTCGGCGGCGGCCAGGATCTCCACGGAGCATTCGGTGAGTTCGACCTCGCCCGTGGCGAGCCGCTCGTTGACGGTTCCCTCCGGACGATGCGAGACGGTGCCGGTGATCCGAACCACGTACTCGCTGCGCACGTCGACCGACCCCTCGACGACGGCCTGAAGAATGCCCGAATGGTCGCGCAGGTCGAGAAACGCGAGGTGCTCGCCGTGCTCGCGTCGCTTGGCCACCCAACCGCACACCGTGAGGCGTCGGCCAACGTTGGCCACGCTCACCGACCCGCAGAGCGAGTCGCGCAGACTCGTGGCTTCGTGGTTCTGGGACATTGTCACTTCACTTTGTCAATAGGTCGGAAATCGTCGCCACGATGTCCTTTTGAGCGACAGTCTGCTGCGCTTGCCCAAAATTCTCACTTCGTAGGTCTCTAATCGTAACCTCACCGGCCGCGTACTCCTGAGGACCAACGAGGATCGCGTAGCGGGCGCCCGACTTGTCCGCCACTTTCATCTGCGCCTTCATCGAGCGGCGGTCGTACGCGCGATCCGTCGCGAATCCGGCAGAGCGGAGTCGATCGACCAGTGCCGTTGCGGCGTCTTCGCCCGACGTGTCCACCACGAAGAGATCGAGCGTCCGATTCAGGAGATCTCGATCCGCCACGCCCTCGGCCTCGAGGGCCAGCAAGAGCCGCTCGACACCACTGCCGAATCCGATGCCGCTCGTTGGTTTGCCGCCGAGCTGTTCGGAGAGCCTGTCGTAGCGCCCGCCGCCGCCAATGGACTTCTGTGCCCCCTCGAGGGCCTCGGCCACAAACTCAAACGTGGTCCGGGTGTAGTAGTCGAATCCCCGCACGAGACGTGGATCGAGCGTTGACGCGATTCCCAGCGACGAGAGCCCCGCGACCACTCGCTGGAAGTGGTCGCGACAGTCGTCGCACAGATGATCGGGCAGCATGGGACCCTCAATGGTGACGTTGATGCACGCGTCCTTCTTGCAGTCGAGAACGCGCAGCGGGTTCTCCCACCAACTCTTCTGGTGCTCATCGCAGAGCCAGACCGCCTGTGACGCCAGGTGTTCGCGCAAGAGCGCCACGTAGTCGGCGCGGCACTCTTCGTGGCCCATCGAGTTGATGAGAAGACGGACCCGCGTCAGTCCCAGCGCGGCGTAGAAACGCCACGCCAAGGCAATGACCTCCACGTCAACCGCCGGGTCGTCCGTGCCCAGTACCTCTACTCCGAGCTGGTGATGCTGTCGGTACCGACCCGCCTGGGGCCGCTCGTAGCGGAAGGCCGGCGTGATGTACCACGCCTTCCACGGCGTCTTCGGTTGGTGCTGGACGAAGGCTCGCACCAACGACGCCGTGCCCTCCGGACGCAGGGCGAATCGGCGCTGGCCGCGGTCCTCGAAGATGTACATCTCCTTCTTGGCCACGTCACTGTCTTCGCCGATGCCGCGGTTGAAGACTCCCACCTCTTCGAAGAGGGGCGTCAGCACGAGCGAGAACCCGTAGCGATAGGCAAAGTCCGCGAACGTGGCGATGAGTCCTTCCCACTTCGCCGACTCGGGGCCGAGAACGTCGTGCGTCCCGACCGGGGCCTGGAACGGCGTGACCGGTTCGCTCATGAGGTCTTGTTCTGCCCGGGGAGCTGACGGAACGCGTCAAAGACGCCATCGACCGCCTTCAGGGCCGCGAGCAGACTTGACAGGTGCGTGGGATCGGCGAGTTCCACATCGAAGATCATGCGCACGATTCGCGATCCCGACGTCGTCGAACTGCTCGAGATGATGTTCAGGTGATACTCGGCCACGACCTTGGAGACATCGAGCAGTAGACGTGAACGGTCAAAGGCCAGCACCTCGAGCACCGCCCGGTACTGGCCACCGAGCGACCCGTCCCACTCGACGTCGATGATCCGTTCGCCGAGTCGGTGCGCGAGCGCGACGGCGTTCGAACAGTCGTCGCGGTGGATTGAGACCCCTCGTCCCTGGGTGATGAAGCCCATGATCGGGTCGCCCGGCACCGGTGAGCAGCAGCGCGCGAGGTGGATCATCACGTCATCAAGACCCTCCACGTAGACGCCCGCCGTGCGCCGGGTCGTCCGGTTGCTGCGCGGCATCCTGGTGACGGTCGATGGAAGCTGTTCGGCCTCTCCCCCGTGCAGTTCACGGTCGAGCCGTTGGACGGCCGCATGGGCGGAGATCTGTCCGCTGTCGATCGCCATGAACAGGGCGTCCAGGTCATCGAGGTTCAGCGACTTGATCACGGCGTCCAACGCGCTCGACGAGAGCGACGTCGCTATGGGCAGGCCCTCTCGGCGCAGCGCCTTGGTCAGTTCTTCGCGGCCGCCCTCGATCGCGTCCTCGCGGCGCTCGCGCTGGAACCACTGTCGGATCTTCGATTTGGCGCGTGACGACATGGCGATGTTCAGCCAGTCGCGCGACGGGCCGGCCGATGCGCTCTTGCTCGTGACGATTTCGACCACGTCCGCCGAGTGCAGCACCGTGTCGAGGGGCACGAGACGTCCGTTCACCTTGGCCCCCACGCAGTGGTGACCTACCTCGGTGTGGACCGCGTAGGCGAAGTCAATCGGCGTCGCCCCTTCGACGAGGGCGATCACTCGGCCCTTGGGCGTGAAGACGTAGACCTCGTCCTGGCCGAGGTCCAGTTTCAGCGCCTCGAGGAACGCAATCGGGTCGTTCTCCTCTTCTTCGACGTCGGCGAGTCGCTGCATCCAGGCGATCTCCTTGCCCGACGCTCCCTCCTTGTAGCCCCAGTGGGCGGCGATTCCGAACTCGGCGCGCCGGTGCATCTCCTGAGTGCGAACCTGCACCTCGACCGACTTGCCGCGCGGTCCGATGACCGTGGTGTGCAGTGACTGATACAGGTTGAACTTGGGCGAATTGATGTAGTCCTTGAACCGACCCTGCACCGGGGACCAGAGGGCGTGAATGGCGCCGAGCACGGCCCAGCAGTCGCGTTCCTCTTCGACCACAACGCGAAGGCCGACGAGATCGAAGATCTCGTCGAACTCCTTGCCACCGATGACCATCTTCTCGTAGATGCTCCAGAAATGCTTCGGTCGGCCCCGAACGTCGCCGGTGATGCCGAAGCTCTCGAGCTTGGCGATCAACGTGTCCATCACCTCGGTCAGGTACGCCTCCCGCTCCGGCTGGCGCGCGGCCACCATCTGCTCGATCTCGGCGTACCGCTTCGGGTGCAACGTGGCGAAGCTGAGGTCCTCCAGCTGCCACTTCACCTGCTGGACACCGAGTCGGTGCGCGAGCGGCGCGTACACGTCGAGGGTCTCTTGGGCGATCGCCCGCTGGCGAATCATCGGCATGACCGAGATGGTGCGCATATTGTGCAGTCGGTCCGCGAGCTTGATCAGCAACACCCGCCAGTCCTGGGCCATGGCGATGAACATCTTGCGAATCGTGGCGGCCTGTTGGGCCTCCTTCGAATCGAACTCGAGCCTGTCGAGTTTGGTCACGCCGTCCACCACGGCGGTGACTTGGTCGCCGAACTCCCTCGCCAGCCACTGCGTGGTGATGCCGGTGTCCTCCACGGCGTCGTGCAGCAACGCCGCGGCGATCGTGGGCCCGTCGAGGCCCAGATCCGCGACGATTCCGGCCACCGCGATCGGGTGGGTCACGTACGGCTCGCCCGTTCGTCGCAGTTGGCCCTCGTGGGCGGCAATGGCGGCTCTACCGGCGCGCCGGATGAGGTCGGCGTCCTCGGAGCCGTGGTGCTCGAGGAAACGCGCGATCAGACGCTCAATGGAGTTGGCTAGCGCGGTATCGGGCGTCGAACGCGAAGTGAGACTAACCATAGGGTCAGCCTACCGGCGCCCTCACTCGAGTTCCGCTACTGGGGCTTCTGGACCGATCAGGAGGGCGACCCGCGCGAACTCGACGCCACCATGCGAGCTCATGCGCACGTCGAGAACCACGTCCAACGGCTGAAAGACTCCGGTCTCACCTCGATGCCGTTCACCAACTTCGCCGCCAACGCAGCGTGACTGTTCGTGGTGTGCCTGTCGGGCGACTTGGTCCGTTGGTTCCAGTTGCTCTGTCTCAGCGGATCCGGGAAGAACGCGAGACCCAAGGCCATGCGCCGGGGACTGTTCCATGCGCCGGGCCGGCTAATCCGACGCAGCCGCCGACTCGTCGTTCGCGTGATCAACGGGTGGCCCGCGACCAAGGTGCTGAACGACTCCTATGGACGCATGGCCCTCATCACCTGAACGGAATCGCCACCAGAGCAGCCCACAGTCACGTCAACGGGACTCCACACGACCCTTGGTCGCCGAACCATTGTCCAAAAGGTGAAGTTAACGCCCACGCAACTCGATCAATGGCTCAATCGACGCGGGTAGTGCCGAGGAGTCCATCAAAATGGATCAAGACCCCTCAACGAACTTCTCGTGAATGATGGGGGCTAAATGTCCTAGATACGGACCATATCTCCTAAAAATCGGGTTTCAGGGATTCATCCGGCGGGCGAAACCCTCGTCGACGGGGCAAACGGCCTACTGGTCGACCAGTTCAGGCGAGTGATCGGCGCGCGTGGGCTTCACTCGCCGGGTCAGTGCGCTCAGGAGCCCGACGGGGTCGCCAGTTCAAGCTGACGACGATCCCTGACGAGAACCAGCACCGGCTGAGCGACCTCGTCGATCGCCAGTTCGTGGCGTCAGCGCCGGACCGTCTCTGGGTGGCGGACCTGAACTACGTGAAGACCCACACCGGCTGGACCTAGGTCGCGTTCGTCATCGACGTGTTCTCCAGGGCCATCGTTGGTTGGCAGGCGTCGACCTCACTACGCGGTGACCTCGCCATCGACGCGCTGGAGATGGCGATCTACGCGCGCAACGGACGTGACCTCTCGGCGCTCATTCATCACTCGGACCGCGGCGTTCAATACCTCAGTATTCGATACACCGAGCGCCTCGGTGAATCCGAGATCGTCGCGTCGGTTGGCTCCAAGGGCGACAGCTACGACAATGCCCTCGCCGAATCGTTCAACGGTCTCTACAAGGCTCAGTTGATCCACCGCAAGGGACCCTGGCGCAACGTGGAGCACGTCGAATGGGCGACGCTCGACTACGTCGACTGGTTCAACAACCGGCGGATCCACGAGTCGCTCGACTACGTGCCGCCGGTCGAGTTCGAGGCGGCCTACTATGACTCCAGCGAATCAGAAAGTCTGGCCGTGTTGGAAATGATTTAGTCTCCCGGAAACTCGGCACGATTCAGTCGTCCAAATGCCCCAATCATTTGATCATGACATTTGACGGCGGATACAACTGGTTCCCAATCCCCTTCTAGCCTTCATGTTGCGCTTTTGGATTGTCGGAGGACCAGTGCGTTTTAGAAGAACACGGCTCTCGACGTTCTTGGGCCAGTCTCCAATGAGAGTTTGCATTTCTAATAGGTCACGGCGGGACTTCGACAACAATCACGACTTGGCTGGCTCGAGCCTCCAATGCACGATTCAACAATCCAGTAGGCTACCTGCATACACCACGCCCCTATTCCTGCTTAATTCAATTCAACCCTATTGCGAAAGGGTGCGAACTCCCAGGGAACGACGAGCCAGTCGATTGTTGCCTTCGACCCTTCGGCTTGAAAGTCACAGGAGCGTCAGGACAGGCACACCACCGTCGCCGTCGATCAGCCCCGTCGCCTGGATCAAGTAACGCTCGCCGACTCGGTTAGAAAAGGGGGTCATGAATCTCGCCATCGCAGTCACCGTCTTCCCAGTGATTTTCTTTGGGGAGCTGCCCGACAAGACGATGTTCGCCTCGCTAGTGATGTCGACGCGAGGCAAGCCGTTCGCCGTTTGGCTCGGTGCTGCCGGGGCTTTTGTCGTACATGCAGCGATCGCCGTTACCGTTGGAGTCGCGCTCTTCCATCTGCTCCCTCACCGAGCACTAGACGGCGCTGTTTCTCTGATGTTCCTTGTCGGCGCAATACTCGCCCTGCGAGAAGCCGCAAAAGAGCGTCAGGAGAAGTCCATTGTCGAGCATGAGGTGGCCTCGTCTCGCCGGGTCGTGACCACGGCGTTCATCGTAATCTTCTTTGCCGAATGGGGCGACCTGACCCAGATCCTGACCGCCAACATGGCCGCTCACTTCCATTCACCTCTCTCAGTCGGAGTGGGGGCCTTGCTGGCGCTTTGGAGCGTGGCAGCACTGGCCGTGATCGGCGGACGGGGCCTCCTGAGGTTCGTCAAGACTGGCGCCTTACGTTTAGCTACAGCAGTGATCCTCGTCGCTCTCGCGGGGATCGCAGGCTGGAGTGCCTTGAGATAGTGACCGCAGCATTGCGTCTCCCTACGGAGACTTCCACGACGCCAGCTGCCACTAGATTGTTGGAGTCGGCCCTCCGACGCTGGCAGAACTTGAGAGAGTCAAGGCTCGCTTCGTTACAGCGAGGCGGAAGCGATGTCCACGTCTTCCACGTCGCGTCGCTGAGGAATTCCGGTGAATCCACCGGACACTTGGCTGAGCGTCGGCATGAGGGTCTGGGACATGAAGTGATCGTACGATTCTTTTGAGTCCCATACCGCGACCACGAGCCACCCACCCTCGGTTGGACCCGAGAAATGGCACTTCTGGCCGGCAGGAAGGACGCCGTTGGGATGTGCGGCACCCAGAACGACCCGATACTGGTCGACGGTACCGCCTTCGAAGAAGTTAGTGGTGAGATAAGCCATAGTTCCCCTCAGTGAATTGACGTTCGGCGAAGGCTAGTCGGTCCTAGCGACGACTGTGAGTAGATCTTCCTTGGTCACGCGGTGCCATCGTCAGCACCACAAGTTCACTCGCCTGTCCGAAATCGTGATCGTCAGTCCTCCAACACTAATCAGGACTTGCGACCTCAAGCCGCCAGTGCAAGGTTGCACTTCTGTTGCGTCGGGCCGCCATCGATCAATCACGCAAACCCGTGGGCACCCTCTATTCGTCCTCCGCGGCCTGAGAGTTCACTCAAGTGCTCCATCTGTTCACCGAAGTTTTGCTGGTGCCGTCACCCGAACTATGCAACAATCTCAGCCGTGCCGCTCGGCATGCTTACACCCAAAAGGGGATGAAATGGCCGCTGAATTGATCTTGGAATTTGAGGGAGTGACCACGGTGGAATACGACGCCGTGAACAAGGAACTCGGAATCGACCCAGCGACTGGCGAAGGTGATTGGCCCGACGGAATGTTGGTGCATTCGGCAGGTCTCAGCTCGAATGGAAACTTCGTCGTGACCGAGGTCTGGGACTCCATGGAACATCAAGAGGCGTTCACGCATGACCGCCTTGGTGAGGCTCTTGTCAAGGGTGGCATTTCCGGTCCACCCTTCAGCGTCACTTGGATCGAGTTGGTTTCGCACCTGAACCTCGAGGCTTAAGCCCGTCGATCCCTCGGAAACTCGGAGACCGGTCTCCACGCCGCTGCACCACGATCTAGTTGGACAGTGGCGTGGGCGGCCGCCTCTTGGCGGGACCTCAAAGGGCGCGAGAGGAGACAGAACCGGCAGGAGGCGCGAAGGTAATGGACGGACGCCTGTGGAGATCTCCCGTTGGGGCGACATCCCGTCGCGCCAATGAACCGAAGGTTCCCCCACAAAGCGATGAAGTCACGCTTTGGCAGCACGAACGTTCTTGCGGTGCCATAAATCAGTCAGAACTCTTGTCCATCCGCCACTCCTTGATTCGCCAGTCGGAGATTGTGGACGTCCCCGGGTTCAAGG